>NZ_JAMYPO010000041.1:0-59701 GCF_040320365.1 Mesorhizobium sp. M0701
GCGGCAACGCTCGTGCTGTGACGCTCGGCGATCGGTATTAAGGCACCGGCGAACGCCAGGTTGCGGGTAAGCTTTTCGCCGGAAAATTCCGCATTGCGGGATCGCCAGTCGTCTTTCGGCAGGGCCCGGGCGCGCGCGACGGAGAAGCCGCCGGTGAGAAGGCCGGATTGCATGGGACTGTACACAATGACGCCAGTCTCATGAGCGTGGCACCAGGGCAGTTCGGCCTGGGCGACATCGCGACGAATCGCGGAGAACGGCGGCTGCAACGTGTCGACAATGGCCGAGGCTCTGGGCCGTGTCCAACTGCGCGGCACTATGATTTGAAAGGCCGATGGCACGGACCTTTCCCTCCTTCTTCAGGTCGAGGAGCGTTTGCCAATATACTTCGAGCGGCGTGCCATCTTCGGCCGGCCAGTGCATCTGGTAGAGATCGATGCGCGCAACCCCGAGGCGCTTCAGCGAGGCTTCCACCTCGCGGCGGATGCTTGCGGGCGCGCCTACTTTGCTGGGGAGCGCTTGGCGATCGTTTTCGTCCCAGATGAGGCCGCACTTGCTGAAAACGTAAGGCCGCTCATTGGCCGGGATCTCAGCGAGCGCTTGACGCACGACCTCTTCCGAGTGGCCGAGGCCGTAAATAGCCGCCGTGTCGATCCAATTGATACCGCGTTCCACCGCATGCCGTATTGCAGTGATCGAGTCGCCATCGTCCTGTGCACCCCAACCAACGGCCCAATCGGCTCCGCCGATCGCCCAGGCGCCGAACCCGACACGGGTGATCTCCATGTCGGTGCGACCCAAGCGGCGGGTCGGGAGTGCCTTGGCGAGGGATGTCGATTGTTGAAGCGTATCCATGATGCATTCTCCTATGTGCACGCAACGTGAGAAATCTCCGTCCATCTTTCCAATGGATAATTGAGATGCTATTGATCAGTTTAATGCCTTAATAGGATGGCAATCATGGAACTGCGCCAGTTGCAGCATTTCGTGGCGGTCGCCGAGGAGAACCATTTCACCCGGGCCGCCCAGCGGGTGAATATTGTCCAATCGGCTCTGTCGGTTTCCATCCGGGCTCTCGAGGAGGAGCTCGGCGCTCAGCTCTTCATTCGCAGTACGCGACAGGTACGGCTTACGACCACCGGCCGTGTCTTCCTCGACAAGGCGCGAGCGGCACTTGAAGCGGTGCGCGAAGCTCGCGACACCGTGGCGGCGATAAAGGGACTGGATCAAGGCACGCTCACTATCGGCACCGTGCAGAGTCTCCCGGCTTTTCTGGATCTGCCGTCGCTGCTCGCGCGGTTCCATGCGCAGCACCCAGGTATCGAGGTCCGGCTCTGCCAGGGAAGCTCGACCCATCTTCTGGAGAAGATCAGAAGCGGGCGAATTGACCTTGCGTTTTTGCCTCTATGCGAGCCGCCAGTCGGCATCGCGACAACCATGATTGCTTGTGAATCTCTCGTCGTGATCTGCGCACTCGATCACGACCTGGCGGGCGGTGACGAGGTGTCGCTCTCCGCGTTGAAAGGCGAACCATTCGTCGATTTCGAGCCGGAGTGGGGGACGCGGAAACTCGTGGACCGCGCTTTTCTGGAGGCCGGCATAGAGCGTCGCACCGTCTTCGAGGTTAGCGACCTTGAAACGCTCCTGGAACTGGTCGCGCGCGGCCTCGGGATCGCCCTTGTTCCGGAAGCCATCGCTGAAGCACGGCGCTCCACGCTCCACATCACCCCGATTGCGCAAACGGAGATCTGCTGGGAACTCGTCGTAGCCTACGCCGCCGGCGACGGCACGAGTGATTGGCCGCCAGATCACGCCCCAAAGGCGTTTCTGGAACTCCTGACGGATGCGAGGAGATCCGACAGCGGTTTACAATAGCCATGACTTCGAAAAAAGGCCGGATCCGGCGCTTTTGTAATTGCCGCAACTTGAAGAATTTGCTCCGTGGTCGATGGCTAACGAAATGTTTTTCAAATCAGACCTTATAGTTCCATAAGATAGATTACGCGACTTTCATCAGACGAAGTTGAAATTTCTTAAGTATCCCACGTACGTATGCCTGACACTCGCTGCAAGTCTTATGGTTATCGATATGCAAGCAGATCAGTTCTACATCAGTAACTCCTACTCGACGTTCCGTTTCAGAAGATCATTCTTACTCAAGATCGTCTCATCGTCTAATGAAACCGGACGGGATGACCCACTTTTTCTGGAACGCCCGGGGGGGTCGGCGTCCCAGGTCAGACCATCGGCTTCGCTCGCCTGCTCTCTCGGCGCACTCACTTGTGCGGCATGCAATAGACGCCCTCAGATTCCATGAGTACCGCGCCGCCCTTCAACTCACTCAGTGCGCCGACCCACGCTTTCGAATAAGTGCGGCTGGCATCCACGGCCGTCAGCCAAAGACGCGATTGTCGGCCAGTTCGACTTTAGCTTCCTGCTGCAAAGGATTTGCCTGCACGGTCTGTTGATAGTGGCGTTTGATCCTGACATTGCTGGCCGGGAACTCAGCTTCGTTGCTGCCGTAATTCAGCACAAAACCAGTGTGCTCCTCAGCCACTGAGCAACCGCCATCACGCTCACACACGATTTTGGCAGCCGTCCTGCAGTCCCATTTCAGTGAAGCGGGCCACATAGGATTGTCCACGCTTGATCGCGGCTTGTCGCTCTGACCAGCCGCCGTCAACACTGCGCCTGTGTTCAAAATCACAGTGGACAGGAGAAGCGCCTTGAACATTACAAACCTCCCTGAATTACGACCCCATAGTACCTCGTCCTGCGTGATCGCCTGGCTCATGGCATGTTGAGATTGAACCAGCTTTTCTGGCGCACGCCGTTCGCGTCATCATACTCGATGAACCAGGGATTTCCGCGCACCGGTCGAGGGAAGGTGTAGTAGGTGGGGCCATTCCCAAGGGATTGCCCTCGATCGTTCCCCGCGGTCTGGATTGTTGCTGCAACCACCTTACCGTCGATTTCGATTTGGACCTGTCGAGATCCGTCTCCATGATACCCGCCGAGGCCGCTGTCTTTCACAACGACGGGCAACGTGAGCCTATCGGATGAGATGCGGCAGATGCTCCGTTCTTGACCCAGTCCGGGCCGGTCGGAGTTGGCGCCAACCGCTTGCCAGCCAGACGGACAATCCTCATACTTCTCAAATTTCGCGGCGCTTGAGTTGGCTTGCGGACAGATGGCCAGTTAAAACCCGGGGCTTCCATCGCCGCAATCAACTTGTAAATTGGCGGATGGCACGAGGGGGTACCCTGCCAGTCGCCGGATAGACATAGGAGCACCTGGCAGCCCCATTCCGACGTGCATCGAGCAACCCTTTATCGAGCGCTAAATAGTGTGGAGGGATGTCCAGCCGCCCCTTTGTCTGGTGAATGAAGTACGGCGGGATTTCAGCTTTGGTTTCATGATGAAAGGTTTCCAACCTGCAAAGAAAAAGGAGAGAAAATGTTCCGTTATCTAGCGCGCCGTTATGATCGTAAGCACATCCTGAGATCATTAGAACGTCAGAGGCGTATTCATGATAAGCTGATTCCATTTTTTCATGATGGTTCTGACGAATTGGTCTTCAATGAAATTTCCAAAGGCGAGGTGTTTTTCGCGCCTATATTGCCGGCTGCTCCGTTAAGGGAGGGAGCGGATAGTGTTACCTTCCAATCTGATATTTCAACTGAAGACGAGGCGAACAACACGTTTGAATGCGTTGTTACCGACAGTGGATTGAAACAACATGCGCTTGTTGTGTTTCATCATTGGTATGCTCGGAGCCGGTATCCGGCATTTTCCAAATACTTCGCTGGAAAGGGCATAACGGTTATTGAAGCTACACTTCCGTATCATTTTGGGCGGGCTTCGAATGACTATTCTGAGGAAAAACTTTTCAACGCGAATTTAGGGCGCACCGTCCAGTCGATGAGACAGGCTGTCCTAGATGGCCGTAAGATTGTTCGTTGGCTTTATAGTCAGGGCTATCAGAAAATCTCGGTTGTAGGGATGTGTTTGGGTGGCACTGTTGCGGGTCTCGTTGCTGCCCAAGAGCAGAAGGTTGATAAGGCGGTTCTCATGGTATCGCCGGGAAGCCCTGCTGATCTCGTCTGGACTGCGGAGACCATGACGGCCTTACGTCGTCGTATTGAACCGTCCATATCACTGGAAGGACTAAGAACCGCTTGGGGTCTCATCGATCTAGAGAAGCATCTTTTCGGCCTTACACGTCCTCGTCTGGATTTGATGTTCTTGCTCGGTAAGGACGATACGGTTGCCCGCCCAGGAGGCTCTGAGCGTCTCATTGAGTTGCTGGCGAAGTGCAATCTTCCACCTGAGGTCGTGCGGCTGAATTGTGGGCACTCATCTATTGGAATGTTCCCCTACAATTTGATCGCGGCTCGGAAGGTTCTTCGTTTTTTGAAAGAAACCCCGACCCTGTCAGAGCTTTGGGAGGTTCGCGGGTTTCGCTACGACTTTAGCGAAGTTTGAGCTATTTGATGGCTCCGCGCCGGATCGCGGCCAGGGCGCGCGGGATGCGGTTCGGTCCCTCCCCTGCCCTCCCCCGACCAGGTCGCGCATGCGCGACAGCTCATCAACGACGATATCAAGCCGGCCGAGGTCGCCCGGCTCCTGAAGGTGCATCGCGCGGCCTCAGCCCCTCGCAGTTCAGCCGAGAGTACAAGAGCATCTTTGGCAACTCGCCGATTGCGGATCTGCAGCTCTGAACTGTACCGGGCCCACTTGTGACAATGAACGACCACCTTGCTTAGAGAGTAGTCATTCGCCGCGGCCTGCGACGCCGACGGGATAACGACAGCCGGCCTCCCCCGGCGCTTCCCTACTGCTTCAGCCGTGTCGACTGAGACTCTCGCGCTGCAAGACGTTCAGTTTCGGCCTCTTGTCTGGACGCGACTTCACCAGATCGGGCTGCGGAATAGAGAGCCGCGGCCTCGCCCAACCTGACCTGATCGGATTTCGGCACGGATGGATGTTCAAACGATTTGCCCGAGGCTGTCGCACGAGCGATTTCGCGTGCGCCGTCTTCACCGAAACGGGCTTCAATCGATTTCCTGAAGGTGGCGATCTCCCCACTGACCACCTGATCGGCTGACACCATCTTGAAGGTTTCGGCCCGCTCGCGATCATCCTTGGCCATTGCAATTTTTCCGAGCGCGGCTTTCGCCCGATCCGAAACATCCCTTACCTCCACCGCATCAGCCCTCATCCGCTTTTCCACATCACTGCGATAGGCCTGTGCTGCCCGGTTCTCGTACTCGGCGGTCCGGACAATGTTCGGGCCAATCGCGGCGGCGGCCTGTTGAGCGTCGGTCCGCTCTTCCCTCGCCCTGGCGCCAGCGAAGAACCCTTCCCTGCCCCGCAGCTCGCCGATCAAGCTGGTGTCCGCCGATAGACGTCGCGCAGCACTTGTCGGCCCGTCTCGCGCGATGATGTCATCGAGACGCTGGGTTGCCGCTTTCGGATCACGATAGGCGGTCTCCAGATAGATCGAGCGAGCGTCGCGCTCGCGCTGTACATCTGCATCGCGACTGACAGCGACGGCGATGCTCCGTTCGTCAATCGATCGCCCAAAGCTGTCGCGGCGCACGTCATCAGCATTCACATCCTGGAATGCAACTATCAGCACCCTCACGTCCGCTGGCCGATCGGCTGTGGTGCTGGGCGACCCCTCTTCATTTCTGGCATCTGGAACAGACTGCCGAGTTTCGGTCTTGCCTGCCACGGCCCGATCATCGGCTGGCCCACGACGATCGCTGTCTCCTGCCTTTTTTGACTTCGGCGCCACGACGGGCTCAGGCGTCGCGCCTCGATGCCCAAGCCGACGCTGGCTCTCCGCGTCGTTGGCAATGGCGCCGGGCTGCATTTCCGGTGTGCGCGGATCTACCTGACGCATGCCCGCGCGTGCCTCCTCGACAACTGAAGCCATCGGCTGCTCCTCCTTTTCCCGGCCATTCTGAGCTTGCCCAACATGCAACGCTGGCCGAGCGTTCTCCGCCGCCCGTCCCTCGTCTAACTTCGCCCGTTGTTCCGCGCTGAGTTCATCGCGCGTTGCATAAGCCACTGACGCCGCCTTGATCTCGTTGCGGCCGATCTGGCGGGCGAGCTGCCGCAAATCCCGCGCCGTCTGCGTTGCCACGAAGATCGTCGCGCTCTCACGCTGCCGCGTCAGCGCCACATAGCTCGAGGCGGCACGCCAGTGATGCGTGTGCATGAGATAGGTATGATCGAGCGTCTTGCCCTGGCCCTTGTAGATGGTGCCGGCATAGCCGTGCCGGAATCCAGAAAACTCCGACGCAGACCACTCGACCTTTCGCCCTTTCCGGCCTGCCGCCGCATCAAGCGAGACACTGATGCGGCCAAAATTCCGGTCGATGCCGGTGATGGTCCCGGCGTTGCCATTGTAGATGCCGGCGCCTTTCAGCGTATCCGTGAACTGCACCCGGTCACCGACAGCGAACGCGGCCTCGCCATGCTTGGTCGTAAACACAAAATCCTTACCCAACTCACCACGCTCGCGACGGACCGCGCGCAGATCCTTGTTCAGCGCATCGACATCCTTGTTGGTATAGGCAAACACGAACCGCGATGCCGACGGATTGGAAGCAGAATCCTTGGCCCATCGCTCGACCAGTTTTTCTCGCAATTCATCCTGCTTCGACGTCCATACCACCGCCTTGTTTCGGGCGAAGGCCCGGAGCGCGTCTTCGAAGCGACCGTCCGACAGATCGCGTGCCGCCTCTCTCTGCCAGTCGACCTTCTGGCGTGTCACCTGGGTTATCTCGGACGAGCCGTGCTCTTTCTTCAGCTCGGTGAACAGCCCGCCGCGCTCGATCGAGCCGAGCTGCCGGTCGTCCCCGGCCAGCACAACCTTGGCACCCGACAGCCGCGCTTCGCGCAACACTTCGCCGGTCACCTTGGCGTCCATCATCGCCGCCTCGTCGACCACGACCAAAGTGCGCCGGTCCCACTGCGCGCGGCCGTTCTTCAGCCGGAACAGTTCGGCATGAACGGTCGAGCTTCTGGCAAACCCGTCCTCCTTCATGGTCTGCGCCACCGCATTGGTCGGCGCGAGGCCGACCACGCGATAGCCGGCCGCTTCATGCGCCTCGCGGATGGAGCCAAGCGCAAAACTCTTTCCGGTCCCGGCCCGGCCTTCGACTATTCTTAGCCCGCCGGACCCCGTCGCATGATCGAACGCGGCCAACTGATCCGGCCGCAGTTCCTGCACGGACACGAGCCGCTCGCGCGCCCTTGCCCCAACATCGCGATGGGACCCTCCGGCCACGCGCCGTCCATCAGCAAGTGCCAAAACCTCCTGGTCGCGCACCGCCCGCGTTGTCCAGCGACCCACACTCTCGCCTGTCTCCCGGTCATGCAGCGCCAGCACATCGTCACGGCCGAGCACTTTGCCCTTCACATCCGCTCGTTCGCTCTCATCGAGAATGTGTTTTTTCAGATGCCGATCGAGATCGTACTCGGAAAAACTCGCCTGGTTGCGCGTCAGAACAGCCAGCACATGCTCCGGATCGCGCGCCGCTTCTTCGTTCGCCCGCCTGATATGCTCGGCCCGCACATTGGCCTCCGCACCCGGCGTGCGCATGCGGATCGGTCCGATGTGTTCCTCTGGCACCGCGCTCGTCGCATCCACCCGGATCGACAGCCCCTGTTCGGCAAAATAGCGGTTCTGATGATCGCGCCACAGCGCGCCCCACGCCTCGCCTTCCGCCACGATCGCCCGGCCCCCGCCCCGCTTGATGACGGGATCGAGATCACGCGCTTTTTTTGCCGCAAACCCTTCCTCCCCAAGACGCCGCGTCGTGATCAACAAATGCGCATGGTAATTGGCCCGCTCGCCCTCGCTCTCCGCCCCATGCGGCGCATGAACGTCCAGCTGCACCGCCAGCCCCTTTGAGACAAAATGTTCTTGCGCAAACGACCGCGCCAGCTCGACCCGGTCGTCATGATCAAGCTCTTGATTGGCCGGCAGCGCCAGCACGAGCTCGCGCGCCAGCTGCGCGTCCTTGCGTTTTTCCATGGCCTCGGCCGCATTCCACAGCGCATTGCTCGAGGCCAGCTCTGACGGCGCCCCTTCCGGCAACAGCACCTCGTGATGCTCCGGCGCCTCTCGGTGCTTGAAGTAAAACACCTCCCCGGTGCGCTGCGCCTTGATCACCTCGCGGCCGTTGTAGGCGGCCGAGCGCACCGCGCTGCCGCCATCGGATCGGGAGATGTAACGGGCACGGGCGAAAGCGATGGCCATTGCCGCAGGATGCCATCACTCGCGCGCCGGCGCAAGCAAGCATTCGAAGAATGCATATTGCGTCTGCAAAAAACCATCAATCGGCTAATCGACAGACGGTTGGCACTCTGGCAGGATGCTTACTGCGTAAAACGCCAAGGAAGCTTGGTTGCAGCCTCCGGCATATACAAAAGGGGGTTGAAGAGCCTCGCGCCGGCTGGCACAATCCCTTCGGGCTTGGCGGACGGGAAAAAACGGAGATTCTCGCCATGGCCCGCACCTCGCTTGCCGAACGCTTGAGCCGCCTGGAGCAGCAGCGGGCCAAACTCGCCGAACAGGAAGCTAGGCTCAAGGCGGACGAGCGCAAGCAGCGCACCCGCCGCCTCGTCGAGGCCGGGACCCTCATCGAACGGGCCGGATTGATCGATCTCGAGGAAGCAGCCCTCTATGGCGGGCTGCTGTCGCTGGCCGAGGGCGTGCGCGACAAGGCGCAACTCACCGAATGGATCAAGACCGGCAAAACCGCGCTCGATCGGGAAGCGGTCGGCAAGGACGCAACGCACGAACCGTTGACCATCACCTTCCCTGCTCCGCTGCCGACCCCCTTCGCCACTCGCCTGCGCGGCGCCGGCCTGCGCTGGAGCAAAGTCATGCAGCACTGGGAAGGGCTGGCCGATCACGACGCAGTCGCGGCACTTGCCGCCGAGCAGAACGGCAGCGTGCGGCGCATTCATTCCACCGAGCAGCCCGATCGGGAGCCGGATCGCGGCCGAAAATCTGAACGCTCATAGCGCTGACGCCGGGGGACAAGATGTTCGGTCGGCTGTCGTACGATCTCGTCAAGACGCTGTTCAAGGCAGCCTTCGCCATCTTGCCACTCGTCATCTGGTATCCCGCCTGGCGCTATGCCCACACGCTGTGGGGCGACGCCTTGCTCGAATGGTATCGGACTGGTCTGTCGCCGGCATCAGTAATCTACAGACTTGGTTACGCGGCATGGCCATCGATCGCGCTGCTCGGACCGGCCATCACAATGGCGGCGGCTCTCCTGGTGCGCCGATCCGGTATGGTGCTGCCCCTCACTGCTATCGCCGGCGTGTTGGGCATGGCCGCCGCAACGGTTTTCACTGTCTGGCCGGAAGCGACACGACTGCTCGGCAACCGGCCAGCCCATGCCTGGTCCGCCATTTTGAACGCAGCGGACACGACCATCTTCTATGCCGGGGTTGTCGGCTTTCTCGCGACCACGGCCGGCGTCAGGGTGCTGATGGGAAAATCGCTGCACGCCCAAAGCGTCAAGCCGGTTGAGCGTGCCTCCTCTGATATCTTTGGCCACGCCGACTGGATGGAGATTCGCGAGTCACAAAACCTGTTCGGCGGTTCGGCCAAGTCGCCAGCCAATCCGCGTGGCGGCGTCGTCATCGGCGAAGCCTACCGCGTCGATCAGGATGCGCCGACCCGGCGCGGACAAAAGTTTGATCCGCGCGATCCAAAAACATGGGGCAAGGGTGGCAAGTCGCCTTTACTCACCTTTGATCTCTCCTGGGGCGGCACCCACGGCCTCGTCTTCGCCGGTTCGGGCGCCTACAAAACCGTCTCCGTCTGCGTGCCGACACTGCTCACCTGGCGCGGGTCGATTGTCACCCTCGATCCCTCCTCCGAGCTGGCGCCGATGCTGACGGGCGCACGCACGGCGATGGGCCGGCGTGTCATCTCAATCGACCTGATGAAGGGAACCGGAGCCTTCAATGCGCTCGACTGGCTGGCAAAAGATTCGCCCCTCTTCGACGGCGACATCCGCGCGGTTGTCGACTGGATCTGCGGCGAGAAACACACCGCCACCCGTGATGCGCCGCACGGCACCTCCGGCAAAGCCTTCTTCGAGGGCCGCGGCAAGGCCATCGTCGAGACCCTGCTTTCCGACATCGTCTTCGACAAAAATCTGTCCGACGACAAACGCAATCTCGTCACTCTGGCGCAACGGCTCGCCTTGCCGGAGGCAAAAATGCGGGGCGAGCTAGCCCGCATTTTTGAACACTCCTCCTCGCATCGCGCCCGCCATCTCGCCGGCCAATTGATGGGACTGGTGGCCGAGACGTTCTCCGGTGTTTACGGCAATATGAGCGAGCAGACCGAATGGCTCGCCAATCCCGCCTACGCAAAACTGCTGTCGGGCAACAGTTTTCGCACTGCTGATCTCGTTTCCGGCAAGCTTGACCTCTTTATCAACATCCCGATGAAGGTGCTGGAATCGACGCCAGCGCTCGCTCGTGTCGTTGTCGGATCCCTGCTCAATGCCGTCTATGAGGCCGACGGCGTCTTGCCAGGCGGACGCGTCGTCTTCCTGCTCGATGAGGTCGCCCGTCTTGGCTACATGACCTCACTCGCCCGCGCCCGCGATGCCGGTCGCAAATACGGCATCACGCTGGTCATGCTTTATCAGTCCGAAGGCCAGCTGCGCGAACAATGGGGCGATGGCGGCAAGAGCGCCTGGTTCGAAAGCGCTTCCTGGCGATCATACGCCGCGATCAGCTCGCTCGACCAGGCTCGCGCTGTCTCCGAAGCGCTGGGCGAACATGGCGTCGTGCTGAGCTCCGAGACAAAAAACCGCGGCAAGAGCGCAAAGCCGCTCGAGATCGGCACCGCCTCGACCGGCGCCTCCGAGCAGAGATCGGAACGCGGCCGGCGGTTAGCTACCGTCTCCGAGATCCTCGCCGATGCCCGGGCGGACGAGCAGTTCGTTTTCGTCCAGGGCAGACAACCGCTGCGCTGCGGCCGCGCGATCTATTTTCGCCGGCCCGAAATGGTCGCACGCGTCGAGCGCAACCGTTTCGCGCCCCAAAGCCAGTCGGGTTGAGCAAGAGATGCAGCGCGATCTGATCCCGATCATCCTTGGCCTTGCCGTTCTGATCGTCGTGCTTGCGCTGCTGGAAGCCTATTCCGGCGTTATCCTCCTCATCGCGATGACCGTCATGGGCTGGCGGCTGGCGCGTGCCGACAAATATGGCCTGCCGGCATCGCGGAAATTTTTGCAGGGGAACGATCGGCGAGACGTTGAAACCAAATCCGCTCTTCCCATCCGGACATCAAAACATCGGCCGCTCGATGAGGTGCTGGCCGAACTCGACGCCATGACCGGATGGCGCTCCGTCAAGGCGGAGGTCAGGAAACTGGTAGCCGTGTTGCAAGCCGAGCAGGAACGTCGGCGCCACGGCATCAACGCCGCCCCCCCAAGCCTGCATCTGATTTTCCTCGGCAATCCAGGGACCGGGAAAACCACGGCGGCGCGTCTCATGGGCGAGATTCTTTTCGCACTTGGCCTCCTCCGATCCGGCCATGTCGTCGAGGCCGATCGCAGCCAGCTCGTCGCCGGCTATGTCGGCCAGACCGCGATTCTGACACGGCAAGCCGTCGAGGCAGCGCTCGATGGCGTGCTGTTCATCGATGAGGCCTACGCGCTGGCGCCGGAGGGACAAAAAAACGATTTTGGCCGCGAGGCGATCGACACGCTGCTGAAGCTGATGGAGGACTATCGGGATCGATTGTGTGTCATCGCCGCCGGCTACACTGGCGAAATGCGCCGCTTCCTGGATTCAAATCCCGGCCTGCGCTCCCGATACACCAGGACAATCATATTCGAGGACTATTCGGCTGAAGAGCTGGCGGGGATTTTTCGTAACCTCGCCGACCGCGAAGGCTTTGTGCTCGACGCCGCGGCCGAGGACCAGGCCAACCTTGCCTGCGTCCGCATGGAGGCGGAAGGTGGAGACCATTTTGGCAATGCCCGCGCAATCCGCACGCTTTGGGAAGGCACGCGCGAGGCGCAGGCCATGCGCCTCGCGCGTGAGGGTGTCGGAAATGCCGGTCGCGACGCCATCATGACCATAGGGCCCGAAGACATTGAGACGGCGATGGCGACATACGAGCGGCAGGGGTCAATCACATGACGGCTGAAACGCTCTTCTCATCTGTGCGAGCCACACTTCTACGCTGGCTCAAACTTGTTCCCGCCCTGTTCCGGCGCGATCTGCTGTTCCGCTATGCCACGATCGCCGCTGTCCTGGCTTTGATCTTTCGGGCTGTCAGTATCGGTCAGGATGTCGCCGGCCAGCGCGACGATCGTCCCACAGACGCTGGAAAGAACGCCAGCACCCCGCCGACGGATCAGGATAATTTCGAACAGGGCAATGCGTCTTCGGCCGCGGGGTCGCAGACGACGGAACCGCCCGCACCTGGATCAACCTTGGAGCCGGCGCACGAGAAAACGCCTGCTGTCGCTCCAGGCCGGCCGCTACAAGGGATAGAAGTGGCGCCAGCGCCGCACGACAATTTTGGAACCGTGCCGATGGAAGGATCATCACCATGATGCAAAGAAAAAGTGTGGGCGGGCTGGCGCTCGGGATTGGGATCGCAGCATTGAGTTTCGTCGAGGGCCCCGGCTTCGCACTGGCGCAAGACCGGCAGCCAGAAACCCAGAAGCAGTTGGACCGCATCGAGCAGAAACTCGATTCGCTGATCGAGCATCTCGGCATCACCGGACAGGGCGGTGCGTCGGCAAAGAGCAACGACAGCATGCCCGCCACCGGCAACGATGACGCGAAGAAGCAGGCTTCCTCCGAAGGGGGTGCAAGCCAAGGTTACCAGCGGGGCGCGCTCGCCATCGCCCGCGCCGCGCCGGCCAAAAAAGACAATCTTCCAGATATCCCTGCCGACAGCGTCGGCAGCTTTGTCTATATCGGCGGCGCCATTCCCCTCAGTGAACCGTCGCGCAACGGTGTGCTCTACACCGGCCTCACCTCAGTCGAACTCCAGGGCTGGCTGAAGATTGCAGAGCCCGGCCGCACGCAGCTCGCCGTGGAATACCGCGCCACCACCGGATCCAACGTCTTTGTCAATGCCGGCTGCATTGCCTCGCTCTGGCTTGAAGACCGCTCGATTGGCTCCCAGCACGGCGAAATCCCGATGCCCGCCAGGGAGCAAAAAAGCGTCTCCTTCATCTTTGGCGCCGATCTCCAGCCGGGTCTCTACAAGCTTCGCGCCTGGCTGGCCTGCACCGAGCCGCGCGACCTCCGTGCTCTCAACGCTCAACTGCTCATCAAGACGCCTGGCGATATGAACCTGCGCATGATCGACAGCGGCGAATTGCTGCACCAGGGGTCGTAAAAGGTCATGGCGAGAACCTGCTCAGGTGATCGCCGCCTCCAGGAGTTACCGGAAAACATTTTGGCCTTGCTGTTGCCCCTCCTCGAGGTGCTGCCATTTCGGTCGGTACAATCTACTGCCGCGCCCGTCGTCGCCGTCGACGGGGTGGCGACGATGGGCCGAATGAATCCGTCCATGATCGGCGGCGGCGAGTGCTGCACCTGGGCGCTAATTCAAAGCGTCGTCCACTCTCTCCGTGACGCCCGTCCGTTTCGCTGTCGACCGGCCGCACTGAGGCTGATAGACATTGGTCTCCAGCCACTCTGCATGAGAAAAGCCCGGCGACGGAGCGCACCGTCGCCGGGCTTTTGGGGCACGTTCGCCCAGTCGGGCTCATTGAGGCGGCGCCCGATCAGCCACAGCCGCCTTGTCTTCGATGAGTTTCGCCGCGAGATCCGCCGGCAGCGGCATGAGATCGTAGCCGTGTAAGATGGTTGCATGGCGAAGATCCTCAAGCGCTTCGAACGCGCGATCGCGGGTGCCAAGCCAAAGACCGGGCTCGTCGGTTTCATCGTGCGGGAACGCGTGCAGGAAGTAGGTCCGAAGCGGTGGGTCGTAGCCGATGACGGCGTCTGGATCCGAGCGGACCTGTCCGGTGACGGTGCCACTGACGGTGATGGTGTAGCGGCTCATTGCAACCTCCTTTTGCCGGTGGGGAAGCCGGCCCCTTGCGGAGCCGGCCACCGATGCCTCACTGGGGATTGTTCCAGAGGATGACCTTCTTGTTCTCCTCGCCGCCCGGGGCGGGTGCGAGGTTGCCGAAGATGACGCCGATCTCAGGGGCTTCCAGCTTGACCGAGAGGTATTCCTCGCCCGAACGCTGAGAGGTGCGGTGCCAGCCGGCTCCGATCTCGAAGCCCGTGCGCTTGTTGACGATCCGGTAGTCGGGCGCGTCCTCGCGCGACTTGTTGGTGTTCGGGATCAGGGTGATCGGGGCATTGACCCGGAGCGTAGCGAAGACGCCTTCCATCGAGCCGTCGGCCTTGGTGGTGAGGTTTGCGATCGTGGTGGCCATGGTAGTTCTCCTTCGGTTGCATCGGGACGATTCCCGATGGCGCCAAAGGAGAGGGCCGTCCTGCTGCGGTCATCTCGGCGAAAATTCTGGAAAATTCTATTTGCCTAGAAATAACGGGCAGGCCCTTCGCCTGTCCGCAGACAAAAACAGAAATCGAATGTTCCAGAATTTTCGCCGAGTGTACCCCCAACGGGGGTTGACCGCACAAAGCAGGCGGTCGTCTACAAAGGCGACATGAAACGGGAATGGCCCCGGATGCGGCAGATGGAAAAGAACTCAGCCCGCCATCGTTTGGCCGACGCAACGCTGCCGGATCGCACGAACAGGCTGCAGCCTCTCGGGTCATGTCGTCGGCATCGCCAACACGTCGAACAGCAGCATGGCGCGTGAACCGCCTTGCGCGTTTGGCATGGCGGCACAGCGGTTTCGAGATCGGAGCCGACTGGCAGCGAACTTCACGCCCCACGGTGGCGATGCCTCGCAGCCAGGTTGGATGACCAAGCAAGCCAGGATGTTCGGCACGCTTGTACCCGCTTCAGATGCGAGACGGGTCAAGATGATCATGCTGCACAATGCCCCGCGGCTCTGCGCGTGGGCCGGATTCGAAATAGGGTTGGCCCCGGCCGTTCATACAAGTGGAGTTGGGGCGCGGAGCCGGATCAAGCATATCGGAGATCGGACCCACCGGGCTGTCGGGGAAACCGCCCGTACATCATCCTGGCACCGCCAGACGCTCGTCCGGCGTCATGCGGGCTTCGGCCTGGCGGCGAATGTCCGGATCGACATGGCGCAGCATGGCGCACCAGTCTTGCACATTGTACGTGGTCGCCATGCTGCCCCTGGCCAAATCGTAAATGACGAACGGCTTGTTCGCGATGGCGAGCCGAAATACGTTGACGGCCGTACCGGGTGATGCGCCGTCCCAGACCATCATGCCAAAGTCGGCGCGCCGCGCCATCTCCCGGTCCTTGGCGGCGTGGACCCAGTATCCTTCGGCGCCCTCAGGAGCAGGAACATGGTAGGCAGCCCAGCCGCCCAGAGTTGCGGGGTTCCTTGCCCGCATGGAAGACCCCGACATGTTCGTAGCCGTAGCCAGCGAGCAGGCCCTGCGCCTCGGCATTGGCTCCGGGCGCGTCGCCAATCAGCACGCCGTGCTCGGCAGCAACGATTGCGCCGATGCGAGCGATAGCAGGTTCCGGCAGCTCGAATATCTCGCGTGATCCACCTACGAATATCATCGACATCGTGACTTTCCCTTCTCTCCAGCGTCCCCCGCCCCGCGCCGGCCGCCCTCTCCCTCTAGCCCTACGCGAGGGATCGTCACCCGAAGGCTCGGGGAGCGGCGGGACGCCGCGACTAGAGCCCGGCCGGACGCAGGCCGGCGCGCCCGGACCCTGCCGCTGCCGGAGGCGCTACGCGCGTGGAGCTAGTGGCCTTTGTCGGCCAGCCAGAGACTCACGTCCTGGATCGAGCGCATGAGCACCGACGGATTGTCCCGCGCGGGAATGAAGCCCCAGCTCTGCCAGTTGCGCTCGGCCTCGGCGTCTATCGCCCGCACCACCACCGCGCGGCCGCCGACGATGTCCGCGCTGGCGACGCAGCGATGCAGCGCGTCCTTGACCAGGCCGCTGCCGACGCTTTGCCCGGAATGGCGGTGGCTGACGGCGAGTTGTCCGATCAGCAGGCAGGGGATGGGATCGGGCGTGCGTCCGGTGCGGATAGCGCGCGGTGCGCTGTTTGGCTGGATCACGCCCGGCGCGAGGCCGTAATAGTCGACGACTGTTCCCTCGTCGTGAATGACCAGGACGCGGGTAAACCCGCGGGCCTGGTTCGTTCGCGCGAAGCCGGCCATCCAAGCATTGAGCGCCGACTTGCCGCAATTGAAGCTGTCGAGGCTGTGCGCGTCATCGAGGAGTTCGATGCCTGAAAGCGCCACTAGCGGTTCCAGAACGGGGGCCGACGCAGCCGCTCGGTCGCCTTCGGCGGGGGCGCAGCGGCCGGGGCTGAGATCGCCTGCATGAAGGCGTCATAGGCTTCCGGGGACACGCGGATGACGGTTTCGTTGAGGATGGCCGCCTGCGCCTCGTGGAGTGCTGCGCCCCGCATGAACTCCGTGCGCGACAGGCCGAGCAACTGCGCGCCGCGGTCGATGATGGTGAGATCATCGCTGCGAAACCGCATCGAGACGGATATCTTCCTATTTGCGGCGGCAGCCATGGTGCGTTCCTGTGCTGGAATGGATATACGTCGGTGCAATGCAGCATGACACCGGATTTGCGTGACGAACATTCCTGTTCCTGCGACCGGCGTACAGGCATGCGGAAACGGCGGACTGATCCGATCCGAGGTATGCTCCCTGCTGCGAAAAGAGAACGTCAATCCAGACGGCTGACGCGGCGGCCTTCGCTGCGCGCTTCGATAAAGGCGCCTGCGATCTTCATCATGAATGCCTTGCTGAAACGACCGAGGGGCTTACCGTCGGATTCGATGTACCAGGAGCGTTCGGCAATATCGTAGTTGTATTCGTCAACCACGATCCAGCAGCGTTTGAGATCGGTCAGACCGGCGCGGCGGCACTCGATAGCGGAGACTTCCAAACCGACCCGATCGCCGGGCGGTGGCTGGGATGGGTCAGGCCATCTCTTGCGCCGCCGACAGCGATGACCACGCAGGTCGGCCGGCTCTTGCGGCCTTCCGTTTCGCCGCGCTCGTGTTGCCATGCCCAAAGATACGGGTAGGAGATCACCTGACCAGGCAGAAATCTACCGCTCATCATCGTATCCTTCCCCGCGCGCTAGTCGGTCGATCTCGGCGGCGAAGAGTTCCGTGTGTTCCTCCGGCATCTCGGAGACATGGTATGCGCGGCGGGGATCACTGCCGATGCGCATCCGTTCGTAGTGCTCGTAGCTCATCAGCACGAACCGGGGTTTGCGGTGCTTGGTGAGAATAACGGGTTCGCGGCTGGCAACGTCGGTGACGTCGCCAACCTGCTTGTTGAGATCCCCTGTCGTGAACTGACGCATGGCTGTACTCCTTGTCGATCTCCATATTATCCAGATTTTCTTGATTTGCAAGAAAACGGCGCTCACGCGCCGCCCTCCGCGAACCGCCACACGGGGATGCCGAGCAGACGGGCCTTGTCGGCAAGGTTGTCGGTGATCCCGGAGCCGGGGAAGACGATGAGGCCGTAGGGCACCACGGAGAGAAGCTGGTCGTTGCGGCGGAACGGAGCCGCCTTGGCGTGTCGGTTCCAGTCCGGCTTGAAGGCGATCTGGGTGATCTTCCGGTTCTCGGCCCAGCAGGCGGCGATACGCTCGGCGCCGCGCGGGCTGCCGCCGTGCAGCAGGACCATGTCGGGATGCTTCTCGCGGGCCTTGTCGAGCGCGTCCCAGATCCGGTCGTGATCGTTGCAGTCGAGGCCGCCGGCGAAGGCGATTTTGGTGCCGGCGGGAACAAGCACCTCGGTTTCGGCGTGGCGGCGGGCGGCGAGGAAGTCTCTGGAGTCGATCACTGCCGCGGTCATCGCCTGGTGGCTGACCTTGGAGCCGGTGCGCGGCCGCCATGCCGATCCGGTCTGCGCCTCGTAGAGGTCGGCGGCCTCGTCACGCATGATTTCCAGCACGTTGCGGCGCTCGATGTAGGTGATGCCCTCGGCGGTGAGCCGTTCCAGCTCGACCGACTTCACCTCGGAACCGTCCTGTTCCTGCTGGCTCAAGCGCTGCGCCTCCTCGTTGCGGTCGAGGCTGCGGGCGACGCGCTCGGCGGCACGGTGGAAGACGTTTGCGAACGACCAGAGCAGGTCGTCGAGATCGGGTTCGAGCCTGGTGTCGCCGAGCATGCCGGCCAAGGTCTCGACGATCCCGGCGAGGCCAGTCCGGATCACCTCGTCATCGGGAAGTGGCCGAGGATCAGGTTCGTCCTGATGCGGACGGTGGCCGTACATCTGCAGTTCGAGGATGACGCGGTCGGTCGGCGAGGAGGCGTGGTAGGGCTCGTAGGCGTCGTCGAGAGGAAGCTCGTAGGTCATGGCGTGTCTCCGTCGGTTGTGGCCGCGCCCATCGCGGCCTGACAGCGCATCCCGGCCGCGCCCCGGACGCGGCCGCACCGAAGGCCGGAGCGCAAGAGGAGGACGGCGCCGCCGTTGCGGCCGTGACCGGGGCGTGGCAGGGGTCGCCTCTCGGGCAGGCCGCGGGCGCGGCCTCTCCGGTGACCGCCGCCATGCCTGCAGGCCATCCGGCGGCGCCGCGTCGGCCCGCGCGTGCCGGCCCCGACCCGTTCATCCGGGCGGCAGGAAGAGACGGACATCCTCCGGGACGAGCTGATCGCTGAGCCATGCCGCGAGATGGGCCGGGCCGAGATGGCGCAGATCGTCGTTGAAGTCGCCGAGCTGCGGCCGCAACACCAGGGCGAGGATCCCGGCCTCGCCTGCGCGTTGGCTGAGGCGTTCGATGCCGTGCCGGCCGGCAGCGTCGGCATCGGCTGCGATGTAGAGGCGGCGGCAGCCAAGCGGAAGCCTCAGGCCGGCGAGGTGATTGGCCGAGGTGGCGGCCGCCACAGGCAGCGCCGGTATCACCACCTTAAGCGAAGCCATCGTCTCGAAGCCCTCGCCGGCCGCCATGACCGGGACGGGCATGCCGGGCTCATGGCCTAGCCAGATGCCGTTGCCAAGGATATCCCCCAGCGAGCGGCGTGGATCCGCGAGTTGCGCCTTGCCGTGACCCGAAGGATCAAGCCAAGTCCGTTGCAGGCCGGTGATACGCCCGTCGAGGTTGGTGACAGCAGCAATCAGCGCAGGCAGGGTCTGCGTCTCGCCCGTTACGAGATTCCTATGGTAGCAGCCGGGATGGAAGCGCAGCGCGCGCTCGTGCGTCGAAAGCAGAATGCCGCGGCCGGCAAGATAGCGTTCGGCCAGCGTGCCGGCGATCGGCTGGGACATGGCGAACAGACGACGCGCGGCCTCAGGGGAGCCGCGTTTCGCGGCTGGCTGGCACTGCGCGCCAAGGGGCTGAGGTTGGGGCTGGGGCGGTGGCAGCGGCATGGAGAGGAAGCGACGTGCTTCATCCGCGATGTCACGGAAGTCGACGAGGCCGCAACCTTCACGGATGACATCGAGCAGATCGCCAAATTCAGACGTCGCCTCGTCGACCCACCTACCCGCCGGGCCCTTGGCGTTTGCCCTCAGCCGCACATGCATGGAACGGCCGCGCGTGTTGTGGACATCGCCGACCATCCAGTAATTGCCGGAGCGATGGCCGTTGGAGAGATATTCCCGGCACACCGCCTCGGCGTGTTCGCCAAGGCGGCGTGCCAGCTCGGAGGCCGAGCCCGTCATGATCGCCTCCCCTCAAGCCGCCGAGGTACGGTCGGTGACACCAACCAGCGTATGGCGGTCGAGGAGCGCGGCGAGGATGGCGGACCCTTGCGCGGTCGTCGGGATGAACAGCCGGAGCTTCCAGGAGATGATCTCGGAGATCAGTCCCAGCGCCTTCAGCCGAGGGACCATCGCGTCGGTGAAGCCGATCAATTCGACACGGTAGTCGTTCATGATCCGACTGCGGCGCAGGATCAGGCCATCGGCGAGTTGCAGTCCAATCCGTCCGTCGGCGAGCCCGGTCCAGGCATCTTCCGGCGCCAGCCTCGGCACATCGTCGAGACCCAGATTGCGGAACATGGTCGCGACCAGCGTCGGCGCGATGTGGCGGCCGATGATGCGCTCCCCGGCATCGGTCTGGATTCGATAGACTCGACAGTCGCCGTCCGGCAGCCGACGCCAGATCGGCAACAGCAGACCCGTCACGATGTGAAAGGTGCTGGTGGTGAACTCCGGGACAGCGGCGACTTCTGCCTGCCAAAGCTCGCAGAACAGTTTCCGGTCGGCCGGCTGCCAGTGGGTTTCGGCAAGGGCGCCGAGGCCGAAGCGCAGTTCGTCGGTCGGCCGCAGCAGGCGCGCGCGATGCTCGACGGTTCCGTGGTCGAGCATCAGGCTCGCGGTCGGCAGCTGTATTGCCGCGCGGCTCGAACGTGTGTTGACCAGCAGAGCCGATTGGGGCTCCGCCCGTACGATGGCCAGCGCGTCGACGAGGCCGAGCGGCCGGCTACGGTCCTTGCGCGCGACGGTCAGCACATGCGACTGCGCGCCCGAGACCGGGTGCGAGTAGACGGCGCGGCGATCGGTGACGACGATGCTCTCCGCGGTGATCGTCTCCAGACCCTTGTCATAATTGCCGGCGGCGATGGCGCCTTCTATTCTTCCCGCCATCAACTGCTCGAACACCTCGAACACCAGATTCTGGGTTTCGATGCGCAACGCAAGCAGGCGATTGAGCCAGGTCGTGATCGGCGGCAGTTCGTCGCGCAGCCCGCCCTCGTCAGTCGTCAGCGACAGCCCGGTCACGGTCTCGAAAGTCGTGAGCGAGCAGCCCTCGATCTTGCCCTGATGGAGCAGCATGTAGAATTGGCGAAGTGCGGCCCGCGCGTAGGGGCTTTCGAGATTGTCCTCGGCACGGAACAGCCCTGCCCCGCCGGTCTGGCGCTGACCGCGCGTGATCGCGCCCAGCGTGTCGAGCCGTCGTGCGATCGTCGACAGGAAGCGCTTGCCGGCTTTCACGTTCGCGGCCATGGGTCGGAACAACGGCGGTTGCTTCTGATTTGTGCGGTGGGTCCGTCCGAGACCCTGGATGGCGTTGTCGGCGCGCCAGCCGGCCTCGAGCAGATAATGCTTGCGCAGCCTCTGGTTCCTGACCCCGAGATCGGCGTGATACGAACGGCCGGTACCGCCGGCGTCCGAAAAGATCAGCACGCTCTTGTCGTCATCCATAAAACTCTGGGTCTCGGCCAGATTGGCCGAGCCAGGGCGGTTTTCCACGGCCAGCCGATCGATGCCGTCGCGGCCGGTCTTCTTCACGATGCGGCGCGAGCGGCCGGTCACCTCGGCGACGGTGTCGGTGCCAAAGTGATGGATGATCTGGTCGAGGGCGCTGCCGACCGGCGGCAGCGATGCGAGTTTTTCAACCATCTCGTCGCGCCGGCGAACAGCCTCCCGGCATTGAACCGGGTTGCCATCTTCGTCGTGGACAGGCCGCGAATAGAGGTTGCCTTCGGCGTCCGAATATTCCTCGAACAACTGGGTTGGGAAGGAATGCATCAAGTACCCGCCGACGTACTCGCGCGGCGTGACGTCGACATGCAGGTCAGACCAATCCTCGGTGGGGATCTCGGCAAGCCGCCGTTCCATCAGCGCCTCGCCGGTCGAGACGATCTGCACGACTGCCGCATGCCCGTCGACACGGTCCTGCTCGATCGCGCCGATCAGCGTCGGCGTCATCATCGAGGTGATCAAATGCGAGAAAAAACGTTGCTTGGTACTTTCAAAGGCTGAGCGCGCCGCCGATTTGGCGTTGCGGTTTAGCGTGCCGGACTCATTGGTGATGTTGGTCGCCTCGAGTGCGGCGGTCAGGTTGTTGTGAATGACCTGGAAGGCGTCCGCATAGGCGTTGTAGATGCGGATCTGTTCGTCGGTCAGCGCGTGCTCGAGCAGGTCGTATTCGACACCGTCATAGGAGAGCGAACGCGCCGTATAGAGGCCGAGCGACTTGAGATCGCGGGCGAGCACTTCCATCGCCGCGACACCGCCATCCTCGATCGCGGCGACGAATTCGGCTCGGTTGGCGAATGGAAAATCCTCGCTGCCCCAGATGCCGAGACGTTGCGCATAGGCCAGGTTCTCGACGGCGGTGGCACCGGTCGCGGAGACGTAGACGACACGCGCGTCGGGCAGCGCGTGCTGCAGCCGCAGTCCGGCCCTGCCCTGCTGCGACGGAGCGATATCGCCACGCTCGCTTCTGCCGCCAGCGGCATTGGCCATGGCGTGGGCCTCGTCGAAGACGATGACGCCATCGAAAGATTTTTTGGCCCCCGACGGGTTTTCTCCAATCCCTGTCTGGCTTTCTTTAATCCCCGTCGGGCCTTCGTCCCTCCTCGCCTCTTGTCCGACCCAGTCGAGGATCTGAGCGATCCGGGATTTCTTGCCCTGCCGTTCCTGCGAGCGCAGGGTTGCGTAGGTCGTGAACAGGATGCCTTCGGCGAGTCGGATCGGTGTGCCCTGCCGATAGCGTGAGAGTGGCTGGACGAGAAGTTTTTCCTGGCCGAGTGCTGCCCAATCGCGCTGGGCGTCTTCAAGCAATTTGTCCGACTTGGAAATCCAGATCGCACGGCGGCGGCCCTGTAGCCAATTGTCGAGGATGATGCCGGCGACCTGCCGTCCCTTGCCGCAGCCGGTTCCGTCACCCAAAAACCATCCACGGCGGAAGCGGACCGCGTTCTCAGCACCTTCTGGCGCGGCGGAGACGACATCGCAGGTCTCGTCAACCGTCCAGGCGCCGGTGAGATGGCCGGAATGAGCCTCGCCGGCATAGATGACACTTTCGAGCTGGGCGTCTGACAGCAGGCCCTCGTCGATGATCGCATCAGGAAGAGGCGGCCGATAGGAAGGCTTTGGCGGCGCGACGGCGGCCATTGCGGCCGATTGTACGAGCGGCGTCGGATGCGGTTTTGCGCGGGGAATGTCGATCGACTGGAGCGCATAGGGTTCGTAGATCGTGTCGGTGAGCCGGCCGCTCTCCTCCGGCATCCAGTCGCGCAGCACGTAAGCGAGGGGGACAGTAGGGGTGCTGCTTGCCACGATTGGGCGGGTGGGCTTTGCCCGGGCAATCAGATGGACTGGCCGGCCAGACTTTGGAGCAGTCGGTGCTGCGGTCGCGGGTACGGCTCTCGCCGCGGACCGACCGGCCATGTGCGCTGCTGCGTTCCGCAGGATCCCGTGCGAAAGAGCGCCGATCGAGCCCGGAAAGCCGCCCGGTGTCCGGGGCGGCAGATCCGTGATCCAGGAGAGCAGCGTTTCGACGTCAGCGGCCTTGCCCGGTGACCGGACGAAGCCGGTCGGGTCAGTGGCCGGCACCTTGTCGATGATCGTCAGGCGGGTTTCGGCGGTGGTTCCGTGGCGGGCATAGACGCGGCCGTCGATCGCCACAGTGAAGACGACGGTGCCTTGCTGCTGCAGCCGCTGGAAGGCGGGCCGCCATTTGGGGTTTTCGGGAGACAGCCCGGTGCCGGTGATGGCAACGAGGCGTCCGCCCGGACACAGCCGCGCGAATGCGGAGGAGAGGTGTCGCCATGCCGCGTCGGCGACATGTCCGTCGACATAGGCGCCGACGGTGAATGGCGGATTCATCAGCACGACGGACGGCTCCATGGCCGCGTCGAGATGATCGTCGATATGGGCGGCGTCGTGCCGCGAGACGGGGAACCGTGGAAACAGCAGGCCGAGGAGATCGGCCCGCGTTGCGGCAAGCTCGTTGAGGGTGAGCGATGCCCGGCTTATCTCGGCATGGACGGCAAGCAGACCGGTGCCGGCCGACGGTTCGAGAACGAGGTCGCAAGATGCGATTGCCGCGGCGTGCGCCGTTACGAAGGCCAGCGGCAAGGGCGTGGAGAGCTGCTGCATGGCCTGGCTCTCGTCGGAGCGTCGCGTATGGGTTGGAAGAAGGTCGGCGATGCGCTTTATCATCGCTAGCCTTGCCCGCGGCGTGGCGGACCGGGACAGGATCGCGGGGCCGAACCGGCGCAGAAACAGAACCTGGGCGACTTCGAGGGCCTCATAGGCGTCCTTCCAGACCCAGCACCCTTGCGCATCGCTGCCGCCAAAACTTGTCGTCATGGTGGTGCGCAGTGCGGCGGCGGTGACAGGCTTGCCCTGCTCGAGGAACGGCACAAGCCGCATTGCCGCCTGATAGATCGCCTGGGCGTTGTTGATGGGGGCGTGCGTCGGCGCGCCGAGGGGAGCGGCCGTCCGGGCAACGGCAGATGTGGTCGAAACAATGTTCATGGAGATGTCCTTCGCAAGAGGGGAGTGGCGCCCGCGCCGGCACTCTCTCCGCGCCAGCCGGGCCGCACTCCTTCCGGCTCCCCTTTGCCTCTGGCGCGATGCACCAAACGGGTTGCGCTCTGCGCAAAGCCATGACTTGAATGCGCGGACAGGGATGCGGCGGCGACCTGGAGCTGCGGAGGTGATGCGACGGTTCAGAATTGGCAGTGAGGTCTACGAGGAGGGAGCGCCTGACCTGCAGGCGGCGCTGGCGAACGCCTATGCCCGCACCGAGCGTCCGCTATGCCTGTGCCGCGAGCCGGGCTGCCCGATGTACATCGCCCGCATCGGCGACCTTCACCTGATCAAGCGCATGCCGCTGAGCGGCGGCGGGCATGATCCATTCTGTGATTCATATGAATCGCCTTACGAGCTGTCCGGCCTGGGCGCCTTGATGGGCAGCGCGATACAGCTCGATCCGCAAAGCGGCTTGGCGGCTTTGAAACTCGATTTCAGACTGTCGAAGACGGGGAGCCGGGCAGCGTCCGCGCCTGCTGGCGAGAGCTCCGCCAGTGTAACCGGAGACCCCAGGAGGATGTCGCTGCGTGGCCTCCTCCATTATCTGTGGCACGAGGCCGAATTGACGGTCTGGACATCCCGCTGGGCTGGCAAGCGCCATTGGTGGAATGTCCGCTGGCATCTGCTTGAGGCTGCCGGGCAAATGACGGTGAGGGGCGGACCGCTCGCGGATATCCTGTTTGTGCCCGAGCCGTTTCGCTCCGAGAACAAGGAAGCGATAGAACAACGTCGCAACGCGGTTCTCGGCACGGCGCTCCCGCCAAAATCCGGCCCACGAAAGCTACTGGTTCTGGTCGGCGAGGTGAAGGAAATCATGCCCGCCCGATCCGGTCGGAAACTTGTCGTCAGACATCTGCCGGGCTTTCCCTTTGTCATCGACGATGCATTGCATCGGCGTTTGCAGGCACGTTTCGAGAAAGAATTGTCGCTGTGGGGAGCAGATTCCAGCTCACATCTGATAGTGATCGCGACCTTCGGACTGAACGCGGCCGGCCTCGCTATTGTCGAGGAGGTCGCGTTGATGGTGGTATCCGAGAACTGGATCCCTTTCGAGACGGTTCCGGAAAAGCGGCTCGTTGACGCGCTCGCCCGCCTTCGCGAGAAGAGCGTGAAGGGATTGCGCTATGACCTGCAAACCGACCAGCCGATCGCCAACGCTTTGCTCCAGGACAGGCAGCAGCCGACCGCACTCTTTGTCGTCCCGGCCGGCGCAGACGAAGCGTTCGAGGCTTCGTTGCAGGAGATGCTCGCGAACCGGCCGGAGATGGGTGCGTGGACCTGGCGGGTCGGTGACGGGGAAATGCCGCCGTTGCCGCTCTGAGCGTCGGCGGAATTTCCGACGAGGCTCAGTATGTCTTACCCCAGGCCCAGCTTCTTCTTGAGCTCGGCATTTTCCTTGCGCAGACGGTCAGCAAGCAGGTTCTTAAGGCGCTTGTTTTCTTCCTCGAGCGCGAGCAGGTCCTTCAGATCGCCGCTATCTGCGGCTGGCGCTGCAACCTTCTTCCACTGATAATAGGTCTGCTCCGAAATGCCGGCTTGGCTGACCGCACTCTTGCTGGTCGCACCCCCAGCGATCGACTTCTCGATCTGGGCAAGCTTCTGGGCGCGTTCCTTCTCAGAATAGGTCTTCCGGGCGGTCCGCACCGCCACCGCAGGTTCAGCCGGCTGAGGCCCTGGTCTCGCCCCGTTCTTGCGGGTCGGCTTGGCGAGCTCTGCCTTCGCTTTCCTTGCTCGCGGAACTTTCTTCTTCGCTTCAGGGGCTTCCACTTTGGCTGGTGCCACTGTTGTCTGAACCGTTTGAGCTTCCTGAGAATCGGCCATGATATGCTCCGCTTGTGGATTGTCACCGTCATCAGCGTCGATGGGTCTTATACTGGAGTCAATGAGCTCAGAACCTGGCAACTGAGCACCATCAGACAGCTGCGTCATCTCGGTGACAATTTTGGACAGGTCGAGAGCACCCCAGATCGAATGGCTTGGCTTTTGCTTGCCGCGCTTCTGTTTGACTTCCACGATAAATGGCCGGATCTGGCGCTTCATAGTCCCTTCCTTGATGTGAGGACGACTTGCAGCCAAGTCGCTGTTTCGCGTCAGCGAGTATTCTGCGCCTAGTCTAGGCATCTTATCGCTCTTGCCGAGCTTTATCGGAGAAGGCCAGCGACGAGCAAGCGAGGTTTCCCTGACCTCGGGGACTGGCTCGATCACCGGGACGCAAACGGTCTATTGCGAGCCGAGGTCTCATTTGACGCGACCTTCAGAGCCTATCCATGCCCGCCATCCACAGGCGCCACTTCGCTCGATCCACCGGCAGCTGGCAAATTTCGACATGCTGACGAGGCTCGCATGCTCCAGGTTCGGTAAAGAACCCCCCTGCATCGAGCGCCGCCTACGCCGTCATTCGTTGCCGCCGGGCAAACGTACAAGGGACTAACAGCCGTCCGCATCCGATGACTGTGCACAACCGACTGCATCGATTGCAATCCTGATTTTCTTGGGAGCAAATCTTCTCATGGCGGCGGATGAGCTGGACGCGATTGTTTTCGGGATGGCGGTCGAAAGCGTCCGTGCGCTTCCTCTTGGATTCACGGAAAAAGTCGCAGAAATTGCCATCAGAAGCCACGGCGTACTGCTTTTTGATTTGCGCATCGATGGCGACTTGGAAATGCAGCGGATCGCCGCCGTCCGATATCCAAGCAACCGGACAGGCATTCTGGCGCTAGACAAGCAGGGCTCGGCGATCAGCCATTGCATGGTCAATGGCACTTTCTCCAGCTTTATCGCTCCCTTGGAAGACTGGAACACTCTGCCGCTACCGATGCAGGCCAGGACGAGTATCGCCGGCCCGGCCAGTCTCTTCATCGGCGCCTTACGCAATGCCGGATATATCCTGCGCGGCAGGTCCTGATCCGAAGTTTTGTTCGGCGATTGGCCGATCATATCGTCGAACCAGTCGGCCACACGGCTTCGCTAAGGGCGATTACCCACGGTGATCAGGTGACAAGGATCATCCGACTTGAAGTCTGACCCTGATAGGTGGCTCGCTGGACTACGAGCACCTGGTCGGTGCTGGCCTTAAATACCGTGAAAATGCGCCGGCCGGCGGCGACGCACTGATCGAGCAATGTCGGTTGCCGTCAGGTATCTTGGAAAGCGATAGGGCTGCGTGCAAGCGATCGTAATGTGCGAGAGCGTCTCGCCCGTCGGCGTCCGATAGTACGCCTCCTCGATAGACATCGCGCCGCATAGCCTATCCGACGCGCCTCATTTCAGCGGAGTAGGCGGACCGTGCTAATAGGGACGTTTCGCTTCCGAGCGGCAACTCTCAGGGACAACCTTTATCGTCGCCTCCCTTCTTTGAGTTCCGGCTTGATCGGGCGGAGGACAGGAGTTCGTCAATCTCGAGATCCGACAGATCATCGAGCAGCTTGAAGACAGCATCATGCTTTCCGGCGTTAATGAGAATCGTGCGTTTGCCGCGATGTTCGGCCCACCCGGTTCCGGGATTTGCATTGCGGGCGATGTCCCTGAGTTCGACAGGGGTCATGTTCCAGATCGCCTCGAGCTTCTCCGCGCGGGTCATGCTGTCGCTCGCGCCGGTCTCGTGGGCGATGATGGCGGCGCGCATCTTGTCTGGCGACTGCCGATCCGTGAGGTCGCAAAAGCCATGGAACCAGCGTTCGCGGCCCCGGATCCGGATCGCGAAGAATACGCTGGTCACGTTGCCAGCCTTGAACTCCGAGATGCCGAACATGCCGGTGCGCATGAAGAGCGGCGGCAGCAAATCGAGCATGAAGTGAAATTGGGTCGCTTCGATCTCAAACCATTCGCCTGAATAGGGAGTGCCGGAAAGAAGATCGATGCCGGGAGTGTCTTTGTGTCGGCTGAACAGTTGGAACATCTGCTCGCGGGTGGCGACGCCGTCGAGCACCTTCCTGAAGGGTGGATGTGCGGTCATGGGGTTCTCCTGAACGCAGGTCGGCCACGCGCGGCATGAACCGCTCGTCGCAACTGCTTGGTGATGTTGTGGCTGTCGACTGGCCGAGCCTGCGGCCGGCGCGTGCGCCGGCGATGATGGGGTTTGCAGGCTTCAGGCGGCGCGTTGCTCGGAGGAAGGCGAAGCGCCTCGACCAACCCCAGTGACGGCACGGACGGCGGCGGCGAGCGCCGGGATGTCGTCGAGCATGTCGAGCGCAACGAAGTGGTTGGCCCCGCAGGTATAGTCCTTGCGGCCCTTGCAGGTGCGGATCAGGATGCCGTGACCTGAGGACAAACCGAACTGGCCGACCTGGATGTAGGCGCGGTGATGGTGCAGGGTAATTTCACCGGAAACGGCTATGCCCGCCTTGTTCGAGCGCAGGTCAAAGCTTCCCTGCGGCAGGTTTAGTTGGGCAGCGAGTTTCTTGAGCCGTGAACGGGCTATCGTGTGAAAACGTCTCTTCTGCTGCTCGTCATAGGAGCAGCTTCTGTTCCAGTCGAACATGTCGATCTCCAATGAAATGGAACGGGCCCGCGATCGCTCGCGCGATCCCGGGGCCGTGATCGGGTGGGTTAAATGGTGAAACGGTCAGGCGGCCGTGCGGCCCTCAACGACGTCGGCGCCGACCTCATCGGCGGAGACCTCTTCGAGATAGGCTCGGCTGTACGAATTGCTGGCGAGCCAGCGTTCGGCCGCCTCGCGATCCTTGGCTAAATAGAGCAGTTCCGGGCTGTCGCCGAGTTCTTGCAGGACGCGAACCATGCCGGTCGTGGGGCGCTCGACGATCTCGAAACGCAGGTCACTCTCGACGGACCAAGTGCGCCTGACCGAGACGATGATGCCGCCCTGCCCGAAATCGCCCTCATGCAGGGTGAAGTAGGCGGGCGAGCTATAGGTCGCGCGCTCGCGCGGCGGTTCCTTTTTGACCAGGCGACCGACGCCGTTGCGACTCTCCCACGCAGCGAGTTTCTTGGTGAAGCGAGCCGGCGGTTCGCGGCGCCGTCGCTGTATCGGATAACGCTCCCCAGAGGAGCGGATTCGTACACGATATGTGCGGACATGCGGGTTTCTCCATGTCGGAAAATGAGAAAGGGCCCGGCGGGAGTACCGGGCCCGGTGCGAGCGTGAGGCCGATTATTCGGCGGCCTGGAGGTGGTCCGCATCGTCGCCGTCGATGGTCACCGGCTCATCGGAGGACGGATCCGCATCGTCGGCGAGAAAGGCCGGCAGCTCGGCGGCATCGCGGTCGCGAGCCGCCTCGTCCGACATATCGCCGGCGACCGCGTCACCAGCAGCGGTAGCCACTTCATCGAGGCGCAGCGGCTCGGGCAGCCAGTTCGATCCTTCGAGAAGACGCGCGGCTTCACGGGCCATGATGTCCTTCTTCATGTGCTCGATCAGCTGCGCGGAGTCCGCGCCACGAGCTTCACGGACAGCCTGTAGAATCCGCGCCTTGGTGAGCCGCCCGAGGAACTCGACCGTAGGCGTCCAGCCGGCGTCGACCATGTCGAACTGGAGCGAGCGGCCAAGGAC
The DNA here is from genome assembly GCF_040320365.1 of Mesorhizobium sp. M0701. Lineage (NCBI taxonomy): Bacteria > Pseudomonadati > Pseudomonadota > Alphaproteobacteria > Hyphomicrobiales > Phyllobacteriaceae > Mesorhizobium > Mesorhizobium sp. M0701. The sequence goes on from NZ_JAMYPO010000041.1 coordinate 29,921, forward strand.
GTCTGCATGCTCGAGCGCCTTCGGTCGCCTGTTCCAGGGTTCGACCACCGCATTGAGGGTCAGCGAGACGCAGTGCGCGAACAGCGCCTTGCGGCTTGCTTCGTCGAGGCCGAGAAGGAAGTTCCACAGGCCATCCGCCTCATCGGGCAAATCGCGGTCCCAGGCTTCGTGCCGCTCGGCGATCTCCTTTGCCCAGGACGTCTCGGCAAGACCGTCGACCTGGCTGAAGCTGCCGCTCTTCAGACTGATCTCAAGACACGTGTCCGGCGCGAAGCGATAGAAGACCTGCAGGACGAAGGCATGGAGTGCGGCGACGATGGCGATCTCGACGTCACCGGCGAGCGCGTTGCGCAGTGCCAGCGTCCGCTGCGCGGTCAGGTCGAAGACGAGCCGATCAGGCAGCGGCTTGATGCCATCGTCCTCGCCGTCGTCACTAGCGCTGTCATTCACCGGCCTGCCGTTGACGACAACTCCAACGCCATCGTCGTCGCCATTGGATCGGGTTCCGCCGTCGGCGTCCCCTTCCTCGCCCTCATCGACGTTGCCGGTTTCGGTCCGCGGCTCGTCCTGGGACCGCACGAAACCGGCGTCGAGCTGAAGCTTGCCGTCCGCGGCAAGGGTAACGAACACACCGGCAATGGCCTTCTGGGCGAGATGGTAGCTTTGAGGACGATCATCGATCGCATCGAGCTCGGCGCCCAGCTGGTCGAGCTTCGCCTCGGCTGCTTCGTCGGCATCCTCGGCCTGGGCATAGTCCGCATCCAGCTTGTCGTATTCGGCCTTGAGCGCGTCGTAGCGTTCGATCTCCTCGGCGCTGAGCTCCTGCGGCTCGGCATAGATGCGCCGCATGCCGGAGGTATGGCCATAGGGAAAGCTGATCGCCGCCTCGACCCATTTCCAGCCTTCGGCGCGGATCGCCTCGGCATCCACCTTCAGCCTGTCGAAGACGAGCTGCTCAAGAAGTGCGGCATCCTGGAACCAACCGCCGGCATCCTGCTCGAACAGGTCGCGAAGGATGACGCCGCCAGCCGCTTCATAGGTTTCGGCGCCGACATAGACGGCCCGGCGATCATCGGCTCGGACCGTGGTCTCCGTCAGCAGGCGCCTGATGTAATAGGGTTCCTGCATGTGCGAGCTGGCAATCCGTTCCCAGACCTGCTCCTGACGTGCATGATCGTCCGAGATCGAAAACGCCATGATCTGCTCAAGCCGGATTTCGTCCTTCTCGTAGAGACCGAGAAGCCTCGGCGACACCGATGCCAGCCGCAGGCGCTGCCTCACCGTCGCAGGCGATACGAAGAAGCGGGCGCCAATCTCCTCCGGATCGAGGCCCTGATCGCTGAGCGTCTTGAAGGCCCGGAACTGGTCGAGCGGGTGCAGGTCGGCGCGCCGCAGGTTTTCGGCAAGCGAATCCTCTTCGGCCGAGGTCTCCTGCTTACGGTTGACGATGCAAGGGATCGGCTCGTTCTTCGCCAGGCGCTTCTGCTTGATGAGGATGCCGAGCGCGAGATAGCGACGGCCGCCGGCGGGCACCTCAAACATGCCGGTCTCCTCGCCCTCGCCGTCGAGCACGGGACGGACGTTCAGGCTCTGGATGAGCTTTCGCCGTCCGATGTCTTCGGCCAGCTGCTCGATCGACACGCCGTCCTTGATGCGCCGAACATTCTTTTGCGACAGCATTAGCTTGTCATAGGGAATATTCTCCGCGGCGTTCATCGCGATCTTCTGAATGGCGTTCTTTGCCATGGTCAGGTTCTCCATGACGGGCGGCCCGGGGCCTCTCCCCGAACCTCCAAGCCCGTCAGGAATCTCCCCTCCCCCCTCTGCCTCCAGGCCTCGCGCCGGCGCCGGCCGCCTGCCGCAAAGCTTCGCTGGACTGCAGACGGCAGAGTGACTATATGTCTTCCATGAACGTGGAAGGATTATTGTCATGCCGGGGTTGAGTACCGAAGTGCTCACCGCCAATGAGGCGGCGGCGGTAACGCAGGTGCCGCTCAAGCAGGTGCATCGCATCATCGATGCCGGATTGCTACGCGGCCGTGTCGAGACACGCCGCGGCAGCCGCGTCATCATCGGAGCGGGTCTCGTCGGCCTACGCCTCGCCTGGCTGACGGCGGAGACGCTGACGCCTGCCGGGCGGCGGCGGATCGTTGAGCACGCCATTGCCGATGATGCTGCGCCCGTAGTCGCGGCCGATCCGCTTAAGGTCGACCTGAAGCCGATCACTGCCGGGGTAAGGACCGGCCTCAGCCGGTTGAGGAAAGCCAAGGCCATGGTGGCGCGCGATCCAGCGGTACTTAGCGGTCAGCCGGCCTTTGTGGGAACACGCGTGCTTGTTCATGACATTGCCGACATGCTCGCCAATGGCGATACGCCCGAGACGATCCGTGCCGCCTATCCGCAACTGACTCTCGACCAGATTGGGCTCGCGGCCGACTATGCGCTCGCCTATCCGCGGCGTGGCCGTCCGCCGGTCAAGCCAGCGTGGCGCAGCACGGCGGCGAAGTCGACACGCACAATCCGTCTCGACGATCTGCCGGCCGTTTCGTGACATTCCTGATCGACGAATGCCTGAGCCCAGAGCTTGCGAAGCTGGCGCGCGAACGGGGTTTTCCCGAGTGAGCCATGTGCGCTGGCTGGGCCTCCGCCAAGGACCATATGGTGACCCGGCGTCGATGACGGCTATGTGCTCGTCACCCACAACACGACCGACTTTCGTGGCCTCTATCGCCGCGAGGAGCTGCATGTCGGGCTGGTCGCCTTCAACACCGCCCTGGCCTGATGAGCCTCGATCTCCAGCACAGGCTCTTTCATCTCGCCCTTTCGGACCTCGGTGGGGAGGAGGCATGAAACGAAGTGCTGGAGATTACGGTGGATGTCGCGCGTACCATCACCATCGAACGGTTCAACCTACCCGACTGACGGACCTCCGAATTCGTTTCCTGCAATCGGGCTGCCAGAAGCCGCCGCTCGCATAACGAAAAAGCCCGCCGCGGGAGGAGGTGCGGCGGGCTTGATTTGGACGACAGCATTCGGGAGGAATAAATGCCGTCCCTGATCGCCAAGGTCGGGAGGAGGTGACCCGGACGAAACTCGATACCGACAGGCTACTCCCTTCCGCGCAGCCGAGAAGCATTAATTGTGCATAGCAGCATTGCGATTTTGTGCGGCGCACAACTAGACCTGAGAGATGTGTTTGCCAGACCGGCAGCGCAGGCCGTGTGCTGCGCGCCGCAGCGATGCACATGTTCGGACACTGGCAGCCTCAGTAGCCCAGTGACGTTCATACTCCTCGCGCAGCATTGCGGTATCATGCTGCTAGATCGAGCAGCTTCTTGGCCTTGCCCTCCATCTCCAGGCGAACATCCTGATGCGGCTTGTCGCGCGCTACCCGCGTAATGCCCTGCACGAAGTCGAAAATCGAGGCGGGCGGGTGCCCTTCCTCCGAAAGCACGGCATCGATGATCCTGGTGGTCTCCGCCTTGGAGAATCCGCGCTTGCGCAGGAAGCTCTGGCGATCTTCATCGTCGCGAGCGACGATCCGCTCCCGCGAAGCCTTGATGCCATTGACGAACGGCATGGGCGAAGACTCCGCGAACTGGATCAGCGCTGGTTCGGCTTCCAGGGCAAAACGCGAGGCGGCATATTTGGAATGCCGGATGGTGATTTCCTCGAAATTTTCCACGCCCCACAGACAAGGATTCTGGCAAACTGCACGTAGATAGAAGCTGGCGATTCCGAGCGTTCGGGCGCCGACTTCGGAGCTCCAGCAATAAATCCCCCTGAAAAAGACGTCGGGCGAGCCATCGGGCAGCTTGCCGGCTTCGATCGGATTCAGGTCGTCGACGAGGAAGACAAAGACATCACGGTCGGACGCATAGAGCGTTGTCCTGTCGTTGGAGATGTCGACGTTCGGATTGTAGATTCCCGTCGACCAGTCGAGCACGCCAGGCACTTTCCAGCGCGTGTCGCCGCTACCGTTGCCGGCGATCTTCTGCACGGCATCGACCAGTTCTGAGTCAAATATTCTGCCGTAGTCGGGGCCTGTTACCGCCCGCAACTCGAGGCGTCCGTTCTCGATTTCCAAGGTCTTCATCTGCTCGGCGCGTTATCTGAACAATCAACCTGTCTCAGCGGTGCTCTTGGGGCGCTGGATCCCGAGAATTCACCGGATCTTTGCTCAGTAGATCAGCATGAGACAGATTAGATAAGTCACAAGTCGACAACTAGCGGCCGTGGCCGAGAGCAGTCAGACTGCCTTGAGCGACCGGAATGCAGAAGCGGACATTCACCTAATTAGTTTCGATAGACGTCGCAGTTTGGCCCCACCGGACCTTCGCAGGCCTTATTGCATGCCCTCCAGGATCAGGCTGGGACCAAGCCGCGCACCACACGGAACGTCATGGGAAATGACCGGGGTCCATCGGGCAAGTCAACCAGATATCCGGCACGAACATGCTGCTCGATCGAACCGCGGGCGTCATCCGAAAGTGCCTTCAACATGGCTGTGACGCTGCCCGGGCCGTCGGTGAACGTAGCCCAATAATCCGCGAAGGACTGATACTCGCAATCCACGACAACGGGAACCTCCGTCACGTCGTCGAGGCCGAGCTTCCGCCACAATGCCGCCTGACCGTTTGGCCAGAATTGCTGTCGCCCCGCCCGCATGGATCTCAGCCTGGCGACGTCCGCATCAAGCAGAGCACCGGTGTTATAGACGAGGTCGAAGGCGGGCATGCCACCAAAGAACTGAGTAACAGCGGACGCGACCACGCCGCCCGGACGGGTCACGCGCTTCATCTCGGCAACTACCTGTTCAATTTCCGGGATAACGTCCAGGGCCAGCGTGGAAACGGCCGCATCGAATACGTTGTTGTCGAACCGCATGTGCCGAACATCGCCGTGTTCATATGCGATATTGGGGTGGGATCGACGAAGGCGGGCTCCTTCCAAGTATCCCTCCGATGCATCAACACCAATCACATGCGCGCCCGCCTCGGCCAGTGCTTTCGTCAACACACCTGTCCCACAGGCTACATCGAGTACGCGACCGCCCGGAGCGACATTGACATGGGCGAGAAATAGGCTTGCCAGATGTTCGCTCCAGCGCCCCATGAAAGCCTCGTAGACGTCGGAATCAGCCCAATTATATCGTAGTTGTGCGGGTTCCATGGCTTGCCATCCTTCCTCAATCACGGATGGACCTTAACACGGTCATGCGAGCCGCGTATCGCCGTCACACCGCACACTGGCCTTCCCGTCGGGGTGCTCCGAGGTCCCGCTTTGGTCGGTTTGACCAGTTCGATCCGCGTAGGTCGAACGGCGGGTAGCCGGCCCGTCACATCCTGTTCTCGGTGCTGGTGCGGAACAGGGTTGAGGGGCCGGCAGCCACAGCCCGAGCCCCTGCCTCGACGGAGAGGGCGAGCGTGGGAGCGCCGACCATGATGGACGGCCCGGGCCAGATCGGTTACGAAGCTGCGCGGCTCTCAGCCAACGCTGTCGTGAGACGGGCGTCGTAGCGGCACAACGCTGGTCGCAGGTGATCGAGCCAGTTCCTCCCGCAGGCCGTCGATCACCGCATCGCGCTCGGCGACCTGCAACGTCAGAACCTGGATGTGCTGCGCAAGCGTGCGGGCCAGCGCCCGCAGCTCGGCCATCTCGGCGCCGCGCACGGCGCGGAGCTCGGCTTCGAGGGCGCGAATGCGCTCCTTGAGGACTCTGGGGGAGGATCTCCGGTGGCGCGCTTCGGCGGCACGGAACTCGGCAAGAAGAGCGCCGGCCCGGTTCGCCGTCGCCCGGCTGACGCCGGCCTCGCGCGCCAGGTTGGCGACGGTCAGCGCCCCGTCGGTGCGGGCGGGGCGACCGTCGAGCAGCCGCTCCACGGCCGCCCTCAGCGCGGCTTCGCTCTTCGGCCCAAGCGCGGTCATGCATCACCGTCCACGAGAGGAGCGATCAGACGGCGCTTGCGCTCATTGTCCTTCAGGATCGCCGTGCGCTGCAGCGGCGACAGGCGTCGGTTGGCCAGCAGCGCCTCGCCCTAGGCGATGGAGGCCTGCCATGGCTCGCGGTGCCGGGCGGTCAGGCAGGCGTTGGGGCACCGGTCGGGGCTGCAGCGCGACAGGGCCGGCGCCGTTCGCTCGTCATCCGGCGCATCTTTGAGGCAGAGCGCGGTCGCCGCGTCGAACAGGCAATCATTGAGGAAGCCGACATGCAAGGTCCGCCCGAGATGGGCGAGCATGGTGCCAGCCGCTTGCGGTCCATGATCCGGCCGGGAAGATCGCCGAGCTCCTGCTGCACCTGGGCGAACTCGCGGCGCAGCCGGAGAGCGCCCGGTCCGGCGGGGCCCTCACGGTCGAGATAGGCCTCGTAATGGGCGACGATATCATCGAGCTGGCCAAGCGCACGCTCGCGCTCGACGGCAAGGCGGAAGTCGGCCCGGGCCGATCCGGCGTAGCCCTCGAACATGGCTAGGCGGCTGGCGCGCCGACCAGGCTGGCGAGTTGGCCAAAGCTCCAATGCGTCGGGGCCACAGAGGCATGCGCATCAGGCAGCATCAGCTTCAGGCGCTCCGGGTCGTCGCGGCTGGCCTCGACGCGGATCAGCTCACTGTCAACGATGCGGGTCTTGCTGCGTTCGGACCGCCGCTTCACCGAATTATGGAGATCGGTGAGAGAAAGGTAGCGCTCGTCCGCCGGCCGGTTGAACCACTCGGAAGAAACGCGACCGACACGTTGGCCACGGCTGACATCCACCTTGTAACCGCCCCGTGGATTCACCGTAGGAGCGAGAACTTGCAACTGGGTCATGGAGCTTTCTCCGCGACGGGCGCCGGAAGCCTCTCTTCCAGCCCTCGACCCGTCACGCGGGCCATCCACCCTCTCCCTCTGCCGTCCGGCAAACGGGCAAACGCCGCGGCCGCACCTCCGCAAGGAATACACGTCAGAGAATCGATTTGACCGCGTGCTTCAAAGCCGGGACGCCGGAAGCGATGGTCCTGCTGTTGGCGGAACCGCACGCGGCAATCGCTACAAGGTCGTCGCCGGAGCGGATCGGCCACGTCGAGCAGTGTCACGCGACTGCCGAAACAACAGAAATGCAACAGGTTCGTTGCTATCGGAAGCGGTCGTCATTATGAAACGACTGTTCGACGCCAATCGTTTGATCCGCCAGGAGTATTTCGTGACAGAAGAAACCGAGAGCAATACGGACAAGCTCATCGAACTCACGGCTGATGTAGTCTCAGCCTATGTTTCAAACAACCCGGTGCCAGTCGGTGAACTACCCGCCCTCATCGGACAGGTCCATGCCGCCCTGAAGGGCACGACCGGCGGTGTGTCGGAAAGACCTGAAGTTCTCAAGCCTGCCGTGCCGATCAACAAGTCAGTGACGCCCGACTACATCATCAACCTGGAGGACGGGAAGAAGTTCAAGTCGCTGAAGCGGCACTTGTCGACCCATTATGGCCTGACTCCGGATGAGTATCGCGCCAGGTGGGGCCTGCCGGCGGATTATCCCATGGTTGCGCCGAACTATGCCGCAGCGCGCTCAGCCCTCGCTAAAACCATGGGCCTCGGCCGCAAGCCGAAGGAGCCCGAAGAGCCGGCGCCCGCGAAACGTCCCCGCAAGAAGGCCACAGCCTGATTGTAGCCTGATGGGTCGGTTGGGCGCGTTACCGCCTGGCAGCTTTGGGGCCGATGGCGAAATGGCGGCTTTCGGCGTCCGAAGAACGATAGCGGATGTTCAGCGGGTGGGTCGAAGTGGCTATTCACAACCGCGCAAACGGTCTCGCTGATAGCGAGGTGCTGGCGGGACGTTTGGCGTAGTAAGTTTTGCGCTCGCAACCTACACAAATTGGGCGTATCGTGGCATATCGTCGGTTGCTAATACATGAACCGGCGATCGAGAGCGCAAGAGTCCCGCATCAGACTAGGCGCGCTAGGTTCCACAACTATTAGGTAGCGTTCACCGGTTCATCTGCCTCTGCCGAAACCTCTTTTGCTCGGTTCCGGCCAGAATTGCCTTTTGCCAATCGGAAGAGGAGCGCTTGATGCAGATTCTGCAAACCCGCCGCCGATTCCTGACCGGCGCTGCAATGGCAGGCGCTCCCGGTATCGTCGGTCTTCCGGAGTCACTCCACGCCGAGCCGCTGGAAACGACCACGGTTCGTCTGCCGCGGTGGGTTGGTGGTTCCTATTGCTGGGCAGGCGCGTACATCGCCGGAGAACTGATGCGCGCAGAGGGCTTCACCGACGTTCGCTACGTAGAAGCCGACAGAAGCGTCGACCAATCGGAATGGATCGCACGCGGTGAGACCGATTTCTCTGTGAACTTTCCGCCGAATCAGATCGCGTCGATCGACGCTGGCGTGCCGATCAAGGTGCTAACCGGGTTGCACTCGGGATGCCTCGAACTGATCGCCAAGGAGAGCATCCGCAGCGTCACGGATCTGCGGGGCAAGAGGGTGGGCGTGGATGGTTTCAATAACTCGCGACACATGTGGCTGACGCTCATGTCCGCGTATGTCGGGCTCGATCCCGTGAACGATATCCAATGGGTCTTGACTAAGGACGTCAAGCCCACGGAACTCTTCATCCAAGGGAAGATCGACGCATTCCTTGGGACGCCGCCCCAGCCGCAGGAGCTGCGCGCCAAGAAGATCGGCCACACGATCCTCAACAATGCCGTCGACCGCCCATGGTCACAGTATTTCTGCTGCATGATCTCCGCCACCACGGACTACGTGAACAGGTACCCGGTGGCGACCAAGCGGGTCTTGCGATCCATCCTCAAGGCCGCCGACCTCTGCGTGTTGGATCCGCAGTGGGTGGCCCGGCAGATGGTCGATCGCGATTTCGTCCCGTCGCATGACTACGCGCTCCAAACGCTGAAGGTATCCGCTACGACCGCTGGCGGGAATTCGATCCTGAAGACTCCCTGCGGTTCTACACACTGCGCATGCAGGAGACGGGCATGATCAAATCGAGCCCGCAACAGATCATCGCCAACGGAACGGACTGGCACTTCCTCGACGAGTTGAAGCATGAGCTAAAAACCTGATCCCATCTGTCTCGAGGGGAGACGTAGACATGCAAATCATCCAGAGCCGCAGGCGCTTCCTGGCCGGCCTGACGGCTGCCGGCACCGCAAGCCTCGTCGGCGCTCCAACTCGAGTTCTTGCCGAGCCAGCGCCGGAGACCACACGCATTCGCTTGGCCAAGATCCCTAGCATCTGCGTGGCGCCACAGTATGTTGCAGAGGATCTGCTGCGCGCTGAGGGCTTCACCGAGGTTGCCTATGTCGCCGCAGGCCCCGGTGCGGCCACGGCCTCCGCGGTGGCGAATGGCGAGATCGACTTTAGCCTCAACTTCGTGACAAATTCGATCGTCGCCTTGGACTCCGGTGCGCGGCTCACTCTGCTCGGCGGCATCCATCCCGGTTGCTTCGAGCTGTTTGCCAAGCGCGGGATCGACAGCGTCGTCGATCTGAAAGGCCGGAACGTCGGCGTCCAGGGGCTCGGTTCGGGGCCGCATCTGTTCCTCGCCAGCATCGCGGCCTATGTCGGGCTCGATCCGGCGCGCGACATCAACTGGGTGGTGGACCCGGCGGTCAAGCCCAAGGAGCTGTTCGCGCGGGGCGACATCGATGCGTTCCTGGGCTTTCCGCCGGACCCGCAGGAATTGCGGCGCAACAAGGTCGGGCACGTGATCGTCAACAGCACTGTGGACCGACCTTGGTCACAATATTTCTGCTGCATGCTGTCCGGCAACAGCGATTTTGTGGCCGCGCATCCGGTTGCTACCAAGCGTGTGCTGCGCGCCATCCTCAAGGCTGCGGATCTATGCACCGCTGCGCCGGCCTTGGTTGCCGAGCGCTTGGTGGCGGGCGGGTTCGCCAGCCACTACAATGATGCGTTCGCAGCGATCAGCGAGTTGCCCTACCGGGAATGGCGGGACTACGATTCCACTGATACCGTCCGCTTCTATGCGCTGCGTCTGAAGGAAATCGGTTTGATCGGCTCCACACCCGACAGGATTATCGCGAAAGGTACGGACTGGCGCTTCCTCAACGAACTCAAGCGCGAGCTGAAGACCTAATAGGCGGCGGGAGCGGTCGTTCCACCTCGTTGCCGGCGATGTCTGCATTTTGGGCGGTGGCAAAGGCGTCCGCAACGGCCGACATGAGGCGCATCCAGTCCGATCGCCCTAAGGGTTCAACTGGGGCCGGTGACTGGCAGCTTCGAGTCTTGGAATGCCAGAAGCGGGCCTTAGATGCCCAGCTTGCATGGACGAGCACTGACCTGATGCAGATCTTCATGTCGATCACTCGAACGGAAGCAAGTAAACTCGAACTGGCCATTCGCGACAGCGCAAACAGTCTCCCTGACAGCGAGGCGCTCGCGTTTGGCGGAGTAAGTTTTGCGCTCGCAACCAACGCAAATTGGGCGCCGGCCAAAATCGGAAGACCGGTTCGGGTCATATAGAGACATTCCTTTGCCTGTCACCGGCGACCGCTTCGGGTCGCATCAGGTCGTAGCGCGAACGGCTGGTTTGGAGAAGCGGCAGGAAGGTCAGCAAATGGCGCGCGGAGCGGCCGATGGTGAAGTCCGCTGGTGACCCGACGCCGCCGCCACAGCAAACCTATTGCAGCGATAGGGGCATCAATTCTGAGGAGCAAAGGTGGTCACGTTTTCCGGCCTCAAGTCGTCGATAGTGCTCGCGCGTATCCACAGCCATCCGGCCAGCCAGGCGATCGCTGTCGCAAGAATTACCAGGCCCAGGTCGAGAGCCCACTCCGGCACGAACACACGGAGCGCGATAGGCACCGCGCCAATGAAATAGAGAGCGAGTGGAATGCGCGGCACGGCTCTTCCGACGGCAAGAGAGATTACAAACGCGAGCGTCCCAAACAGAAAAAGAAACGAACTGACGACCAGAACGAGTCCGAGCGGCCCGCCGCGCAGGTCGATGATGGTTGCCAGCGGAAGCTTCGAAAATACGAGATTGATCACCACTTCCACACCTTCCAGACTTGCCAGTGCAATGAAGTTGATGACAAAGGCGATAGTGCCGAACAAGCCCGCGCGCCGGCCAAACGCAAAAAACAAGCCTACGACAAGACCAAGCGCCAATATCTCGGCGAGTGGTGCGAGAATTTGCGTTAGATCGGTGGTCGGGATGAGCGCGCTGCGTTTAGCCGCGTTGACCAGAAGAATAAGCGCGCTTCCCGCTCCGGCGATGGAGGCAAGCCGATAAAGCGTGACGCTGGACACTGCCGTGCTCGACTGAACAGTCGGGAAATTCTCCTTGTGCCGAGGTTCTTCGGCTGAGCTCTGCAACGACGTGAATTGCGGACGGCGGGGTTTGGCGTTTCTGGCGTGCATGTCGTCTCCTTCAGCTGGGAGTTCGGGAGCCGCGTAGACCACAGGCCTGTTCCGATCCCGGTTGTAATCGCTGCTTACATCATTTCATCGAAGGTGTAAACAGTGATTACATAATTGGCGAAATCGTGGTATAGACGCGTGATCCAGCTCTACAGAACGAAGGAAAGAGATGCCAAAAGCCAAGACGCCTCGCCGCACCAGCTATCACCATGGAAATTTGCGGGAGGCGCTGATTGATGCCGCGGTTCAACTTGTCGAGGAGGGCGGCCCTGACAATGTGAGCGTGCGCGACGTCGCAAAGCGGGCCGGCGTTTCCCCCGGCGCACCCTTCCGTCATTTTCGCAATAAGACCGCATTGATGACGGCCGTCGCAGAGCAGGCAATGAGCCGGTTCCGCTCGGAGATTATGAACGCAGTCGAGAACGTCGCGACGGACGACCCGATTGAGCGCTTTGCCGCTGTTGGAGTCGCCTATTTGCGCTGGGCAATTCGAAACCCCACCCATTTCCAGATCATCTCGACACGGAGTCTTATTGATTGGGACAGTTCGGAGTCGCTGCGTCACGATAACGAAGCGGTGCGTTCGCTGGTAGAAGGGTCGCTGGCAGAAGCGCAGCGACGAAACCTGCTCCGGTCAAACGACATAGCAGAGACCCAGGTAGCCGCGAGGGCGCTCGTCTACGGGCTCGCACGCATGTGCATTGACGGACACTTTGCGCAGTGGGCAGTGGCTGGACATACTGCGGAGCGAACTGCGCAGGACGCATTAAAGCACTTCGTGACACTCATTGGCAAATGATGGGCCAAATATGATGCGCTTGGCCGTGGTCCCATTGCTCCCTCAACACTAGCTGTGATTTTGGTGGGATCCTTCCAAGCAGTCATTGCCAATGGGGAATAAGCGCCTCTGAGAAATGTCGGGAGATGGCACGGAGCCGACCAAGAGGTTTTGTTTCCGAACGAAGGATCACTTCATCGAGCGAGTTATCCCATAGACCGGTATTCAACACCCTTGAACCAAACAATCACGACTGTAACTAACAAAGCAACGCGGTCGAATCTTCACCCCCTCGAGGCCCTGTCCCCGACAAGACCAAGTGAAATAGGGAGTCAATCAGGCAGTCTCAAAGAGCAAACTGCTCAAATTCCTACCTCAGCTACCTTCGTTCAACATTTCTAATAGCCATCGATTTCCTTCGACCAACTCGAGCCTAAAGTTGCGATATGCTGCTGGCGCTGTCTCTGCAGACACTAAAATTGCATTTCTATCGTTGCCGAAAGGATAGAGGCTTGCATATCCGCCGTTTGGCATAGATAGGAAAAAGAGGTCATGTTCAGCTGTAACGTCTGAACCTTGTTAGAGGCTCAATTACTGCGCCTGTTTCAATGAAATTTCCAGAAATAATTCCGCATATCATCCTCATTTCCTTTCTATGGCACCCATTTATGCAAGGCAAGTAACTGAAACTCACAATATCGGTGACTGGAGGTGAAATGTTGGGATCCGCGCTTCATGGGTCGAAATCTCCCTTAAGCGTAGTATGCCATTTGCGTGCAGCGGGTCGCCTCCGAACTCCCGTGCTCGCGGCAAAAATCTACGGATTTCCGACTGGTACTAATCTACAACCCAATGATCTGTCCCTGCTAAACCGGCTCTTTTCCGCCGGAATGGCGGTCTAGAGCATTCTCTGGATCACGCTAGGCCAGCCGGCAGGCTCTGATATTCAGACGATGTTCGACGCGCTCAACACGTGATGCCGTTTTTCGCGGAGCTCGAACCGGAGTGTGAGGGTGAAATAGCTCGGTTTTGGATACCACCTCATGTATCCGAATGATGGACGTGACTTCTTACGGGCTCTCCGAGAAGAGCTAGATCCAATTGTCGGATGCCGATTAGGTGCGTGGAGGCTCACTTGCCTTGCCAAGGCGACGGGAGCTTTAGCGACACTAGCGATAGGTTACGTCGCCTTACTAAACTGCTCCGGCTCCTCCATGATCTTCGCCTATTTTATTTTTGCTCTCTTATCCGCCCTAGTTGGATTCAATGGTTGGCACGATGCCAACTACAACACGCTGTCGCAGCACCAACCAGGACAATCCCTGCCAGGCCGAACCTGAGGACTGGAACGAAGGCATCCGATCGCAATGGTGCGGAAGGCCCGAATGATGAGGCAGACAATGGCACTCGACTATCCTTGGAAGACTGCAACGGCGTGCTGATCCCGCCGACGACCGGCGACAAGGAGAGCAAGGAACCGCCCGACACGGTGACCACACCGGTGATTCCTCCTGGGCTCCGTGCCGAAACAGGCGCCGGATTAGCCTTCGCGCTGGACGGCAGTGGCGCGCGCCTACGTGTTCCAGGAGTTGTCCAGGACGATTCAACGCACCGGCAAGCGCAGAGTGCTGCGCCTTCCAGCCGGCGATCCAGCTCATTGCCTCTCGTAGCCCGTCATCTCCAGATAGCCCTTGCCCGTGTGGGTGCCTATCACCCGGACCGGACCTTCCCAGTAGGGGATGCTGAGACCCATCCATGCCTGAGAGTTGAGCGCGCCGACGGTGACGTCGAGCGCACGGTCGGGCAAGACGAGACGCCAGCGCGTAGGAATCTTGCGCCCCTCCACCCGGCTCGTCTCCAGCGGAATCATGACAAGCTTGCCGTTGCCGTAGGGCGTTGGCTCACCGTCCGCCGCGATCCAGGAGGCCGAGGTGAATCCGCCGCCAGCAGCATCGCGCAGGCGAAAACCCATCAGTTTCTCGCCTGTGTCGAAGGAGAGCGAGAACCAGTCCCAACCAGTCTGTTCCTCCGCCAGCGGCTGCGAGGACCATTCACGATCGAGCCACGCCCTGCCGCGCACGGGAACCTCGCCTTCCGGCAGCGTGATCGTACCTTCGACGGCGAAGAAGGGCTGGGAATAGTAGTAGCTCGCCTGCCCCTTCGCCGACTTCACCGAGTAGCCTCGGTCGCCGTGGAGAACGAGCGGGCCTTCGGCATGCATTGCGATGTCGTAGGCGAAGTCCTTTCCGGTCGCCGTGAGACGCAGGCTGTCGAAGGTGTCGCCCGCCATCTGCCAGTCGTCGATCCAGGCCGCGAAAGGCTCGGCGGTCACACCCGCCTGGCCCGTGCCGCCGCGCGCGAAACGCTCCGTGGCGCGGTGGGTCGTGGCGCTGGTGACGGCGGCATGGCCGAACCACACCTGCGGGCTCTCCCATCCCTCGGCCTCGCCGGGCGCAAGCGCCGAGCGGAACAGCGTCCATTGCAGGCCGTAGTCCGCACCGTCGGGCCCGGTGAGGTTCGCGGTCAGGTACCACCACTCGATCCGGTAGTCCGGATGGGCTCCGTGATCCCGCGGAAACTCGAACCGCTTGCCCGGTTCCGGGACGGCGAAACCTTCAGTGTCCGTGCCGAGCCCGGCAAAGCCCTGAGCGAAGGCATTGCCGACGCTCAGCAGCAGGAAAATGAGAGCCCTAGCGTTCATTGGCGAATATCCTCAACAGCGCGGCCGGCTCCATGCGCGAAAGCCGCCAGGCCGGCCAGAGCGCAGCGAGCAGCGCGGCGGCGAGCGCGAAGAGCATCAGGCGGGCGTATTCGGTAGGAAACAGGTATATCGGCAGACGCCAGCCGAACGCCTCGACATTGACGATGGCAAGCAGCACCCAGGCCAGCGCCAGGCCCAGTGGCAAGGCCAACAATGCGGTGATCGCGGCGAGCAGGACGGTACGCAGGATCTCCAGCCCTGCGAGCCGGCGTTGGGTCGTCCCCATCGCCCAGACGGGCGCCATCTGCGGCAGCCGCATCGCCGCCAGGGTGAGCAGGCTCATCAGGATGGCGAATGCAGCGACCGCCAGCGTCAGCACGTTCAGCGCCCCGGTCACGGAGAAGGTGCGCTCGAACACCGACAGCGAAAACGCCTTGAGCGCCGCCTGGTCGATGATGCGCGCGACTGGGACGTCGAACGCTTCCGTGAGCGCCCGGCGCAGGCCCTGAGGATCGCCGGTGCGCACGCCGTAGCGGCTCGGCTCGATGCCAGGGAAAGTCTGGCGGAACAGCGCCTCGCCGACGATGGCCTGGCCGATGGGATTTCCGTAATCGCCGAAGACGCCCGCGACCGGAAGCGACAGGCCGGGACCCAGCGCGAGCATCTCGCCGACGCGCAAGCCAGCGCGACGGGAAAGCTGCTCGTTGACGATAACCGCCCTACCCTCTTCGACCTCGTCCCAGACGGCGGGCACCGCGTCGAGGAACCGCCAGTTCTCGCGGTAGGTATAGCCGATCCGCGCCCCGAAAATCTCCGCCGGCAGGCCGGCGAGCGTCGCATCGGCCGACATGATCGGCAGCACGGCGTCGGCGCGCGCCTCGAGGAAGCGCTCCAGGCCGGCCCGGTCCGCGACCGCTTCCGCATCGACGTAGAGCTCGGCCGACAGGCGCTGGTCCAGAAAGCCGACGAAGGTCAGGCGGAAGCTGGAGACCATGGTGGAAACGCCGACATTCGCGGCCACGGCGAGCAGCAGCGCCATCAACGCGAGCCCCAGGCCAGGCAGTTGCTGGCGCGTGTCGGCCCAGAACCATTGCGCCATGGCGCTGTGGGCTTGTCCTTCGCTAAGGCGCAGGATCGCGGCGAGACAGGACGGCAGCGCAAGGGCTGCGCCAAGCAGCAGGCAGGCGAGCAGCGCGAAGCCGGCGGCCAGTCCACCTCCGGTGACGGCCAGCACGCCCGCTGCCGCGAGCAGCACGAGCGCGGCTGCGGCCTGCAGGTTCTGCGTCCGCCTCGAGGCCAGCGCCCAGGCGCGCCCGCCGGCGCTCGCAAGCACCGGCATCCGCGCCAGTCGCCATAGGGCGCTCGCGGCGGCAAGCAGTGCGCCGCCGAGCGCCATAGCCATTCCCGAGAGCCACCATGCCGGGCGGATCTGCAGCGTGCCGGCAACGTCGGCGCCATAGAGGCCCCGTATCGTCGCGGCCACGTCCGGCAGCAAAAGTGCTGCAATGAAATAGCCGAGCGCGATGCCGAGCGCGCCTGCAAGCGTCGCCAGCACGACAAGCTCCAGTACCATCAGGACGATCAGGCGGCGGAGCGGCACGCCGAGCGCGCGCAGGGTGCGAACCATGCCGCGCCGCTGCTCGAAAGCAAGGCCGATCGCGCCGTGGACGATGAAGATGCCGACCGCGAAACTGAGAAAGCCGAAGGCCGTGAGGTTGAGGTGGAAGCTGTCGGTGAGCCGGCCGACATTGGTCGCGCCGTCCGCGCGCTGGAGCACGAGGTCCGGCGATATCTCGGCCAACGGCCGTTGCCGCAGCGGCTGCTCCGGCAGGACGATCAAGCGGCTGATGCGCCCGACACGGCCGAGCAGCTTCTGGGCGACGCCGATGTCGGCGAGTACGGTGCCCGGCGCAACCGCCTGATCGGCGAGAACCGGGTTGGGTATGTTCGCCGCAAGGAGCGCCGCCGTCTCCGGGTCGGCTACCAGCGTGTTTGCGCGCAGAAAGCGATTGAGGTCTGTACGCGTCAACACCGCACTCGCAGCCGAGCCCGGAGGCGCGGTCAGCGGATCGGCCCCGACGAGCCTCACAGAGATGTTGCCGAGGCGCAGCCTTCCCTCCACCACCGGGCTGACGAGCCAGCCGGCGCGGCGCAGCGCGACGAAAATCTCCTGCGCCATTGAATCCCCCTCGCGCGGCATCAGCTGGTCGAACCGGCCCTCGGCCAGCGTGGCGGCAGCCGCGTCGTAGCTTGCGCGCGCCTCGGCGTTGATCGCCTGCACACCCGACCAGAGGGCCGTCGCCAGCGCGAGGCCGAGCACCAGCGTCAGCAATTGGAGCCGGCTGCGTCGCCAGTGCGAAGCCAGTGCCGAGAAGACAGCGCCGGTCATGCGAGGCGGCCCTGGCTGAGATGCGCCCGGCGCCCGAGACGTGCTGCAAGACGCGGGGAGTGCGTGACCATCAGGAGCGCCGCGCCGGTCTCCGCCACAAGCGCAAGGAACTGCTCCATCACCTCGTCCGCCGTCGCCTCGTCGAGGTTGCCTGTCGGCTCGTCCGCGAGGATCAGCTTCGGCCGCGCGGCGAGCGCGCGGGCGATCGCCACGCGCTGCTGCTGGCCGCCGGACAGCTGCTCGGGGTATTTCCGCAGATGCGGTTGCAGGCCCAGCGCACTGGCCAGCCGCGAAAGCTCCGTCGAGTCCGGCGCGCCGTTCAGACGCGCCTGGAAGGCGATGTTGGCGGCGACGTCCAGGGAGGGGATGAGGTTGAACTGCTGGAAGATGATGCCGACCGCGCTTCGCCTGAGCCGCGCGCGATCACTGTCGTCGAGCGCGGTGACTTCCTGCCCGTCGAGAACGACGCGCCCGCCGGCGGCGGCATCCAGACCCGCCACGAGGTGCAGCAGCGTGCTCTTGCCCGAGCCGGATTCGCCGGTCAGCGCCAGCGTCTCGCCGGCGTCGAGCAAGAGCGTCACACCGTGCAGGACGGAGACCGGGCCTTCCGGGCCGGGATAGGATTTCCGCAGGTCTTCGATCGAAAGCAGCATGCACCACAGCTACAGTCTGTGGCGAAAAGGAAAAGCGCTGCAGTTGAGAATTCCGAAGAGGAAGCGCGGCTGCCTTGCAAGACCGCAGCCGGATGCAAGCGGGAATCCGATAATTGTTGCATAGAACCAACGAACCAACCGCGGGTGGGTTGCCCTCTCGACGGCACCAGACGGCGGGGTGGTAGGGCTGGTTCTGGCCAGGCTCTCAGACAAACTGCCCCTCTGTGCCGACACGCCAGCACCGATCAGCCAGTGGGCAGCGGCAGCTGCAGGTCATAGGGGCGCGGAAAGCCATACGAGGAGGCATCGAGCGTCCCGGGGAGCGGCAAGTCCCGGCTGAGCACGGCCCAGCCGGATCGCCCATTTACCGACCCAAACGGCGCAGGACCAGTCCGGCAAGAGCCGTCCCCACCACCGAGAACGGCAGCCATCCCTGCGGATCGCTCATGGTGTGCAGCGTCAGGCCGCTGAAAAGAAGCCATAGGAGCGGGATAGGAAGCAACAGCGCCATGAGCCTGCCACTCGCCGCGAGCAGGATGCCAAGCGTTGCGATCGCCGTTGGATCCGGCGCGATGCCGAAGGCTTCCGCGCCAGTCCATGGCCGCCCGAAGAGCGGCGCCTAGGCGAAAAGGCCGATCACCGCGAGCAGCAGCCCCAGCTGCCCGGCGATGTCTTTCCGATCGAAAGCAAGTCCGCCCACTGTGCCCAGGAACCCCAACAGCAGCGCTTGCAGGCCGAAGGCCGGCGCGACATAGGCGACAGCCCAGTTGATGCTCGCATAGCGGCTCCACAGGAACGACCAGCCGACGAAGGCCCAGAGCACGGCCAGGATGAAGGCGATCCAGAGGGCGTGGTTCTGCAGCCGCCGGAGCACGAGCAGGACGATCGCGAGGCCGGCGGCGAGCGTTGCTAGATGCAACGGCCAGAACGCGACATTGTGCAGCTCAAACATGCGCCGGTAGACGCGCGGCGAAAAGAGCAGGAAATCTCCCAGCCGGTAGGTCCACCATTCCGACATTCAGAGATCCCAAACGTAGGCCGCCATCCGCTCGCACAGCGCCGTGTCCGGGAGGGGACCGGCCGCGGCCGCCAGGTTCTCGCGCACATGGTCGACACGTGTGGTGGCGGGGATGGCGACGGTGACGGCCGAGTGCGCGAGGATGAACTTCAGGATGAACTGTGCCCAGGTCCCAGCACCAATATCGGCCGCCCAATCCGGCAACGGCTCGCCTTCCAGCCTGCGCGTCAGCGCGCCTTGCCGGAACGGCCGGTTGACGATCACCGCCATGCCGCGCTCGGCCGCCAGTGGCAGCAACCGCTCCTCCGCCTCGCGGTCGACGATGTTGTAGGTGAGCTGCACGAAGTCGAGCGGATGCTGCCGCATGATATCTTCGAACAGATCATGCCGGCGGCCTTCGGAGGTCGTGATGCCGACATAGCGGATTTGCCCGTCCGCCTTCATGGCGAACAGTGTTTCGAGATGCGCTTCCCAGGCGACGAGGTTGTGGACCTGCACGAGATCGAAGCGCGGCACTTCCCACAAGCGCCGTAACTCCTCAATCTGTGCCGGTCCGCTTCCGGCCGACGAGGTCCAGACCTTCTCGGCCGAAATCAGCGTTTCGGGCCGACCGAGTTTCTCCAGCCCGTAACCGGTCACCGGCTGCGAGGAGCCGTACATGGGCGAGGAATCGATCATTCGCCCGCCCGCCTCGAAGAAGGCGGCGATCACGTCGACGCATTCATCGCGAAGCACCGGGTCGTCGCCAACGTTGAAAGTGATCCAGGTGCCAAGCCCGACCGCCGGAATCGCCTCGCCGGTGGAAGGGATGGTGCGCATCAGCGGGGCAGGCGTGGCGGCGAGCGTCTTTCCCGGCCAGGCGAAGGCCATCGGGGAGCCGACGGCCACCTTAACGAATGTCCTGCGGGTGATGTTCATCCAACGGTCGTCACTGAACTCCGACCTCCGCGGATAGTCGGGAAAGATAGTCTTCGCGGGTTCTACCGCGCGGAAGGCTGGGGAGACCGTGCCGGTCGAGCGTCAGCGATCCCTTGTGCCGCGCCAGGGGCAGCGCCCCAAGCAACTGGCTCAGTTTTGTCGGCAGTCAGAGAAGAACTTCTAACTTATGCTTAATGTATCGGATTGAAGGTTGAATATCTGGCCCAGCACACCCATGTTTCGCGAGGGGACGGGGCGATATTTCCTATTGCCAGACCGTAAGACCAACGACCAACGAAGAGTCGATCGATGCGGGATGACGTAAAGGGATTTGTTGCCAGTTTTCTTGCGGAAATCGAGGCAGGTAACGCAGCGATCTTTGCTGGGGCCGGACTGTCGGCTCCTGCCGGATTTGTGGATTGGGCTAACCTGGTCCGACCGCTAGCCGAAGAACTCCATCTCGACGTTGACAAAGAGTCCGATCTCGTCGCGGTGGCGCAATTTCATGTAAACGCGAACCACCAGAATCGGCACGCTCTTCACACGGCTATCGTCAACGCCTTCTCGGCAAATAACCCGCCCACCGCCAATCACAGATTGCTAGCGCGGCTTCCCATCACGACCTACTGGACAACCAACTACGACAAGCTGATCGAGACTGCGCTTAAAGACGCAGGCAAGATTGTGGATGTCAAATGGGCCGTACCGCAGTTGGCGAACACACAGCCCCGCCGCGACGCCATCGTTTACAAGATGCATGGCGATGTTGACCGGCCAGATGAAGCGGTCGCCACGCGCGATGATTACGAGCGTTACGCGAGTGACCGTGGAGCGTTCATCAACGCGCTGGCTGGTGATCTTGTGTCGAAATCATTCTTGTTCGTCGGATTCAGTTTTACGGACCCGAACCTTGAACAGGTGCTGGCTCGGGTGCGGATCACGTTCAAAACTAACCAGCGCCGTCACTACGCCATCTTTCGGAACCGGACCCACCGCACGGATGAAAGCGAGGCTGAGTTTGAATATGGAAAAATTCGCCAAGAGCTCGTGCTCGAAGACCTGAAGCGTTTTAACATTCGTCCCTTGCTGGTCGACGAATATAGCGAGATTACCGACATCTTGGCCGAGATTGAACGGCAATACCGTAGCCGGACGATCTTCGTCTCGTCGAGCGCGAGTGACTTCGCGCCGTGGGGTGAACCGGTGGTGACAAGCTTTATGCGGACTTTGGGTTCGGCCTTGATCTCTGCCAAGCTTCGCGTTGCGACAGGCATGGGCCTTGGCGTCGGCAATGCCCTGTTCACGGGCGCACTTGAAGCGATTTACGCAGACCGCCACGGGCATATCGAGGATCGAATGCTGATGCGGCCCTTTCCGCAATACATCGCCGATGAGGCGAAACGGACGGAAGTTTGGGAAGCCTACCGCCAAGACATAATATCGTCAGCGGGCATCGCATTGTTCCTGTTTGGCAACAAGAAGGTTGGCGATGATACCGTCGTCGCCGACGGCATGATCCGCGAGTTCGAAATCGCCCGACAACATGGCGTGACCTGTATTCCCATAGGTGCAACCGGCTATGCCGCCGCTGAGTTAGCCGACCGTTCGATTGGTGACGGCGCTGACGGAGACGCAGCTCTGCTCGATGCGCTGAAGGAATTGCGCGAGCCGCGTGAGAATCTCAATGAACTGATCGACCCAATCCTAAAACTCGCGGCCGCTGCTCGAAAAATAAGGTAACCCGATGCACAAAGTCTTTATCAGCTATCATCACGCCAACGACCAGTGGGCCAAGCACCAATTACAACAATGGGCCAACCAATATGGTCTGTTCATCGACGTATCTGTTGATACGAACGACGTTAACGACAATCTTCCCACCGAAAGCATCCGTCGGATCATCCGAGATTATTATCTCAGGGATTCAAGCCTTACCATCGTCTTGGTTGGCACGGAAACCAGAGGAAGAAAGCATGTCGATTGGGAAATATACTCCAGCATGTATGATGGAGCGGTCAATAAGCAGTCCGGCGTCCTTGTTGTCCAGCTTCCGTCCACCAATCCCACATATTGGACGGCGGCGCACGAAGTTGAGAAGGCCACGGTCTATCCTGATTGCACCTCGTGGAGCACCATCAGCGACCGGGCGGAATATGAACGGCGCTACCCATACCTTCCTGCCCGCATCATCGATAACTTACTGGCCCCAAAGGCAAAGGTTTCCGTGACCACGTGGGATCGCATCGCCGGAAATTTGAACAATCTCGTGACGATGATTGATACTGCCTACGACGATCGAACGCTCTGCGAATATGACCTGTCACGGCCGATGCGCTCAAACAATGCACCAGCATTCATTTAAGTGGAGGTTTGAAGTTCTGTCAGCAGCATGGTCCTGCCGAGCAGCGCGACCGAGAATATCGTCGTCAGATAATGTAGGGGGAATTAGTGTCCACATTCACGGAAAGCCGCATACGACAGCGCGCCCAGCGAAAGGTTGGAATCTCGAGAACGGCGAAAGCCGTTCTCAAGGAGGAAGTCGCAACAGCAAAAACCAAGACTAGCTTCGACATTTTTCTCAGTCATTCGACTTCTGACGCCGAGATCATTCTGGGCGTGAAAGGCGTTCTGGAGGACTATGGCAAAACAGTCTACGTCGACTGGCTGGAAGATCCGCAATTGGACAGAGCCAATGTCACCGCTGCAAACGCGGAAGTCATTCGGATGCGGATGCGCCAGTGCAAGTCACTCGTCTACGTGCATACTGCAAATTCCGGATCCTCCAAATGGATGCCTTGGGAACTGGGCTATTTTGACGGCTTCAACGGCGCCGTGGCGGTACTCCCCGTGACGCAAAATCATCAGACAAGCTATGACGGTCAAGAATACCTCGGCATCTATCCATATTTGGACGAAGCTCCGGCTGAGGGGAGCACAACCAATGAAATGTGGATTAACAAGAGTTCAACATCTCAGCGGTGGGCCACTTGGGTCAGCGATCCCAGAGCATTCCGTAAGGCGAGCTGATCGGTTCGAACCCCTGCGCCGCATTCGGCAGGAGCCAATGTCCGCCTGATGGACGTTGGCATTGGTTGCCTTCGGCCTCGATCTACCCGGAGGACATCCGTGAGCGCTATGGAGGGAATAGCGTAAACGTAGTTCTCCGTTTCGTTTCGGCCCGCGGGGCGAGATTCGAACGCACGTGGCTGGCCGGACGCGTACGGTATGTCTGCTTCCTGCCCTCGCTTTCCAGAAGCGGCCAGTCTGCCAGCGGCCCCCCAAAGCCGGCAGGCGGCAACGCGCCTGATATCGCACTTTGAAATCAACTCTGCCGCTTCCTGTTAGCCGAAGTTGCAAGCGGCCCCGCCAACAATCGTGGTTGCGCCTTTTAGGGCATCGTGGTTCAGACCGCTGGCGGATTAAAACTCAAGTTGGCTTTGCGATCGGCTCATCGCTGCCGACAATCGGTGACCTATATAAAGGGGCATGTCCACGCGCCGAAAAATCAATGCAATAGCGAAGCTGATTGGAGAGTGGCCTTTAACCCCGGCTGCAACGTTTGGATCGTCCGTCAGAGCGAGGGGTATTTTTCTCGAAATACGCGCCCGCCTTCCAACGGAGTTCAGGAAATTGCTCAATATCGAGTCCCGCGTGCTTACCCTGCGCCTGTCTGAGGGCGCCGAGAATGATGTGCAGGTGGTATTCGGGATCGTATCCAAAGCACTGCAGAATATCGAAGACCTGCCCGTAATCCCCCGTGAAATCGAGGACATTCTGACGATCTCGACGGCCGAACGGCACCGCTGGCTGAAAGATGGTCGCTTGCAGAGCGCCGGGACGAAAACGGTGAAACTCCGCGGGCGGGCAAGGAACATCACCTTTCACGTGTTCGACCCGCAGCACGTGGAGGATGTGCTTGACCGCGACCTGGTTACGGTCTGGCGCGAACAGGACGCAGCGACAGCTGCAGAGAATAGGCGGCGAGCCGCAGGGAAGGCCGCTATGAAACGCGCTCAAAGAAGCGGTCGCGGAACTGCAGCTTCAGCTGGCTACGGCCCCGATGAGAACGCGCACTCCAGTTTGCGCGGCTGGGAAGATTTTGAGAAGGACGGACTCCTGCGCTGATAGGCCGGGCGCACAAGCAGGTTAGGACGTTTGCCTGCGCCGTGCGAGATGCGCAAGGAGGGCCGTCAAACGCATCGCGTTCAGGACCCGCTTCGCAGGGACACCGCCCTTGCGCGCCATCTCGACACCCCAATGCATGTGGTCGAGCTCGCGGATCGAATGAGCGTCCGGATTGATGCTGAAGATGCAGCCCTGATCGAGTGCCTTTTGATGCCAGCGCCAGTCGAGGTCGAGTCGCCACGGATGTGCGTTGATTTCGACAGCGACGCCGTGTTTCGCACACGCTTTGAGGACTTTGTCGACGTCGAGATCATAACCGGGCCGGCGCAACAGCTGGCGACCGGTCATGTGCCCGATGATTGTCGTCCGAGGATTTCCGATCGCCTCAATGATACGCCCCGTCTGTTCCTTCTTGGGCAACTTGAAGCGGCTGTGCACGCTCGCGACGACGAAATCAAAGTGCTCCAAAATATGATTCGGGTAATCGAGCGAGCCATCAGCCAGGATGTCCGCCTCGATGCCCTTCAGTATGCGAAATTTTCCATTGTATGCCTTGTTCAGCCGGTCAGCTTCGCGGTGCTGTTCAGCAATCTCCTGCAACGAAAGGCCGCCTGCGTAGTGAGCGGACTGCGAATGATCGGCGACACCATAGTATTCGAAACCGCGCCTACGCGTGGCTTCAGCCATTGCCTCAAGCGTTTCGGTGCCATCGGATGCGGTCGTGTGAGAATGCAGGATGCCATGCAGATCTTCATCCCGAATGAGGGCGGGTAGCTTCTGCTTTGCCGCTCGCTCAATCTCGTCCCTGCCTTCGCGCAATTCAGGCTCGATAAACTGCAAGTCTAGAGCTTGGTAGATTTCTTCTTCTGTCGCTGACGCGATCAGCTTTCTCCCGCGATGAAGCCCGTCGGCGTTTAGGGTGAATCCCTTGTCGGCCGCGAACGTCTTCAGTTGCTCAAGGTGGTCTGCCGAACCGGTTGCCTCGAGCAGGCTCGCGCCAAAGTGCTTCCTGTCCGTGACAACAAGCCTGAGGGCCATATCCTCGATTCCAGTCGACTTTCTGGCCTGCGCTACCAGGGCGAAGTCGGAAACGAGCTCGCAACCGCGTCGGAAGTCACCTGCAATTTCCACGCGCGAAAACTCTGGATGCTGTTGCTTTACCGATATGACCGCATGGTGGAGAAGAGCGGCGGCCTTGTGCAGGTGAAGTTGCGTTTCGCCGCTTCGCACGATGGCCAGGTTCTGCAGCAGCTTTGTCTGAAGCGCGGCGCCGAGGCCTTTGACTGGGCGGATGCGGTCTTCTCTCGCTGCGGCCTCGAGCTCCGCCAGCGAGTTCACGCCGAGCGCCTGATGAAGCTTCAGTATCTTATCGGGACGAAGCCCGGGTATGGCAAACAGCTCCATCACGCCCGCTGGAACATCCTCGCGCAGCTTCTCAAGGCTTGGGTGCGTGCCGGTTTGGTAAAGCTTGGTCACGATGTCTGCGATCGCGTCACCGATCCCCGGGATCTTGGTGAGGGCGCCGGCGGCGATGATCCGATCAAGCGGCTGCGACAGCGCCATCAGACTGTCTGCCGCGCGCAAGTATGCCTTTGTGCGATAGGGATTGTCGCCGCGCATAGACGCCCGTTGCGCGTATTCCCTTAAAAGACTGGCGACGGTCCTAGGATCGATTTTTGCCATGGCTTCAGCCAAACGAGACCGATCTCCGCAGGTTCCAATGAGGCAAGGCCGTGAGCGCCGCGTTGCCCTTTGAATCCCGGCTTTACTGCCTCTTCCCGCGTCGGACGCTACAGATTGGGCAAGGATTGGTCAGCGCGACCCCATCCAGCCAGAGTTTTGGAGACTGCGCGTTTCTTTAATTCAGGAGCATCGCCCACGTGGAAATGAGAGGGCGCGTCTATTGTCTTCATCTCCGCCCACGTGATCGGTGCCGCGACAGGAGCGCCCGGACGTGATCTCGCGCTGTAAGGCATGATCGCGGTCGCCCCGCGCTGATTGCGTAGATAGTCCACAAAGATGCGACCCTTGCGGCGCGCCTTTGACAACACGGCCGTGAAATGGGCCGGATCGCTCCGGGCGACCGCCTGCGCCAGGCGAGACGCGAAGTCCTTCACCTGTGGCCACTCGGCGCCAGGGGTGAGCGGCGCGATGACGTGCACTCCTTTGCCTCCCGTCAGCATCGGGAAAGTCGTAAGTCCCAGCGATTTAAGGATAGCGCGGAACTGAAAGGCAGCGGCGCGGACGGCCTCAAAATCGAGGCCTTCATCGGGGTCGAGGTCGAACACGAGGCGGTCGGCCTTTTCGACATCCTCGATCCGAGCCCCCCATCCATGCAGCTCGATCGTTCCCATCTGGACGCAAGTCATCAGTCCGTCGGCATCGTCGACATAGAGATATGGTTCCTCGTGCCCGTCTTTCTCTGTGATGCCGACGTGGTGGACTTTGTCGCCAAAGCTGCCGGCGTCGTGTTTCTGGAAGAAGCACTTCTTCGCGCGGCCCTGTGGGCATCGAACCAGACTGATCGGCCGGCTGCCAACCCAAGGAAGCATGATCGCTGCGACCGCTGCGTAATGGTCGGCAAGCTGTCCCTTGGTGATGTTGGACTCCGGATAGATGACGCGGTCACGGTTACTTATCGCGATGGCGGTTGTCGCAGACGCGGCGAGATCGGCTGCATGACGTTCCGTCTCGAGCACGACCGCCTCCGGCTTCTTGTCTTCACGGAGACCAAGATAGATCGGATGTCGTAACGTCCCTTCATTTGTCATTTCGGTGAAGGCAATCTCAGCGACCAGTTTCGGACGGAGCCAGTGTGCGCCGCGCACTTCGGCGCGTGGTGCGTCGACGGTGGCGGCCTTCTGCTCAAGCGGCGCCATGATCTTCAAGAGACGAAGAAGTTCAGCGGTATCGAAGCCGGTGCCGACTTTCCCGGCGTAACGCAGCTTGCCGCGGTCATGAACGCCAAGGATCAAGGACCGAAACGCGCGGACCTTGTCGGACGGCGTCCAGCCGACAATCACAAATTCCTGCCGCCTGATGCATTTGATCTTCAGCCAGCTTGCGCCGCGGGCCGCCACATAACTCGAATCCGCGAGCTTTGAGATGACGCCCTCAAGGCCGGCAGCGCAGAAGCGATCGAGCAGCTCTTCTCCGCGGCCGAGGATATGGTCGGAGTAACGAAGGACCGGATTTTTCGCAGGCAAGATCGCCTCCAGCTTCGCCTTGCGCTCAACAAGAGGAAGCCTTGTCAGATCTTCGCCGTCGAGCTGCAGCAGATCGAACGCATAAAAGTCGATAGTCGCCGGGGCACCCTTCAATGCATTCTGAAGCGCCTGGAAGTTAGATCTTCCTTCCACATCGACAACCACGGCCTCGCCGTCAATCAGGGCTGAGCGCACCTTGAGCTTGCGAGCCTCGGAGAGGATCGAGGGAAAACGGCTAGACCAGTCCAGACCAGATCGTGTGTACGCTCGCGCCTCGCCACCGCCGACGGCAACGAGAATACGATAGCCGTCGTATTTCATCTCATGGATCCAACGATCGCCGGCAGGGACCGTGTCCACGAGCGTTGCGAGCTGGACCGGCCGGAAAGCGGGCGGCGCTAAAGTGACCTCGTCACGAGCGGGCGACTTCGCTTGACTAGCGCTCGACGCATTGATTGCCTTACGCGACGTTGGCTTGACCACTCTGACCTAAACCATACTCAGAGACGAAACAGCGTTATCCGCCGTCCAACGCGCGACTACTTCTTTAGTTTCGCTGCCGGCCGTGTTGAGCTTTTCGCGATCATTGCCGACCCGCTTGATTAGCGCCTCGGCCTGAGGCCGTGCTTCCTGCCTCCGGCCCTTCCATTCCCGATTTTCGCGCACAGCTCACAGGCAATAATCAAGAGCAGGAACGGGCCCTCAAATGCCGCCACAGCGTATCCGGTTTCTGCCATCGGCTTTCGAAGCCTGACATTCCGGTTCCGGTCCCCTGTGGGTACGGTTTTGATCTTCTCGTCGAACCCCATGTTTCGATTGATGATTACTGGACGTGCCCCATTGACGCCAAGTACCTCGCCCAGAGCAGCTCCGATGCCAGTTTAAGAAACGCTCGGGCGCGCCCACGAGCGCGATGGACTGACGCAAGTTCTCCAGCCAGCGGTAGCTCTCCTTCGTCTCGATCGGCACGCGCGTGGGATTGATGTGCCGCTTGAGCGCGAGCGTTCCCTTGAATTTCATTCGGGTCCAGAACTTCACTGCCGTCAGACCGAGGGGCGCGCTGCATGGTCAGAGTTCTGAACGCTCAGCCCGCCTGCACGACCAGATGGAACTCACCTTCGAGGAACTCGAGAGCACCGCGACGGAAGACGAGATCGCCGCCGAACAGGCCGCGGCCCGGACCACCGAGGTGGCGCCTTACATGCGCAAGCGACCGGCGCGCCAGCCATTTCCCGAGCATCTGCCGCGCGAACGCGTGGTCGAGCCGGCGCCGGCCGCTTTGCTGCGGCGGTCATCGGCTGCGCAGGCTGGGTGACCGAGACGCTGGAGGTGGTGCCGCGGCAATGGAAGGTGATCCAGCACGTGCGGGAGAAGTTCACCTGCCGCGACTGCGAGACGATCAGCCAGGCTCCGGCGCCCTTCCACGCCACCCCGCGCGGCTGGGCCGGTCCCGGCCTGCTGGCGATGATCCTGTTCGAGAAGTTCGGCCAGCATCAGCCGCTTAACCGCCAGGCCGAACGCTATGCCCGCGAAGGCGTGCCGCTCAGCCTGTCGACGCTCGCCGACCAGGTTGGCGGGGCCCGCCGACGATGTGGGTAATCGAAAGCTTCACCGGATGGGTACCCTTCTCACGAACCCTTTTCGAAAACACGCGATGAAGACCGAGTGCGCGTGATTCAGCTTCGCCCCTCGCAACGTGATCGGGAGGGCCGACATGCATTTGCCAAAGAAAGTTTGGGGGGACAGGTTTCCACGCAACTTTTGATCCATAGGCATCGAGGCCGTGGCGGCAAGCATCCTCTTGCCGAGTGCGATCAGTTCCTCGCGGCGGCGCTGGCGCTTGGTGAAGCTCTGCCGGCCCCTTTCAGCCTCGCTGGCGTCCGCCTTGGCCATCCGGGACGTCCTTTGCCGTCAGCGAGCTCTCCCGGAGGCGCCGGAGGTGCACGTAAAGGATACCAGCTAGCGCATGCCCGTGATGAACGCGGCCGCGCAGCTCATTGACGATCGCCATGTATGCGCCGAGCGGGATCGCGTCGAAAAGCTCGAGCACGGCGGCCATGCCCTGCTCCACTGGGTCCGGACAGGCCAGCAGCAAGTCAGAGAGGGCCGTCAGGCTGCTTTCTTCGATGAGCGCGTGGTTGGCCGCGGCCCTCATCCTCCTGCTATCGTCAAGCGCGCCCTTGCCGGGGGCGGCGCTTTGCGGTTCATAGCGGCCGAAATGAAAATCGGCGGATCGGGTCTCATTACGATCGTGCCGCGCGAGTGGCTGGAGACGAACGCTTAGCTGCCAATGCGCGAAATCGACGAAAACGGACGGAGGCGCGTAGACGCGTCCTCCGCGATCGTGGAATTACCTGAATCGCCAAGCTGGGCCCCAACCTGCAAGGCCGGCGCCGTCAAGCGTTCTTATTCCACGCCCCCAGAGGCGCCGGCCGCCTTCAGAAGGAAGGCAGCGGAGTTTGGGTTATGGCCGAGCCCGGCACGCGAACTCATTCCTCCCTGAATGCCCGTTGGATTTGATCTGCCAGAGGTTTTACGAGGTAAGACAGCATTGTGCGGCTGCCGGTCGAGAAGAACACCTCGACAGGCATACCGGGCGACAAGGTCAGGCCC
>NZ_JAMYPO010000042.1:0-59657 GCF_040320365.1 Mesorhizobium sp. M0701
CCCCCCCCCCCTATTTTTTTAACACGACAAACCCCCAAACCCTCATTCCCTCAAGTGCTGGGGGGCCGCTCTTGTTTAATAACACCCCGCCCCTGCCCTTTTCCCCGGGCTGCGCCGCGCCCATCGCACGCTCGCGCTTCCTGATGATAGCAGTGGCGGTTTTTGCCGGCCTCGGTCTCGCCTGGTGGGCGGCAACGGGGCTGGGGCTGGTAAAGCCGATTTTCCTGCCCTCGCCGGGGAGCGTGGTGACCCAGCTCGGCAAGCTCTCGGGTGACGGCACGCTGTGGCTGGATGTCAGAGCCTCGATATACCGTATTTCCATTGGCTTCCTCATCGCCTCGGCATTGGCGATTCCGATTGGCGTGCTGATCGGCAGCTTCAGGACTTGGGAAGCGGCGATCGAGCCGCTTGTCGATTTCATCCGCTACATGCCGGTGGTCGCTTTCGTGCCCCTCTCCATCCTGTGGTCGGGGACGGGCGATGCCCAGAAGTTCCTGATCATCTTCATCGGCACCTTCTTTCAGCAGGTGCTGATGATCATGGACAATGTGAAGCGGGTTCCCGCTGATTTCATTGGCCTTGGCAGGACACTCGGCCTGCCGGATCGCAGGATCTTGACCCGCATCGTGGTTCCCAGCGCCTTGCCAGGCATCTGGGACACGTTGCGCATCAGTCTCGGCTGGGCATGGACGTGGCTGGTGTTGGCGGAACTTGTCGCGGCGACATCAGGGCTCGGCTACCGCATCACCGTGTCCCAGCGTTATTTCCAGACAAACACCATCATCGGCTACATCCTGCTGCTGGGCGTGCTTGGCCTCATTACCGACCAGGTCATGAAGGCACTGGGAAAAGTGCTGTTCCGGCAGGAGGGCCACGTGCAATGAGGCCGGGCCGATGAGTTTGCCCAAACTGCGGATCGAGGGTCTCCACAAGAGCTTCGGCACGGGCGCGCGGCGCACGGAAGTGCTGCGCGATATCAATCTCGATCTTGCCGACAACGAGTTCGTCTCGCTGGTGGGCACGTCGGGTTGCGGCAAGAGCACGCTGCTGTCGATCGTTGCCGGACTGCAGGATTTCGACGCGGGAGATCTTGCCATCGATGGCGCGCCAATCCTGCAGCCGGGCCTCGACCGCGGCGTCGTCTTCCAGTCCTACACCCTGCTTCCCTGGCTGACGGCGCAGCAGAATATCGAGTTCGCCCTCAAGGCCGCGGGTCATGATCGCGCGACCTGCCGCAGGATAGCACGCGAGCATCTCGATCTGGTCAAGCTCCCTCACAGCGCCAATCGTTATCCGTCTGAGCTTTCGGGCGGCATGAAGCAACGGGTGGCCATAGCGCGTGCTCTTTCCTATCGACCCAAAATGCTTCTGATGGACGAGCCCTTTGGCGCGCTCGATGCCTTGACCAGGCATCAGATGCAGGAACTCCTGACGCAGATCTGGGAGGAGCACAGGCTCACCGTGCTCTTCGTCACCCATGATGTGGAAGAAGCCGTCTACCTGTCGGACCGCATCGTCGTGATGGGGATCGGCCCGGGACGCATCATGCAGACCTTCAATGTCGATATCGAGCGCCCGCGCCGGGAAGAGGTCATGGAAACCCCGGCCTTTATGGATTTGCAGCGCAGCGTACACAAGGCGATCCGCGAGGCTTCAAAACGTCCCGAAATGGTTTAGGCGAGCCACTCAATTACTTACAATCGGCGACCAGCGTTGCGCCCAATCTCGATATCGCGCCATCGCGATTCCTGACCAGACGAGCCGCGATCGGCGGCTTTCTCCTCAACCTCGAAAAAAATTTGCAGGACAATGTCGATTTCCTAAACTCCGTTCGTCGTTTCGATGCCGGCCGGTGAGTCCGGCTCAACAAGGAGACAGACGATGCGTGTGATGGTGCTCGTGAAGGCTACCGAGGACAGCGAAAAGGGCTTTGTCCCCACGCCCGAGGCGAAGGAGGCGATGGAGGCGATGGGCAGGTTTAACGACGAGCTGCGCAATGCCGGCATCTTGCTCGACGCCGATGGCCTCAAGCCCTCCTCGCAGGGCAAGCGCGTTGCGTTCGATGGTCCCCGCCGGACGGTCATCGACGGGCCTTTCGCCGAGACCCGCGAACTGGTCGCCGGCTTTTGGCTCTGGGAAGTCAAGGACATGGACGAGGCGGTCGCCTGGGTGAAGCGCTGCCCCAATCCCATGCCGGGACCGAGCGAGATTGAAATCCGGCCGCTGTACGAGA
Source organism: Mesorhizobium sp. M0701 (assembly GCF_040320365.1). Taxonomy (NCBI): domain Bacteria; kingdom Pseudomonadati; phylum Pseudomonadota; class Alphaproteobacteria; order Hyphomicrobiales; family Phyllobacteriaceae; genus Mesorhizobium; species Mesorhizobium sp. M0701. Next base: position 2,234 of record NZ_JAMYPO010000042.1, read on the forward strand.
TGGCTGATTGGCAATGGGAATCTGATGCCGGAGGTCGCGGAAATCCATGACCGGGCGCGTGAGAAGCTTAGCGGCAACTGAACCTGTCGGCCGCAACCTGCTTTGCCTTCGTTATGGCTTTGGCCGATAAGGCAGCATGACGGCAGGCGAGACGCAGCAGGCGATCGAGGCGATTTTTCGCATTGAACGAGCCCGGCTCATCGCGGGCCTGGCCCGCCTCGTGCGCAATGTCGATCTTGCAGAGGAACTGGTGCAGGACGCCCTGGTCATAGCCTTATCCGAATGGTCCAGGACCGGCGTTCCGGCCAATCCCGGCGCTTGGCTGATGACGGTCGCCAAACGCCGCGCCATCGACGCGATCCGTCACGACAAGATGCGCGAGCGCAAGCATGAGGAGATCGCGCGGGAGCTGGACGGCGAGTGCGATGGTACGGCCGAGGGAAACGAAATGGCCATGAACGACGATCTTGGCGACGAGCTGCTGGGCCTCATCTTCACAGCCTGCCATCCCATACTTTCGGCCGACGCCCGCGCGGCCCTCACGCTGCGTGTCATCGGCGGCCTGACGACAGACGAGATCGCCCGTGCTTTCCTGTCGAGCGAGGTGACGATCGCCCAGCGCATCGTCCGCGCAAAGAGGACGATCGGAAAGGCCGGGCTCAGCTTCGAGGTGCCGCGCGGCGCCGAGCGTGCGGCGCGTCTGTCCTCGGTGCTGGAGGTCATCTATCTCATCTTCAATGAAGGCTATGCTGCCACGGCAGGCGACGACCTTGTCCGGCCGAGCCTGTGCCTGGAGGCACAACGGCTCGGCCGCATGCTGGCGGGGTTGATGGCCGAGGATGCCGAGGTGTTCGGCCTGCTGGCTCTGATGGAAATCCAGGCATCGCGCCTGCCGGCACGCATCGGGCCGGACGGCGCCCTCTTGACCCTGACCGAGCAAAACCGCGCGCGCTGGGACCAGCTGCTGATCCGCCGAGGCCTTGACGCGCTGGCCCGTGCCGAAGCCCTCGGGGGCGATGGCCCCTATGTGTTGCAGGCCGCGCTTGCAGCCTGTCACGCGCGGGCGCGCAGTCCGGCCGACACCGACTGGCCCCGGATCGCAGCGCTCTACGACCGGCTGCGTGCAGTGATGCCCTCGCCGGTGGTCGATCTCAATCGAGCGGTCGCCCACAGCATGGCCTTCGGGCCCGAAGCGGGCCTGCGGTTGGTAGACGAGATTGCCGACGCCGCCGCCTTGCGCAATTATGCGCCATTGCCGGCGGCGAGGGGCGATTTTCTGTTTCGGGCCGGCCGGCTGGCCGAGGCCCGCGCCGAATTCGAGGCTGCGGCCAAGCTCACCCGCAACGTGCGCGAAGCGGCCTTTCTCCTCGCCCGCGCAGACGCTTGTGGTTGACAGCATCGCTCTCCGTGCCCGACGCGCCGCTCGGCAACATCGAAAGCCGCCAGTTCGCTCCCGGCCAGCCCCCTTCAATGAGCGTGATCAGCTCGCAACGCGAAAGGGATTAACGATGCGCAAGCCTTCGTCGAGCGCCATTGCGTGCTGCATGTCCTCCGACCAAAGTGTATCGCAGCCAGCGTGAACCGCCGCGGAGGCGATCATCGCGTCATAGGTGGAAAGGCCGTACCGCTCGGCGAGCCTCAATCCTGTTTCGTGGGTCTCGAGCGTGAGCGGATGAACCGTCAACAGGCCGCGCAGCGTGGTCAGCAGCGCATGCGTGTCGTCCCATGACATTTGCATCTTCCGACGCGCGACATTGGTGAGTTCATTGAGAACCTGCACGCTGATCGCCCCGCCATCGGCGATGGCCGCCTCGGCCCGATCCGCCTTCGCCGTGTCGCCTGACGCGATATGAAGAAGGACATTGGTATCGAAAAAACTAACGGGCATTTGCCTCGTCCCGATCGAATTTGAAGTCAGCGGGAAGCCGACCGCGGAAGGCGCGGAGACGCTTCAGCAACTCCTCACGCCCGGGCTTCCGCGCGACGCCAAGCTGGCGGGCGTCAGCGACATGGATTTCGATCTCATCGCCTTCCCTGAGTTCAAGCGCTTCGACCACAGCGGCGGGAAGGCGGACCGCAAGACTGTTTCCCCATTTGGCGACCTGCATGCCACTTCCTCTCTTAGATATACGCTGGAAGAAATGTATATCCACAAGTCGTCAAGGTCAAGAATTGCAGCCAATCGGTTTATTCATTTTGGAGGAGAGGGCCTCGATCATGCCAGCAACTGCGTCGGCACGCCGAGAATCGGTCCTGCCTCGGCGAGCCGCTGGTCGAGGGTCCACACCGTGGCGCCATGCTCCGATGCCGTCGCGAGGTGCAGGGCGTCGCCAGCACGAAGCCCGAGCATATGCTGATCGGCGAATTTCGCGGCGACCCGAAAATGCCCGCCCGTCACCGGCAGCACGGTGAAGCTCTCAGCGACAAGCCTATTGAACATCGCGAGCGCTGCCGCGCGTTGCTCCAGGTCGATCTGTCCGGTCCGAAGCTTGATCGCCATGGCGGAGGACATCTCGGTGATGGTCCAGCCGCTGATCACAAGTTGCGCTGGGTCCTGCTCCACCAGCCAGCCCTGAACGCGCGCGGTCATGGCTTCGTTGGATAGCGCCGCGATGATCAGCGAAGTATCGAGATAGGACGTCAATAGCGATCGCCATCTCGCATCGATCGCACCAGATCGGCGGCAGCCTGAGCCTGCAGAGGCATGGTTGCGGTCAGGGATTGGAGCACGACGGCGTCGATCCGTTTGCGAGGGCGGGCCACGGCCGTGAGCCTGGCGACCGGCTTGCCACGCCGGGTTATGTCGATCGAGTCTCCAGCTTCAACCCGGTCGACGAGCTCACTCAGATGTGCCTTGGCGTCCGCCAGATTGACCGCGTCCATGTCACGCTCCTGACCATGTAGATAGTCATATAGCGCATCATACTTGACGATTCCAGCGCAGAGTACTTTGGCACACCAGGCTGCCCCAGGTCAGCGACTGTCGCGGCGCGCGACCATTTTCTCGTTCCACTTCTTGAAGACCGCTGTGTGAGCGAAGCAGGTGATCGCTCCTGCAACGAGAATTATGCCGCTTCCCGCTTGACTCACACATATCCCGGTGGTTATACATCGATCAATAGCCGAAGGGTTATCGATCCCAATGCCAAACGCTCACGATGTACTCTTCAGAACGCTTGCCGATCCGACTCGGCGCGCTATTTTTGAGCGGCTGTGTCGCGAAGGAGAGCAGACGGTCGGGGCTCTAACGGCTCAGGCCGGGATCTCGCAACCGGCCGTGTCAAAACATCTCGGCGTTTTGAGGCAGGCCGGGCTCGTGCGCGACCGCCATGCAGGGCGACAGACCCATTATAGCGCGCAGCTTGCTGCGCTTGCCCCCCTGATTGACTGGACAAGCCAGATGACCGGGTTCTGGCAGAGCCGGTTCGACGACCTCGAAGACCTGCTCAAAAGGATGGACCAGTGAACGAAATGGCGACCGAAACGCTCTCCGTCGTTGTCGAACGGGAAATCGCTTATCCGCCCGAGAAGATCTGGCGCGCGCTCACGCAACCACACTTGATCGAGGAGTGGCTCATGAAAAATGACTTCAAACCTGTCGCGGACCACCGTTTCAATCTTCACGCAGACTGGGGCGCTGTCGAATGTCAGGTGCAGACGGTCGAGCCGAACAGAACACTGACTTACACGTGGGATACCAAGGATCTCAAGAGTGTCGTCTCCTGGACCCTCACCCCCACGAGCACCGGAGCCCGCTTGCGCATGGAACAGTCGGGCTTCCGGCCGGATCAGCAGCCTTACTTCCGGGGTGCCAAAGTGGGCTGGCCGAGGTTCTTTGACGACCTGGAGCAGGTTCTGGCGCGGACGGACTGAGATCCGCTGGGCTATCCAAGCAAGGGCTCTGTTACAGAGCGACATCACGAGGCGATAATGGAGGCAAGCCAATGAAGATCAAGTTGGCCAAAGTATACGTGGACGACCAGGAAAAGGCACTGGGCTTTTACACCGAAACGCTCGGCTTTACCAAGAAGGCCGATTTCAGCAATGGGCCGTTTCGCTGGCTGACCGTTGGATCACCCGACGAGCCGGACGGTGCCGAGCTGCAACTCGCGCTCAATGAAAACCCCGCTGCAAAGACCTACCAGCAAGCCATTTTCCAGCAGGGCCAGCCCGCGGTCATGTTCTTCACCGATAACGTCAAGGGCGACTACGAGCGCATAAAAGCGCGCGGCGCCGAGTTCACGATGCCGCCGACCGAAGTAACCGGCTCGACCATCGCCCAGCTGAACGACAACTGCGGCAATCTCGTTCAAATCACCCAACTGGCGCGCTGGTAAAGCATGCGTTCAGTGGCGTGGCTGCCCGGCGGGAGTCGCCAAACGGGCCGCCCGATCCGCTTCGGTTCGTCTTCAGAGGAGGTCTCAATGGATTGGAACAAATGGGTTCGGCAGATCCACCGCTGGCTGTCGATTATCTTTGCGGCGGTCGTCGCCGCCATCTTCATCAGCCTGGGAGTAGGCAAGGAACCCGCCTACTGGGTATACCTGTTGCCGCTGTTTCCAATCGGCTTGCTCCTGCTTACCGGTCTGTACATGTTCGTGCTGCCTTACGCGCCCAAGTGGCGCAACGCAGGGGGCACCGGCGCATTGGAGTGAACGCATGGCCAACAAGACGTCCATCAAGTCAGCGGCGGTCGCGAAGAAGCCCGCCGCCAAGCCTGCAGCCGCCAAGCCGGTCCTCCTCGCAGGCGGCAACCCGCAGATCCCGAAGGGTGATGGTGACGCTCCTGTGCAGGCCTACATCGCGGCCATGCCGGGCTGGAAACGCGACGTCGGCCGCCGCCTCGACGCACTCATCGAGCGCAACGTTCCCAACCTGCGCAAGGCCGTCAAATGGAACTCGCCCTTCTATGGCGTAGAGGGTCAAGGCTGGTTCCTCAACTTCCATTGCTTCACAAAGTACATCAAGCTGGCTTTCTTCCGCGGCACGTCGCTGCATCCTGTCCCTCCAGGCGAGTCCAAGCACAAGGACGTGCGCTACCTCGACATCCGCGAGGACGACCAGCTCGACGAAGCTCAACTCACCGACTGGGTAAAGCAAGCCAGCCAGTTGCCTGGCGAGCGAATGTGAGTGGAATGCGAGTCATTCCCGCAAACCCGGTGCCGACTAGCGGTATTCATGTGACGGGCGAGCGGCAACAACCCTAGGGAAAGCGACAATGATGATGAAGAGCGGCTCTATGGAAGGAAATGCAGAAAGCTCTCCCTCTCAGCTGATAGATGCGAGGATCAGTGAGCTGGGCGATTGGCGAGGCAAGACGCTTTCCCATATCCGCGCTCTCGTCAAGCAGGCTGACCCGGAAGTGGTCGAGGAGTGGAAGTGGCGAGGCGTTCCGGTGTGGTCGCACGCCGGAATAATCTGCACCGGCGAGACCTACAAGAACGTCGTGAAGGTGACCTTCGCAAAGGGCGCCTCCCTGCCGGATCCTTCAGGCCTGTTCAACTCCAGTCTCGAAGGCAACACCAGGCGCGCCATCGATATCCGTGAGGGCGAAGATATAGATGAGAATGCGTTCAAGGCGCTGATACGCGCTGCTGCCGCCCTGAACACGGCCCGATAGTCAGCTCCGGCCGATATGGTCGGCTAGCGGGCCGAGAGCGGCGAGCAAAGCTTCGCCGGTGGCTTGCGTCGCGTTCTCATGCGGCGCGCGCAGGTTCAGCCAGCGTCTGTCGCCGGACCGTACCGCCAGCACTGCCTTCATCGCGGAGATGAGGCCGGCGTCCTGGATGATTTTGCGGAACGCCTTGATGGCGGCATCCGCGTCAGTAATGTCCTCTCCCGCCAGTGCTGCGTCGTAGAGGGCCCGGATCGCTGCGGCATTCAGATTGACCGTCGCCGAGATGCACCCCGCAGCACCGTTGGCGAGGCCTTTCGTCAGCTGTGCTTCCGAGCTCGGGAACACCGCGACCCCTGGGGCTGCCGCAATGACCGCCGCGGTGTTGTTCCAATCGCCGGCGCTGTCCTTGTAAGCCACCACGACATCCGGAAACGCTTGGCTCAAGCGGGCGGTCAGCGCCGGGCTCACCGGTACGCCGGAATTCTGCGGGATGTGGTAGAGGATCATCCTCATCGCCGGGTTCGCCACCCGTTCGATCAGCTCGCCATAGTAGCGGGCCTGTCCGTTGTCGCCGGCGGCCGTATAGAAGAACGACGGCAGCACCATCACCCCGGCACAGCCGAGCCCGACGGCATGCGCCGTCAGCTCGACGGTTTCGGCAAGTGCTGTGACACCGGTGCCGGGTATCAGACGGCCTGGCGAAATGCCGGCCTCGACCAGCCACTCCAGCGCTTGCATGCGCTCGCGCAACGAGACGGACAAGGCCTCGCCCGTGGTGCCGAACGGCGACAGGAAATGCGCTCCCTGATCCAGCACCCATTTGGCGTGTGACATCCAGAGGTCGCGGGCAATGCGGCCGTCGTTTTCGAACGGCGTCAGGATCGGTGCGATGGTTCCTTGTGGGCGGATCATGTGCGTCCTTCTAAAGCCGGCATCAAAAATGTCGAGCAAGCTACATGAAGCAATGTTGCTGAGTACCGGCCGTTCGACCTCGAAAGCAAGCGGCTCGCGCATAGGCGCGCGATTGTGATCGGGCGGCGGTTCTGAGGCTCTCGAGGTATATCCTTGTCACGGGATAACGTCGTCTGGCCGAAAGGGGGTGACAAACGAGTTCTGCTGTTTCATCAATGCCGCCTTTTGAGGAGAAGCCCATGCGGAGGATCGGTGTCGGCATAATCGGCTGCGGCAACATTTCGGATGCCTATCTGAAGGCATCGCCACAATTCCCGGTGCTCGACATTGTCGGCGTCGCCGACATCAACCGGGCGGCGGCCGAGGCCAAGGCAGCGGCCTACGGCCTGGCTGCCATGCCGGTCGACGCGCTGTTGGCCGATCCGCGCGTCGAGATCGTGCTCAACCTGACGACGCCGCAGCATCATGTGCCGGTCGGCCTGCAGGCTGTCGGGCAAGGCAAGCACGTCTATTCCGAGAAGCCGCTGGCAACGACGCTCAGCGACGCCGAGCGGCTGGTCGCGGCCGCGCGCGAAAAGGGCGTGCGCGTCGGCTGCGCACCCGACACCTTTCTTGGCGGCTCCCACCAAACGGCGCGGCGGCTGGTCGATGAGGATACGGCTGGGACCATTGTCGCCGGCTCTGCCTTCATGCAGGTGCCCGGCCACGAGCTCTGGCATCCCAATCCGGATTTCTACTATCAGCCCGGCGGTGGGCCGATGCTCGACATGGGACCGTACTATCTGACCTGCCTTGTCAATCTCCTGGGTCCGGTAAAATCCGTGACCGGGCAGGCGAAGTCTTCCTACGCCACCCGCACCATCGGTTCTGGACCGCGCCAGGGCGAAACCATCCGGGTCGAGGTGCCGACCCATATTTCCGGCCTGCTCGCATTCGAGAATGGCGCCGCGGTCTCGATCACCACCAGCTTCGACGTCTGGAAGCATGAGCACAATCACATCGAACTTTACGGAACCACGGGCTCGATGATCGTCTCCGATCCCAACCAGTTCCAGGGCGACATCAGGACCAGCCAGCGCAAGGGCGACTGGACGGTAGCCGATCAGATCCATTCCTATGGCAACGGCAATTACCGGGGCCTCGGCCTTGCCGACATGGCGCAGGCGATCGTCTCCGGCAGACAACACCGCGCCAGTCTCGATCTTTCCCTCCATGTCCTGGAAATCATGGAATCGATCATCTCTTCAGCAGAGATAGGCCAGCGTATCGATCTCAGATATGGCTGCGCCCGGCCGGCGCCGATGCGCGCCGACCTGCCTTTCGGAATTCTGGAATAGGGAATAATGCGATGAGCAAGACGGCACTGATTTTCTGGGGCGGCTGGGAAGGTCACACCCCGGCCCGAAGCGCCGAAATCGTCAAGGAGATGCTGGCCGGCAACGGCTTCGACGTGCAGCTGGAGCAGGGGACTTCGGCGCTTGCCGATCCGCAGCTGAGCAAGCTCGATCTCATCGTCCCGGTGATCACCATGTCGACGATCGAAAAGCCGGAGCTGCAAAACCTGACCAGCGCCGTCGGGGCCGGCACCGGCCTTGCGGGCTTTCACGGCACCATGTGCGACAGCTTCCGCAACGAGCCGGAATACCAGTTCATGACCGGCGGCCAGTGGGTCGCCCATCCCGGCAACATCATCGACTATCACGTCGACATCACCAGGCCGGGCGATCCGGTCATGCAGGGCATCGACGGCTTCGCCTACCGTTCAGAGCAGTATTACATGCATGTCGATCCGACCAACGAGGTGCTGGCGACGACTACTTTCACCGGCGAGCATCTCGATTTCATCGCCGGCGTCGTCATGCCGGTTGTCTGGAAGCGCCGCTACGGCAAGGGCCGCGTCTTCTACAGCGCGCTCGGGCACACCGCCGACGAGTTCGCCGTGCCGCAAATGCGCACGATGTTCGAACGCGGCGCGATTTGGGCCAGCCGAAACTCGGATCTTGGATAGCCGTTCAATCTGAACGCCACGTACCGTTGTAATCTCTCATAGGGCGGCCGCCCGAACGCGGACACAGGCACTGGGCTGCGGCAAGCAATTGACTGCCATGGTAGTATCCAATACATCAGCGGTCCTCATCGAGAAATTCCGCAGCTGGAGGTCGAATGGAGCAGACGTGGCGATGGTTTGGGCCGAGCGACGCGGCAACGCTTGCCCATGCCAGGCAGGCCGGCGCGACCGGCATCGTGACGGCACTGCACGACATCCCTTACGGCGAAGTCTGGCCGATCGACGCCATCAGGCAGCGCCAGGCGCTTATCGAGGCGGATCCGACGATGGGCCTGAAATGGAGCGTCGTCGAGAGTGTGCCCGTGCACGAGGACATCAAGCTCGGCCGCGGCGATCTCGACCGGCTCTACGACAATTTCAGGCAGACCTTACGCAATCTCGGCGCCTGCGGTGTGCGCACGGTCTGCTACAACTTCATGCTGATCCTCGACTGGACCCGGACCGACCTGGCTGCGCCGCTGCCGGGCGGCGGACGGGCGCTCCGCATGAACATGCACGAGCTTGCCGCGTTCGATTGCTACATGCTGCAGCGCAAGGGATCGGAGCGCGACTATGCGTCCGATGTTCTCCAGCGGGCGAGCGAATGGTTCGAGACGACGCCGGGTGCGTCAAAAGAGCGTCTGCTTGCCAACATCATGGCCGGCCTGCCAGGCGCCTTCAAGCGCTATGACATAGCGGAATTGCGCGAAGTGGTGGCCGAGCAGTCGAGCCTGTCGCACGACCGGCTGCGTGAGAACGTCGTCCGTTTTCTCGAAAACGTTCTGCCGGCGGCCGAAGAGGCGGGCGTCACGTTGGCGATCCACCCGGACGATCCGCCGCGCGATCTCGTCGGCCTGTGCCGGATCGTCAAGAACGCGGACGACATCGCCTTTATCCTGGACGCAGTGCCATCGGCCCATAGCGGCCTCACCTTGTGCACGGGGTCGCTGGGCGCCAACCCGGCCAATGACGTGCCCGCCATCGCCAGGCGCTTTGCGCACAAGATAAACTTCGTGCATCTGCGCAACGTCAGCAAGGACCCGGACGGCTCGTTCATGGAATCCGAGCATCTGAGCGGCGATGTCGACATGGTCTCGGTGGTCTCGATCTTGCTCGACGAGCAGCAACGCCGCCGCGACGCCGGCGAACCGTCGGCGCTGCTGCCGTTTCGCCCGGATCATGGCCACGAGCTGATCGATGACGCTGCGCGGCACACCCATCCGGGCTACCCCGTGATCGGCCGTCTTCGCGGCCTTGCCGAACTGAGAGGCGTAATGACGGCGATTGCCCATCAGCGCGGCTACCGGCTGCAATGACGGCGCCCCGCCTGCTCTGCGTCGGCGCGCTCACCTACGACACGATCTTGCGCCTCGATGTCCTGCCCTCCGGCGCCGGCAAGTTCCTGCCAAGCGAGGCCGTGCAGATCGCGGCCGGTATGGCGGCAAGCGCCGCCGCCTCGGCCAGCCGCCAGGGCGGTCAGGTCTGGCTATGGGCAAGCGTCGGCAACGATGCCGTCGGCCGGGACGTCATCGCCCAGATGGAGGCGGAGCGGGTCGACTGTTCGCTGGTGCGAAAGGTCGAGGGCGGCCGCTCGGCCATTGCTACGATCCTGGTCGATGCCGCCGGCGAGCGTATGATCGTGCCCTTCTACGATGCCGTCACGCAAGCCGATCCGGACCGTCTTCCACATGCAGATTTTTCCCGCTTCGACGCCGTGCTGGTCGATGTCCGCTGGCCCGGAGCCGCCGCGCTGGCGCTGGCGAAGGCCCGCGAATGCGGCATTCCGGCGATCCTTGATGCCGATGTCGCGTCGCGACCGGTGCTCGACCGGTTGCTGCCGCTCGCCTCGCATGTCGTTGCCTCGCTGCCGGCGGCGCGCATCCTGTGCGGTCCGGAGGCTTCCGCCGGTTCTGCCGTCGCCATTCTCGGCGAACGGACCGGCGCCTTCGTGGCGGTCACCGATGGCGCGAACGGCACCGTGTTCCGCTACTCGGGCAGCAATGACGTCCGTCATCTGCCGTCGCCGCGGGTCGAAGCCGTCGACACCCTGGCGGCAGGCGACGTGTTCCACGGCACCTTCGCTCTCGGCCTGGCCGAAGGTTGGGACGAAGAGCGGGCGATAGCAGTGGCCAGTGCCGCCGCCGCCCTGAAATGCCTGCGCTTTGGCGGACGTCTTGGAGCACCGACGCGCGCGGAAACGCTGGCTTTCATGCAAGGATCGACATGACGCCGAACACGGTTGGGCCGGTTCGGCAAAGAAGGGCACGTCAAGTGGCGCCGATCGACTACCATGGCAGTCACTGCGCAACTGTTCGAGGGAGGATAAATGGCTGAGTTCAAAAAACGCGCACTGGTAACCGGGGCAGCCATGGGCATCGGTCGTGCTGTCGCCGAAAGACTGGCCGAGCAAGGTGTCGACCTGATCCTGTTCGACCGGGCGGGCGATCAGCTGGACGAGGTCGCGGCACAGCTTTCGGGGCGCGGCGTGACCGTGCACACCGTGCTTGGCTCGACCGCCGACACTGAAGCCTGCGGCCGCGCCGTCGAGCTTGCCCGGTCCGCGTTCGGCGGGCTCGACATGCTCTCCCACAATGCCGGCATCCAGCGTTACGGAACGGTGGAGACCACGGACGAGGCGCTTTGGGACGAGGTGATGAACGTCAACCTCAAGGCTGCCTACCTGCTCTCCCGCGCGGCGATGCCGCTGCTGCGGCAAAGCCGCGGCGCCATCGTCCATATGAGCTCGGTGCAGGGTCTGGCCAGCCAGGAAGGGGTTCTGGCCTACAGCACGGCCAAGCACGGCCTGATCGGCCTGGTCAAATCGATGGCCGTCGACTATGCGCCGCTCGGCGTGCGCGTCAATGCCGTCGCTCCGGGTGCGGTCGACACGCCGATGCTGCGGGATGCGGTCAAACTCAACGATAAGCCCGACGAGATCCTGCGCATCCTCGACAATATGCATCCGCTCGGCCGTACCGCCCGGCCGCAAGAGATTGCCGCAGTCGTCGCCTTCCTGCTGTCCGACGATGCCTCCTTCGTCACCGGCGAGGTCGTACGCGTCGATGGCGGCCTGCTGGCGCGCATCGGCGGTTCTCCGCGCAAGGAATAACGTCGGCGCTGCTGCTTGCGCAGGCATTTCATGAACGGCTTGACGCTGCAGAGCCTATAAGGGGTCGCCGATGGCAGGGCTTTTGGGAATGCGGACCACCACCGAGGGGCGGTTGGGCGAAACCGGCCCCGGCGTATCGGTCGCGGCGAGGACGTTCGAGGTTCTGCTCGACCAGATCCTGACCTTCCGTCTGAAGCCGCATGAAGTGATCTCGGAAAAGGCGATGTCGGAAGCCCTTGGCGTGAGCCGCACGCCGGTCAGGGAGGCGCTCGCCCGGCTGGCCGGTCTTGGCTTGATCGACATTTATCCGCAGCGCGGCAGCATGGTGGCGCCGCTCCGGATTGCCGATCTCGAGAAATCGCAGTTCCTGCGCGAAGCGCTCGAAGTCGGCCTGATCAAGCGCGCGGTCGAGAGCCCGCGCCGTGCCGACCTGCTTGCCGTGCTCAAAGGCGAACTGGCCGTCCAGGAGACGTTCGCCTCAATCGCGGACGACAGGCGCTTCTTCAAGTCGGACGAGCTGTTCCACCAGCACATCGCCAGCCATGCCGGCTTCCCCGGAATCTGGGCCGACATCAGCGCGGCGAAGCTGCACATGGACCGCTTCCGCTTCCTGTCTTTTCCGCGCCTCGACAGCATGTCGGTGGTCCTCGGCCAGCATCGGCGGATTGTCGATGCGCTTGAGCAGGCCGACGCGTTTGCGGCGGAAGAGGCGATGCGAACGCATCTTCGCCGCATCTTCGAGGTGCTCGAAATCGTCCAGCAGCGCTATCCCCACTATTTCGAGGCCCCAGGCTCGACGGGAAAGAGGACCGAAGCAGCTGCCGTCGGTTTGGCCGAACGTCAACCAATAGTGTGAGCCCGCTGTCAGCCGGCTCAATCCAAGCCTGGGCCTTTCTTCGGCGCTTCCGAAGGTGTCTTGGTCTTGCTGCCGGATTTGTCGGAAGCTGGCTCGGCTTTGCGATCTTGACCCTCGCCGCCTTGCTCCTTGCGGAGCTGCTTTTCCACTATCGATCGCGATCCTTCCGCCGGGTCTTGTTCAGGATGAGTATCGGTTCCCGTCATGTCGGCTCCTATCCATTTTGATCAATTGCGTGCGGCGTGGGCTGACCTCCGCCGCCGGTTCTGTCGCGCCCGATCATCAGCCAGGCGGCGAACAGCACGACCAGTACGACCACGATCCAGGCGACGAAACGAGGCATCGGCCTCATGTCCCTCGCCGCCGCTTGCTGCCGCGTGCCTCCGGATCGGAGCCGGCCTCGACCGTTGGATCGGGCACGACCGGGCCGCGTTCGGCCTCGGAACCCTCAGCTTCGATCTCCTGCACGGCCTGATCCCAGTGCTCGCGCTCGCGTCCTTGCGGACGGCCTTCGCGCTCCCAGATCTCATGGGCTCGCTGCCTGATACGCTCTTCCCTGTCCATGGCCTTTGCCTCCTCATCCCCTAATCCGGCGATCGCTGGTTTGTTCCGCGGTGCCAGCGCCGTTCATCGCGGTTCAGTTGACCTGATCACCCAGCGCTCTAGATCAACCTTCGCGCCGAAGTCGCTTGGTGCGGGGAGAACAATCGTGTGGCAGCAACGCTACAAGCACGTATTGTAAATGCCGTTACAGCCGTCGGTCTTCGACCAGACCGCCCGTGCTTGCTGCTGATAATATTTGTATTGACGGCATGCTCGCCTTCCGACCAGGTCGAGCAGCAGTCGAAAACCGCGGCTTCCGCCACACAGACCGCATCGCTGGTCCTGGAGAGCTGGATCGCTGGGGGAGCCCCGTCGGAATACACGTCGCGCACTTTGCAATCGGTCGGCAAGGCGCTCGCCGATGCCGGTGCGCAAATCCAGTCCGCCAAGTCGCCTGAGCCCAGCGGGCAAGCCGGTCTGACGATGGCGGTTGGACGGCTTTCGGCAGCGGTAATTCGCGCGGCGACGGCCGTGCAGAACGGCAACCGCTCGGAAGTGGAACACGCGCAGCAGGATCTGCGGGCCGCCGCCGCCGATCTGAGCACGTCCTACGCGAAATATTTCGCGCCGAAATCATGAAGAAGCTGCTCGAAATATCGCTCGGCGTCGTCACCAGCGTTGGCGGCTTTCTTGAGGTCGGATCAGTGGCGACCGCCGCTCAGGCCGGCGCGGCGTTCAGGTTTCAGCTGATATGGGCCGTCGTCCTGGGCACGATCTGCATCATCTTCCTGGTCGAAATGGCCGGACGCTTCGCCGCAGTTAGCCATCACACCATCGCCGACGGGATCCGGGAACGGTTTGGCTTCAACGCCTTTCTGTGGCCGTTGCTTGCGACCTTGCTGGTCAATTTCCTGGTCATGGCAGCCGAAATCGGCGGTGTTGCCATTGCGCTCGAGCTCGCCACCGGCATCGGCTTTCATTGGTGGGCGCTGCCGGTCGCTTTTCTGGCATGGCTGTTCCTCTGGAAAGGCACGTTCGGCTTCATCGAAAAAGGCGTCTCGATCCTCGGTCTCGTCACGCTGTGCTTCGTGGTTGGCGCTATCATGCTGAGACCCGATTGGGGGCAGGTTGCGGCCGGCGCCGTGCCCACTCTGCCGGACCACGACGCGGCCAAATACTGGTTCATGGCGGTCAGCATTCTTGGCGCGTCGATATCGCCTTACCTGTTCATGTTCTATTCGTCGGGAGCGATCGAGGATCAGTGGGACAGGAGCTATCTCGGAGCCAATCGGGCGATTGCCGGCATTGGCATGAGTTTTGGCGGCACGATCGCGATCGGTGTGCTGATCGTGGCGGCGCTCGTGCTGGCGGCGCACGGCATAGAGCAGGTCGACGACTACCATCAATTGCCGCTGATGCTGATCCAGATCTTCGGTTTCTGGGGATTCATCCTGTTCGTCGCATCGCTCGGCATTGCCTGCTTCGGTGCCGCGCTCGAAATCGGGCTGCAGCAAGCCTATCTCGTGGCGCAGGGTTTCGGCTGGACGTGGGGCGAGGACCAGAAACCGCGCGACGATCCCGGCTTCAGCACCGTCTACACTGTCTCGCTGTTTCTCGCCGCCATTCCGATCGCACTGGGTCTCGATCCGCTGAAGCTAACCATCTTTTCCATGGCGCTGACGGCCGCCAGCCTGCCGCTGACCGTGGTGCCGTTCCTTTTCCTGCTGAATGACGAGCGTTATGTCGGCGAGCACCGCAATGGCATGATCGCGAATGCCGCGGTCATCTTCATCATTGCGCTCGGTTTCGTGCTCGCGATCGGGACCATTCCTTTGCAGATATTCGGAGGCACGTGATGGATTTGCTACGCGACATTCTGGACAAGCAAGTGGTCGACCGCGAGCAGGTCAAGATCGGCAAGGTGGACGGTCTGGTGGCCGAGCTCAGGCCAGGCAAGCCGCCCAAAATCGTTGCGGTCGAGCTCGGCTCGATCACGCTGGCGCGTCGGCTTGGCGAGCGACCCGGGCGCTGGATGGCGCGGCTTGCGGCAAGGCTCGGCGGCAAGCGCCATGCCGAGCCGCACCGCATCGCCTGGAACAAGGTGCGCGACATCGGCGTCGACATCGAGTTCGATATCGACGTCCGCGAAACGGCGATCTTCGACTGGCAGGACTGGCTGCGCGATCATGTCATTGGGCGCATCCCGGGAGCTGGATGATGGCCACCATCAATCTCGAGCAATTGGCTGGCAGGAATGTGCTTTCGCAGCGCGGCAAAAGCATCGGTCATATCGAGGAGATACGCGCCGAACCGGATGGCGACGACCTTGTGATTAGCGAGTACCATGTCGGCATCTACGCGGCCTTCGAGCGTCTGTCCGCTTCGGCCATCGGCATTGCGGTCCTCAATGTCTTTGGACTGCGCAGTCGCGACAGCATGTACCGCATCCCTTGGGACAAGCTCGACATCTCCGATCCGGCGCGGCCGCGGTTGTTATGCGCGACGGAAGAACTTTCCGGTATGAAGGGGAGTATCGAGGGCGATAAACCGGAATGAACGATACTTTCCCGCCGTCGGAGAATGGGGTCCAGTGAAAGTCCTGGTTACCGGCGCCACCGGCCTGATCGGTGCCTCGGTCGTGGCACGCCTTCTTTCCGAAGGACATGAGGTGATCGGATTGGTCCGCAGCCCCGGCGCAAACCGGACCGGCAATTATCAATTGCTGGTGCTGGACATGGCGGTGGCGCTGCAGCCCGAAGACTGGCTACCGCACCTCAGGGGCATAGACGCCGTCGTCAATTGTGCCGGCGTTCTGCAGGATAGCCCTCGTGAAAAGACGCGCGAAGTCCATCGCGAGGCGGCGGCAGCACTCTTCCTCGCCTGTGCGCGGGCAGGGGTTGCCCGGGTGATCCACTTCTCGGCAATCGGCGTCGATCGGGCGCAGCCTTCGACGTTCTCGGCGACGAAACTGGCCGGCGACCAAGCGCTTATGGCGCTTGATCTGGATTGGGTGATCCTGCGCCCGTCCGTGGTGCTCGGCCGGCCGGTGTTTGGGGCCAGCGCATTGTTTAGGGGTCTCGCCTCGCTGCCGGTGCTGCCGTCCATGCCCGCCACCGGCCGGCTCCAGGTGGTACTACTCGACGATGTGGTCTCAACAGTCGTCTTCCTTCTCGATCCCGACAGTCCGTCTCGCGTCGTGTTGGAACTTGTCGGTCCCGAACAGCTGAGCATGGACGAGGTCGTCGGCAGCTATCGCCGATGGCTCGGCTGGGCTCCTGCAGCCAGGTTTGTCTTGCCGGCGGCTGTTGCAAGGCTTCTCTACCGCCTCGGCGACCTTGCCGCGATGTTCGGCTGGCGTCCACCGATGCGCACCAACGCGGCCAGAGAGATCGGCCGAGGAGCGGTTGGAGATCCCTCGGACTGGACCGCTGCGACCGGCATACGCCCGCAAACCCTGGCGGGCTTCCTCGCGCTCAATCCGGCAACGGTGCAGGAAAAATGGTTTGCCCGGCTGTATTTCATCAAGCCGGCGATCTTCGTCGTCCTGCCCTTCTTCTGGATCATGACGGGAATCGTGTCGCTGACAACCGGCTACGGCAGCGGCGTCGATCTGATGCAAGGCACGGGGGCCGGCATCCTGTCGGCACCGGCCGTGATCGCCGGCGCTCTTGCCGACATCGCCGTCGGCGTGCTCATAGCCTGGCGGCCGGCGGCGCGAAAAGGCCTCTATGGCGGCATCGCGCTCTCGCTCTTCTACCTGGTCGTCGGAAGCTTCCTGAGCCCCGAGCTGTGGAACGACCCGCTTGGGCCGTTCCTCAAGGTGTTGCCGATCCTGGTGCTGCACTTTGTGGCCTTGGCAGTGCTGGAGGAGCGTTGATGCTCTATTTCCTGCTGAAATTTCTGCATGTCATCGGCGCATCCGTGCTGCTTGGTACCGGCGCCGGTATCGCTTTCTTCATGCTGCTCGCCCACAGGACCGGCAATGCCGCGACGGTTGCGGCGGTGGCGCGTATCGTCGTCGTCGCCGACTTCCTTTTCACCGCGACGGCCGTGGTCGCGCAGCCTTTGACCGGAGCCGCGCTCGCCTGGCAGGCAGGCTACTCGCTGTCGGAGGGCTGGATCGTACTTTCGATCGCGCTCTATATCTTCACCGGAATGTTCTGGCTCCCGGTCGTCTGGATGCAAATGCAGATGCGCAAGCTGGCATCGCAAGCCGCCACTGCAGGCGCGCCGTTGCCGCCGCGCTATCATCGGCTCTTCTGGCTGTGGTTCGCCTTCGGCTTCCCCGCCTTCGCTGCGGTACTCGGGATTTTCTGGCTGATGATCACTCGGCCTGCGATCGACTGGTGAAGACAGGCCGCGTGCAGCTGCCGGGATCAGCGATGACTTTCATTTCAGCGAATAGAGATAGGCCGCGATATCCCGCGCCTCCTGCTCGGAAATTCTGGTCGAAGGCATTGCCGTGTGCGGATTGATCTCTCTTGCGGCGCGTATCCAACGAACCATGTTTCGCGGGTTGTTGGACAATACGCCGCCGATATAGACCCGGGTGGCCAAGCTGGCGTCGAGGCGTGGACCGACCAGTCCCTGCGCGCCGGGCACGCCAGTGATCGTGTGGCATCCGGCACAGCCATTGGCCATGATGATTGGTATGGCGCGGGCGCCAACACCGCCGGTTGCATTGTCGGCCTTCTGCTCCACTCGACGGCTTTGCTCGAAGTACAACGCGATCCCGGCCAGGGCTGCAACAAGCACGACAATTGCCGCGGCGCCGAGGATGGGTCCGGACGGAGTGAAGCGCGATGTTGCGCGCACGCCGATGCTGCCAGGGGCATTGTCCGTCTTATGCGCGACCCTGACGAGGCGCTCCGGCCACAACGTCAGCGCCGCCCAAGCTGCGGCCAGCACGGCAATTGCCGTCCCGGCACCAATGACCAGCTTAGACAGCCTGGAGCGCATGCGACGCCTCCCATCTTCTCTGTCCACTTGAGCGAATCCACAGACCGGCCAGGAGCAACGCGGCTCCGCCATAAATCAGGCCGGCCGGAACCCACATCACCGAGCCGGCGAGCTGCTGGTCCTCGAGCGGGCTAAGGCTCCACAATTCCGCGCCGGCTGCGTTTACCGGGTACCACAGCCTTGGCGAGACCAGCAGCAGCACCCCGAGCAGGCCGGTGTGCAGCGAGGTGAAAAAGAGGTGCATGACTGCGCTGCCGTAGGCTTGTTCGCGGCCTGAACGCGGCAGCAGCACCCACCAGAACAGCAGCCCCGTACCGAAGAAGCTGGCATGTTGCGCATAATGCAGGACACCCTGTGCAAGCGCCGCCTCGAACAGCGCCGGAACGTGCCACGCCCATATCGCGACGCCGTGCAGGAAGGTCGCGGCTAGAGGGCGGCTGACGGCGGCCCAAACGGCTCGAAGCACCTTCGCCTGCCCGGCTGCGCCAAATGCCAGCCGCAGCTTGATCGGCAATGCCCACATCATCGCCGCCGCCGGACGGGAGGCGACCAGCAGGGGTGCCGCCACCGCCATCAACAGCTCGTGCTCGATCATGTGGGCGGTGAAAACGCGCTCACCCAATGCATGGAGCGGACTGACCAGTGCTGCCGCCAAAATGGCCCAGCCGGTCGCAAACAGCAAGGCTTGCCGCAACCGCAACGGGCGGCTGCGGGCACTCCGCCGCCACAGCCGAAAGGCGCCTGCCGCGTAAAGCAGTGCGATCATGGTTAGTGGCAGCGTGATCGGCAACGCCAGCGTCCAGCCGGCCTGCGGGGCGCCGGCACCGTAGCAGATCGAGGTCGAGAAGAGCGCGTCGAAGCTCATCGTAGGCAGCCGTCAACAATGAGCGAAGCCGCGCCTTGCATGACGATTACCAGCGCAAACAGCACCGCGCTGAGAATGCCGATATTGGCGACGAAATGCTCGGTGCCGCGCGTACGATCCGGTTTAAAGGCGGCGCCACCTTGCTGTCGCGCCCGCCACGAAAGCACGCCGCCGAGCAAGGCCAGCACTGTCAGCACCAGCGCAATGACCGGTATGACGGGAATGCCGTGGGCGCACTGCCACTCCACGACCGCGTAATTCAGCTGCGTCGACACCGCCCAGGCCAAAGGTCCGGACAACAGCCCGCCCCATGATGTGCCCAAGCGAAGCGCACGCATCTCAGTCAAGCCTCGGCATCCAGTAGATCAACAGATAGATCGGGATCCAGGTCGCGACCACGAAATCCCAGTAGAAGACGTTGTCGCCAACGTCCCCGAAACGCCGGCCGCTATAGCCATGGCGCGTGAACATCAGCACCGTCAGCACCAGCGTGTCGCCGACGTCGGTAATCAGGTGCGTTGTGTGAAGGCCGAGCAGGACCCACAACATCGAGCCGTACGCATTGGTATCCCAATAAATGTTGAGGGCCGGAAATTCGAACCACCGCACGACAAGCGGTGCGATACCGAGCAGCGACATGACGATCAGGCCGATGCGCACGGGCACCATGGCACAGGCTTCGGCGTAGCGGTTCAGTATGTGATTGGGCACCACGCTGGCGAGCAGCAACAGCGTGACGATGGTGCCCGGCCAATGGTTGGGCGGCGGCACGCCCAATGGCCATTTGGGCGACAGATAGGCGAGGTAAAGATAGGTGCCTGCGGCGAGCGCAAAGCCGGTGCCTTCCAGCGCCATGAAGGCGAGAGTGCCCCACCAGGTCGGGCTGCGCGGTCCGATCCCGAAGGTCGGGAGTTTGGAAAGATCGGCGACAAGACGCTGTTTCATTCCTCATCCTCCGGATCGCCTTTCGGCCAGAACCAACCGATCAAAGTGATGGCGATCGGCCCGGCTCCCCAGACCACCGCCCACGGGCTGAAGATCGAATAGAGAAAGGTGGCGCCGACGGCGAGCGCGGCGAACAATGGCCAGATCGACGGCGTCGCCGACTTCTCGCGCACCTCTGGATGCGCCTCTGCCACGGTCGAAATGACAAGTTCGCGCGCGTCGACGCGAAGCCCGGTCGCGACAGGCAGCGTGTCACGTTCGGCCCAGAGCGGCTCGGCGTGGGTAACCACCGGGATCCGAGCGAAATTATAGCTCGGCGGTGGAGAGCTCGTCGCCCATTCCAGCGTGCCGGCATTCCAGGGATTGTCCCCGGCCGGGGCGCCCCTCGAGGCGCTGTACACCAGGTTTATAGTGAACAGAACGAAGCTTAGGAACAGGATGATCGCGCCGGCTGTGATGAACAGGTTGATGTTGCCCCAGCCGAGTTCCACCGGATAGGTGTAGACCCGCCGCGGCATGCCCCACAGGCCGACAATGTGCATCGGAAAGAACGCCGCATTGAAGCCCAGGAAGGCAAGCCAGAAGTGCCAGCGTCCGAGACGTTCGCTCATCATCCGGCCGGTGATCTTGGGGAACCAGAAATAGGTCGCGCCGAGCAGCGGGAACACCGACCCGCCGATCAGCACGTAATGGAAATGCGCGACCACGAAATAGGTGTCGTGCACTTGCAGGTCCAATGGCACCGACGCCAGCATCACCCCAGTCAGGCCGCCCGCGACGAACGTGAAGAAGAAGCCGAACACGAACAGCAGCGGCGTTCTGATTATCGGGCGTCCGTCCCACAATGTCGCCAGCCAGCAGAAGATCTGCAACCCGTTCGGAATGGCGATCAGCATGCTCGAGGCCGTGAAGAAGCTCGCGCCGAGCTTGGGCAGACCGGTTGCGAACATGTGGTGAACCCACAGGCCGAACGACAGAAAGCCGACTGCGATCAAGGCGAGTACCATGCCCAGATAGCCGAATACCGGACGCCGGGCGAAAGCGGCGATGATCGAGGACACCATGCCGGTAGCCGGCAGGAATATGATGTAGACTTCGGGGTGGCCGAAGAACCAGAACAGGTGCTGGAACAGCAATACGTCGCCGCCCTCGGCGGGATTGAAGATATGGGTGCCGACCAGCCGGTCGAGGATCAGGAACGTCGACGTGATCATGACCGCCGGCATGGCGAACACGATGACGAAGGAGGTGACCAGCATCGCCCAGACATAGAGCGGAATCTTGTCCAGCGACATGCCCGGCGCACGCTGCTTCAGCACGGTGACGATGGTGGCAACCGCGACCGCCAACGATGACACTTCGGTATAGGTGATCATCTGCGCCCACACGTCGGAACGCTTGCCCGGCCCGAATTCAGGGCCGGACAGCGGCACGTAGGAGAACCAGCCGACGTCGGGCGCCATGTCGAGTGCAAACGACACCCAGGCGAAGAGGCCACCGGAGAGATAAATCCAGAAGCTGAATGCATTGAGGCGCGGAAAGGCGATGTTGCGGGTGCCGACCATCAGCGGCACGAGGTAGATGCCGGTCGCCTGGACGATCGGCACCGCAAACAGGAACATCATGGTCACGCCATGCATGGTGAACAGCTGGTTGTAGCGGTCGGGCCCGATCAGCCCGCGCTCCGGCCCCGACAGTTGGATGCGCATGGCAACGGCGCTGAGGCCACCGAGGCACAGGAAGGCGAAAGCGGTGATCAGGTAGCGCCGCGCGACAATCTTGTGGTCGACGCTCGAGAGCGCACCGATGATGCCCGGCGCCGTCTGCCATGTCCGCGCCAGCCAGCGGTCGAGGCTGGAGTCGTCGAGGCTGGTATCGCGAGGACCGTCGCGCTCGGGGGCCAGGTCTCCTTTGCCGGCCGCTGCTCGCTCGCCGGCGAGCCGACGCTCACGGGCCACGTCGGCGCTGCTCATTTCAGGCCCTCGAGATAGGCGACGATCGCATTCAGTTCGTCCCCGTCCAGTCGCACCACGGGCATGTGGGCGCCTGGCTTGATCCCCTGCGGATTGGCTATCCAGGCTGCGAGATTGCCGCGGCTCATTGTCAGCGTGCCGGCAGCGAGCGTTTGCCTGCTTGCGATATGGGTGAGGTTTGGGGCGACCGTGCCGCCGGCGATGGTGCCGCCGATCTTGTGGCACATCACGCATGGCCGTTTGAGGAACAGGTCGTGGCCGGTTTTGGCCTCGGCCGACACGGGAGCGGCCGCCGGCCGCAGCTGATCGTTCAGCCAGGCATCGAAGACGGGCCGAGGTTCGGCGATGATGAAGGTGCTCATATTGGCATGCTGCGCGCCGCAGAACTCGGCGCATTGCCCGCGATAGACGCCGGGCTTGTCCGCCTTCAGATCGAGAACGTTCTCGTGGCCGGGGATAAGGTCCAGCTTGCCCGAGAGGTTCGGCACCCAGAAGGAATGGATAACGTCGGTCGAGGTCACCACAAGCCGCACCGGCTCGCCCGCCGGGATGTGGATTTCATTGGCGGTCGTCAGGATGCGGTTCGGCTGATCGTTTTCGTAGCGCACCTCCCACCACCATTGATGCCCGGTCACCCGGATCGTCAGCGCCGCATCCGAGCCGATGGCGGCGAGCGTCCGGTTAGCGAAGTAGCTCAGCAGCGTCAGGCCGACCAGGATCAGGGCGGTAGCGGCGAGTGCGGCGACGACAATTCGCATCTTGCTGCGCTCGGCGGCAGCGTCGAGGACAAGCGGGTCGCCGAGCGGCGCCGGGCGCCGGGCCAATGGCACGATCAGCACGGCCATCACCAGAAGCCAGACCACCGTGCACAGCGCGGTGAAGAACCAGATCAGCCATGCGAGTTCGCCCGCGGCCGGCCCCTTTGGGTCGAGCGCGGATTGCCAGCCGCTGCACCCTGCAAGGAGCAGGATGCAGGCCGTGCCCCCGCACACCGTCCAGACACCGCGGCTCACGGCGACTTCCCCAGCGTCGCGGCGTCCGGCAGGCGATTCTCGGATGGATGGGGCATCATGTCGTCGTCGCGGCCCGGCGCGGCGGAGGACGGTGCGTTGCCGCTCAGTGCCCGGACGAAGGCAGCAAGCTCCCATATTTGGTCATCCGGGATCGTGTCGCGGAAGCTCGGCATGCCGTTTGGCCGGCCGTCCCTGATCGTGGCGTGGATGCTTTCGATCGAGCTGCCATAGAGCCACTTCTGGTCCATGAGCGCCGGGCCCATGCCGCCGCCGCCATTGGCATGGCAGCCGGAACAGTTGAACCAGTTGAACAGACGCTTGCCCTCGCTGAGGTGGAAGGCGTTGGCCTCGAACACGGCGGCCTTGCTGTCGGACGAGGTCGGCCGTTGGCCGCCCGGCTCGAGGGCAGTCACGGCTGCCGGTTGATCGCCCGAGCCGAGCGCCGATTGTGGACGCGTGTCGCGTTCCTCACGCTGGCAAGCGGCAACCGCGAGGATTGCGAACACCAGCAAGAGAAGACCTCGCTTCATTTCAAGGCGCTCCGACAGGATCGAGGCGGGGCACCTGGTAGGTCGCCAGGATCGCGTCGATCTCGGCGCGGCGTCTGGTCAGGGCGGCGTTCACCTCGCTGCGCAGCGTATCGTCGCCACGGCGCACTCCCATCGAGATGTCGAAGATCATCGGCAGTTGCGGGCCGTCCACGCGCGGCGAAACCGGCGTGATCCGCAGCGCCACCTTCTGCCTGGATGCAAAGTAGCCGGCCAACGGCCCCCAGACGACGGCCATATCGATGTCGCCATTCGCGACCGCCTCAATGATGCGCGCTGGCGGGTTCGGCGCCGAATAGTCCCCATAGACGGGGAAACCGATGAGATGGCCGACGATGCCACGACGGCCAAGCGCCTGGACGGGGGGCGAGTTGGCGCCATCGTCGCCGATCAGCTGGACGCCGATGTGCAGATCGCGCAGGCGAGGATCGTTGAAGGACGTGATTTCCGGCGCATCCTTGCGTGTCACGAACACATAGGAAGACCGGTAGTAGGGCGCGGTGGTGCGCAGCATCTCAAGATTGGCGGGCGCGCCGGGCACCAGATCGCATAGCCCGGCCTTCAGCGTGTTGCGGACGAAGCCACGGCGCTGTGCCCACCATGTGTAGGAAACAGTCGCGCCAAGCTCCGTCGCGACGAGTTCGGCGATCTTGTTTTCAAAGCCTTGCCTGGCGGCATTGGAGAACGGCATGTTGTTGGGATCAGCGCAGATCCTCAATTCGCGCGCATCGGCAACGGCGGCGACGAGCGAGAGCGCCAGTGCGCCGACCGCGGCGCCAACCCGCCGGGAAGATTTTCTCCGTGCGCGCGCAACTCGGCCGGTCGTCTCAAGGGAGCCGGAACACATACAGTGTACCTCCCGGCGTGGTTACATCCTTCAGATCCTTCATGACGTTGACGAAGCCGAGCGCGGCGGTGGCGTCGCGCGGATCGAGATCGCCGGATACGATCGCGCCGGCCCAGCCGCCGACGCCCGAAAGAATCGCGACATATTGGTGCCCGTCCGGGCCGCGATAGGTGACCGGCTGGCCGATGATGCCGGACGACGTTTTGAACTGCCACAGCAGTTCGCCGGTCCTGGCGCTGACCGCCTTGAACCAGCCTTCCATAGTGCCATAGAACACGATGTTGCCGGCGGTGGCGACGGCGCCGCTCCACACCGGAAAGTTCTCCTTCAGGCTCCACGCCGGCTTGGCGGCGGCGACATCCCAGGCGGTGAAAGCACCGCGATTGCCGCCCGGCCCGGGGATCATGCGCACGTTCATGCCGACATAGGGCGTGCCGGCGATGTAATTCACCTCGACGCCCTCTTCATCCATGCAGAGATTGTTGTGCGGGATGTAGAGCAGACCGGTCTTGGGCGAGAATGCCGAAGGCTGCCAGTCCTTGAGGCCCGATGCGGTCGGGCAGATGTCGCGCACGACCTTGCCGGTGCCGGTCTTCTTGTCCGGATTTACAATCAGCCGGCCGGTCTTGAGGTCGACGCCCGTGCTGGAATTGACTGGCCCGAAGGGGACTGCCGACAGGACCTCGCCTGTGGTGCGATCCAACAGATAGACGTAGCCGTTGCGTTCCGGTCGGACCAGCACCTTGCGGGGCTTGCCCTGCCAGGTCATGTCGAGCAGCACCTGTTCGTTGATGCCGTCGTAGTCGTGCAAATCGTGCGGGGTCCATTGATAGAACCATTTGGCTGCGCCGGTGTCGGGATCGCGGGCAAAGATTCCGGCGGTCCATTTGTTGTCGCCGGGCCGCAGATCCGGATTCCACGGACCGGGATTTCCGGTGCCATGGAAGATCAGGTTTAGGTCCGGGTCATAGGAGATCCAGCCCCACACATTGCCGCCGCCGATCTTCCAGGCGTCGGGCGGCCACGACGTCACGCCGAGATCCTTGCCCTTGTCCATGTCGTAATGCGGCTTGAAATCGGGGCCGATCAGCACCTCGGCGTCCGGGCCGGTATTGTAGGCCGTCCAGACGACGTGCCCGTCGCTGGCGTCGAGCGCCTTGATCCAGCCGCGTACGCCCATTTCGCCGCCGGAATTGCCGACCAGAACTTTGCCCTTCACCACCAGCGGCGCCATGGTGATGGTCTCGCCGATATTGACGTTGCCGATATGGGTGTTCCAGACCGGTTTGCCGGTGGCCGCATCGACGGCGATGGCATGGCCATCGAGCGTGTTGAAATAGATGCGCCCTTCGAAGAAGGCTGCACCGCGGTTGACCACGTCGCAACAGGCAACTCCCTGCGCGGCGGGCTCGGGGTTGGGCTCGAATTTCCACTTCATCGGCGCGCCGGGCTTGGTAAGGTCAAGCGCATAGAGGATGTTGGGGAAGGGCGTCACGATGTACATCGTGTTGCCGACGACCAGGGGCGCGGCCTCCTGGCCCTTGTTGACGCCGGTCGAGAAGGTGAAGGCCACCTGCAGGTTCTTGACGTTGTCCTCGGTGATCTCCGCAAGTTCGCTGTAGCGGGTCGAGGCGTAGTTCTTTGCCGGCATCGCCCATTGGCCGTCGTCGGGCGGAGCAGCTGCGGCAGGCGGATTTATCGCAAAGCTTGACGTTGACTGAGCAACCGCCGCGGTAGTCAGCGCGAAGCCTGCCAGCAGCGTCCATCCCAGCATCGCAGCCAATGGCCTCTTTCCCCTTTTGCCAGGCACCCTATTTTTCGCCGCCACCAGTCGCGCTTGCCTCATTGGCTATCGAGTTTGCCGACGTTGGCGCAGAGCTCCATTAGCTGCAGCTGCGCCGTGTTTGTTGAACACTCTCCAACGCGTGAGCGGCGCAGAAGTGCCAAATGCAACGAAATAAATGTCGGATTCGGTTGGCCAAAGTCGGCGGCCGGGCGCTCGGGACAGCCGATCCGAATGTTAGCACTCAAGTCGGAAGTAAATCTATTCCCGGTGGTCCGGGTTCGGCTGGAACGGAGCGGCGCTTTTCGCAGTTGTGTCGAATGCTGTCTGCAGTCGAGCAACTGGCTCAATCGGTAAAAGAGCGGCGAGCGATCTTGTTCGTTGGAGCCGGGGTGTCGATGAGCGTCGGCTTGCCGTCCTGGCAAAAGCTCATCGAACACATGCAAAAAGAGCTCGGTCTGGACGAGGATACGATCGGTGCGCCGGAGGCCAGCTATCAGGCGCTTGCCGAATACTACCGGCTGAAGCAGGGGAGCCTCGGCCCTTTGCGCAGCTGGATGGATCGTGAATGGAGCGTCTCGCGGGAGAAAGTGCAGGGCTCGGCGATCCACAAGCTCATCGTGTCGCTCGATTTTCCGATCATCTACACGACAAACTACGACCGAAATCTCGAAGTTGCCTTCGAGATCCATAGCCGGCCCTTTGTCAAAGTCGCCAATGCGAAGGATTTGCCAAAGGCCACTGGCGAGGTGACGCAGATCATCAAATTCCACGGCGATTTCGACGACGACAAATCTTTGGTCCTGGCGGAGACCGACTATTTCGACCGGCTATCCTTCGATTCGCCGCTCGACGTGAAATTTCGGGCCGACGCGCTCGGGCGCACCATCCTGTTCATCGGCTACAGCATGTCCGACATGAACATCCGTCTGCTGCTGCACCGGCTTTGGCAGACCTGGCGCCGCTCCGGCTATGACAAGAATCGCCCGAAATCCTTCATCTTCATGTCGCAGCCGAGCATCGTCCAGGAGGCTGTCCTCGGCCGCTGGGGCATCGATATGCTGACCGAAGCGGCCGACGATCCTGAGGACGCGCTGCTCGCATTCCTGAACGAACTCAAGGACAGGGTGGGCCGGCCAGAAAGCGCGTGAGAGAACCTGCGGAAAGCGGATTGGTCCGGCAGTGGGAACCGGCTGATCCGATGTGAGTTCGGGAGGACTAACGTATCCGGGACCGAGCCTCGATGAGCGGACGCAAACACAAGCGCAGAGTGCATGCCAAAGACGGCCTGTCGGCCGAGCAGGCCTATGAGGTCAATTTCTTTGCCCGCAGGTGCGGCCTGACCAGGGACGAAGCACTCAAGATGATGCGAAATGCCGGCAGGTCCAACGATGGCACCAAGGCATCTGGCGAATCCGGGCCGAAGTAGCCGCATGGGTTCTACATAGCGGGCGGCCGGGACGGTCATCCGGCACAGCTGCTTCGTCGTCGGTCTCGGCAATCCGCATGGCAGTCGGTGGTGGCGCGCACCGCTGAGGATCGAGCGATGCAGCGGCCGCCGATGGAACATCCGCCGACAATTTTCGTTGACATGCTCCACAAGGCGAGAGGTCGAACATGTCGAACTTCCAAGCCGCTACCCCGGAGCGTTTGCAGCAGCTCAGGCTTGAGGCGACAGCGCACTTTGCGCCGCTCATACTGCGCGAGGCGCTGGTGCGTCTCTGCCGAGCGTGTGGAAGCGAGAGCCTCGAACGGTTCGAGAAGACCATGGTTGACCAAATCGAGGCATCGCGTGACGAAAAGGCCGATTTCGACACGATGAAGGAATTTGCCATCGAACAGCTCTATGGCTGGATTCGAGAGGTCAGGTCTTCACCGGACATGACACAGCCGCTGGAGAATGTAGACACCCGAAGGACCCCTGGCCGCTCGGAAGAGCCGCAGACGCTGGAAGACCAGCTGCAGGCGGGTCTGGAGGATTCTTTCCCCGCAAGCGACCCGCCGGCTGTTGTTTCCACCGCGATCCCCGGCGGATCGAAGAAGCTGGTCGGAACCGACGAGGTCCTCAGGCAGCAGCGGGAGAAAAAGGCCGAGGAAGCCAGCCATTCGTGATAAACGGCTCTGCGGGGAAGCAGCCTGCCGGTTCACCCGCCGTCCGGCATGAAGGCTGTCCGGGCATGTGTGTCATGCGGCTCGCCTTCGACAAGAATCTTCGCTTCCAAAGCCGCGTCGATAAATGCTTCGCGGGCTTCCGCTGCCGTAATCTGGCCGATCTGGGCGCCATCCAGTGCATCTCCCGCCATCAGCGACAACGGGGCATTGCGGGCAGGCCATTTCTCGCTTTTGAGGCAGTAAGAAGCCTCGAAAACGGAGCTGACCATTCGCGATCGTCCCGGCTTGCCGAAGTAGATGCAAACCGGAGCATCGAACTTTATCTCCAGCATGGCGGTCCTCCCGATTTAACCACCCTTGATATAAATTAGCCTCAGCGGGTCACATGGCCTGCTGGGCATTTTAGCCGACGTCGCGAACCGCAGTGGGATTGATGCCTGCTGGTATTTCGGCGGCGATATCGTAGGCCAGAATGCCCGCCTTGCGGGCGAATGAATCGAACGCCGCGCGCACCGTCTCGACGTCGACCTCGTCAGCCAGCCCGGCGCGACAGGCGTCGAACGCCGCCTTGTGCGCCGGACCGCGGCTCGGCCATTCGTTTAAGACGTCATAGGCCTGCCAGATATTTTCGACATGGCGAGGGAAACCAAGGCCGACGAGAATTGGAACGGGGCGGCCAAACGATTTTTTTGTCATCTGTGTCTCCGCGAAAGAGCCTGTCGCATCAACGCTGGGCGGACGCGAGGCCCATGCTCTTTAACGCGGGATTGCTGCACGGGTTGCAGCGGGTTTGTTCGATCGTGCGCCGGCCGATGCTGGCGTCATTTGTTGGTCCGCATCTTTTGCCGGGGATTGATACCGCCTTGAGGCGTGGTGTCGTTCTCGACATCGCCTTCGAACGTGTTGTCGCCCTGATCGAGCCGGTCGCCCTCCTTGATCGTGCCCTTGGAACTGCCGATGCCGGGATCGTTGGCAAGGTCGCTATCGGCCGGCGTTTTGCCTTTGGCGTGCTTGTTTCCTGTCATGGGTTCCTCCTGTTTTGAGGTGGCGGACTGTCCTTGAGGTGGCGGCCCAGGCTCGCTGCGAAAATCGCGTTTCGACACGCCAATGGCGGCGCCCCGGAATTTCGGACGGCTTAGATTCCAACTCCGCGATCCCGACGGTTGTTCCGTCAAAAATATCGCCGTCGGCCGGGATTGCCCAGCCAAGCCGCTCCGGTTCCTGGACCGGGTGATTTTCGCCAGCCGGAACGATCTTTCGCCCAATGCATTTAACTGGTCTGCGCTCACGAACTCATTCTGGACGGGAGCTGGACCATTGCCACCTACAGCCTACGCCTTGGCGACTCGCGAAACCGAAGAAGTTTCCATCGTCGACCTCATACCCGCTTTGAGGGCTTTCGCCCGCACCTTCTGCCGCACTCCCGATGATGCCGACGACCTGGTCCAGGAGACGCTGACCAAGGGCTTGGCCAACATTGACAAGTTCGAAGCTGGAACGCGCATGAAGTCATGGCTCTTCACGATCATGCGCAACACCTACTACACGCGTGTCAGGGCCGCGGTGAGGGAAGCGCCCGGCCTGCTCGACTGCGCTTCGCTGCGGCCGATCTCGGAAGCGACGCAGGAATGGTCCGTACAGGGCAAGGAGGTCCACCAGGCCATCCAGAGTCTTCCCGAGCACCAGCGCGAGGTTCTGATGTTGATAGGCGTTCTGGGCATCAGCTATGAGGAAACGGCCGAAATATGCGGTTGCGCGGTGGGAACCGTGAAGAGCCGGCTCAACAGGGCACGCGCCGGCGTGCTGGAATACCTTGGCGAAAGTTCCTCGCAGACCCTGATGGAAAGGCGCAGCTATCTGTCCGAAGGACAACTGGACTTCGAAGCCGAGAGGCGCCGCTAATATACATGTCACGCTAATTACTGCTTTCGCGCAAGCGCCTTTCGACAAGCGCATGCTGCAATTCGATCGCAAGTTTGGTCAGCCGGTCAGGAACCCTTTCCTGTTCGATGGCCGCAAGCAAGGAAGCGATTTCCCGGTCTATGGTCAGATCGGCACGCGTGCTGACGGAATCTTCCCTTGAGCGAGACATCGCGTTCTCTTGGCAAATGTTGGTTCCTTCAGCTCACTCTGGTGGCAACAGTGCGAGTTTGCAAGAATTTGCAGGCCATCCATGCGACCGGCTTCGGTCCTTGCACAGCTTCGTCAGCGGTTGGGCTCTCGCTGCGTTTCAATTGCTCGCCGGCTGCAAGCCATATGCTGGCGCAACGATCAGTCTTCAGGCCGCCGATCCGCTGAATGATCCTGGTACTGCTCGGACTTGACCCGATTGCCGTCGAGCCCACGCTCCTTGGTGTGCTGCTTCTTGTCTCTGTTGGACAGAACGGCGTTCTCTCCGATCTTGTCCTTGGGAAGATCGGTCATCGCGCCAGCGCCAGCGCCTTTGCCGTGACTGCCGCGACCGATGTGCTTCTTGCTGCCGGACGCCATCTTGTTCTCCTTCATACTGTCGAATAGCGGCTTTTCCCGTTCGGCATCCGAACCATAGTTGGGCCGCAATGTTCCGCTGGAAATCGTAAGCAGGAAGGCATCGCCGTCCCAGTGCCGGAAAGGCTTTTCGCCGTCGACGAGGACTTGCATGCCATTTGCGTTGGCGAAGTTATGGACATCGGCGCGATCCAGCGCCGGCGATCCGCGATATGAATAATTCAAAAGCGCGGCCATGGCCGGCCTCTTCAGCACGCGCGCGATTTCCACGAAATGTCGCTCCGCAAGGCCGGCCAGCACCAGATAGGGAAAGCTGTCGACGGCCAGCACGCGGTCGAAGCTGGCATCGCAAAAATCGGCAAGATCGAAACCGCGCGCAGGGCGGAATTCTACATTGCCGAGCCCGGCGCATCGCCGGCGGGCGATCGAGATCATCGCTGGGGATATATCGCTGCCCACGATCCGGTGCGACAGAGCGGAGAGCGCCTGTTCGAACCGACCGATACCACAGCCGATATCCAGTGTGTCGCGGTCAGTGCCGGTAAAGCCTCGCCTCTCCAGCCATGCAACGATCTCAGCCGTAGCGGCAGAGAGCTTTTCCTCATTGCCCAGCGATGACAGCTGCACGCTCGCCGCCGGGGAGATCGCCGCCGCCGCGTCAAACCCTGCCGCCAGCCGCTTGACGACCGCATCGTCGGTCTCGCCCTCGCCACGCTCGTGCCGAACGGCACCACCTGTTTTGCGCAGCGTGGCGAATATCTCGGGCCTGCGCCGCAGCAGGTCGGCAATCCGTTGCAGTTTTGCCGTGTTTCGCGGGTCAGCCGAGTGCGTGTTTTGCGCAATCTTCGCCAATTCTGCAGCATCGATTCCTGTCTCGAAACGGAGAGCCAGCCTTGCGATGACGGCTTCGACGCCGGCACCGTCTGCCATGCAATCCTCCAGCACCCGCCTTGCTGATGTCGACCGCCGAGATTCCGGCTGGGTCGCGCTCATCGCCCTTTGCTCCGCGTCCAGATCTTGCGCATCGTCCACCGGTCTACGGCGCCCCAGCTGTACTTGTAGGCCTCTTGTCCGCGCAGAAAATCGAACTCTTCCGCGCCTTCGCAGATCGCCTGCCTTATCGCTTGGCCGATGAGCAGCGCGCCGGGACTTTCCTCGGCATAGGCCGGATCGAAGCCACCGAGATAAGCGCAAGCGCGGCCACGATGATGGAACCCGTAATAGGCGCCCACGATCGCGTTACCGATCGTGATAAGCCAGCATCGGGCAAGCACCTGTGCGACCAGCTGCGGCAGCGCCTGACGGTGGAATGCTTCCACGCGGGAATCGGACAGAACGCCGTCGCCGTGTCCGGCCCAGCGCGCGCGGTGAAGGCGGATCAGATGGTCGAGGAATGTCTGCGGATCGGACAAAGCGGGTTCGATGGAGACACTGCCGCGTCTCGACGCGGCCCTGTGGGCGCGGCGCAATTGGCGCCTCCGCCGCGCCGGAACACAGCCTTGAAGCGTCTGGTCGCCGGCGAGGGCGAGCACCGGGCAAGCGGCGTGACCGACGGCTTGGCACGATTCGAGCGCGGCATGCCTGATGGCAAGGCCGGCGCCGCCGGGAGGCAGGTCCTGCAAGATCCACTGTGTCCAGCCGACGGAAAGAACGGCGCCACCGATGACTGCGCCGACCGGTTCGGCGATCTCGGGAAGACAAAGGACATCCAGATAGTCGCTCAACGAAATGCCGAGCGGAAGCAATCGCGCGCCGGCATCGTGGCGTTCCAGATAGAGTGGCGCCAGGCCGACCAGATCGTCGCCACGCCAGATGGCGACCGTCGCTAGCTCGCCGGGAGCAAATGTCCGCCACCATGGCAGCAACCATGCGGGAGACTGGAACGGCGTCGCCGAGGAACTGCGCGACCAGAGTTCCCACCAGTGCGGCTCAAGGGCTTCGAGGTCCGCTGGATCGTCGATAATCTCACTGCGGAGCATGTCGCGCTCGCTTTGCCGTCGCGAGCTGCCCGCTGTCTGTGCCGAGCCGTGCCAGCGCCCGATAGGCGTCCATGTAGGAGGAAATCATGCGGTCGAGTGAAAAGCGCCGCCGCGCCTCGGCCCGGCAGGTCTCGGGGTCCAGGCTGGGTGCGGCAGCGATGGCTTCGGCCATCTCGTCGACATCCCCGACCAGATACCCGGTCTTGCCGTGCTCGACCACATCCGGCAGTGCGCCATTCGGGAAGGCCACCACGGGGGTGCCGCAGGCGAGCGCCTCCATGGCGACGAGCGAACTGGTTTCCGCGGCAAGGCTCGGGATGACTAGGCAGCGGGCTGTATTCAGCAGGCGCCGCTTGGCGACAAAGCCGAGCGGACCAAGGAAGCGGCGCCGGTCGTCCAGCCGGGGTTCGACCTCGTCGCGAAAATACGCTGTGTGCGTTTCATAGGGGTAGACCTTGCCACCGATGACCAGCGGCACGCTGGCCTTCTTGGCTGCGTCCAGCGCCAGATGGATGCCCTTTTCCGGGCAGACGCGGCCGAGCACGAGCGCAAAGTCGTGTTTGGCCTGCGGTTCGCTCAGCGCGTCGACGTCCACTCCGTTGGGAATCGGCCCGATCAGCCTGGCTCCCGGCGGCGCGGTTCTTTGCTGAGCCGCCGATACCGCATGCAGCCACAGATCCTCCCGCGCCGGATTGAGAGCGTCGGCCGGATACCAGTCGAGCGGCAAATGCAGGGTCACCAATGTCGGCCCGTCGCCCGGCAGATAGGCATCGAAATCGATACCGTGCAAATGGACCACGTCGATTGGCCAGCGAGCGCGTGCGGTAGCAATTGCGGCGCAATGAACACGCTGCGCCCGGCGCTTCGCCGCTTCATCGAGCACGCCCGGTTCGGCCGGCGTCTCGATGAGGACACCCGCAGCGCTCGAGCCCTGGCAGCCGATCACGATCGAGCGGTGTCCGGCCTGTACGAGCGCCTGGTCGAGCACCGACAGCACCTGCTCGGCACCACCGACCGCATCCGGCCCGACCGGGGCGAGGGGATAGGCGACGTTGAGGACGGTGAGCGTCATGGCTGGAGAGCCGAAGCTCCTCACGCTGCGGAGGCGCGCAGCCTGCCGACCGAAGGGGCAGCGATGCTGCCGGCATATCGGCGCGTCATTGCCGCGCAGAAGTCGGCGAATTCCTCCGGCACCAGCGGCGGACTGCTGTGGTGCGGCATCATTCCGCGGTGTTCCGGCGTGAAGCAGAAAGTAACCGTCACGTCGAAGTCGGCCAAAGCCTCCATCTGCCGGTCGAACCAGTCAAGTGCGTTCGGCCTGAAGCTGTCGGCCCAGGAAAGCCCGGTGCGCAGATTGGTGACGCCGAGCCGTTTCATCCAGGCGACGGCGTCGTCCAGCCGGTGATCTTCGAAATGGAACCACTGCACCAGTCCCATTGCCGGCGTGTGGTGCAGGAACTCCTCGAGCGCGGGCTTTGGCGTGCCGTCCTGGCGGAGCAGGCCCATGTAGAAATGGCGGTAGTAAGACGAGCCTTCCGCCTCGCGATGGCGCGTCGTCGCTTCCCACTCGCGCGGCAGGTCGTAGAGGCTGTACCATTGGATGCGCGGTGCGTTGCCGATCAGCAATTCCGCGGTCCGGCGCAGGCCCCAGACCTGTACCTCCTCGGCGCCGAAGGTCGACACGCCGACCTCGCTGACCCATACCGGAAGATCGGTGACAGCCGAAATCTCGCCGATCTTCTGCGGCCATTCGTGGATCTGCCAGAGGTTCCAGTCGAGCGGGAAACCGTGCACGGCGACAGCATCGACATGATCGAGCACGTCGAACTCCTTCATCCGTGTCATGAAACCGGCATCGATCGGCGAGATGCCGCCAAGGACCTTGGTCAAGGCCGGATTCTCCGACGCGATCGCGTCGGCGACCAGGGTTGCCATGTTGGCGAAGCGGCTCCAGTCGGGGTCGAGCTCGGGATCCCAGTGGGATTTGTTGTTGGGCTCGTTCCAGATCATCGCGGCTTCAATCATTTATTTGTCCTTTCGACGGGTAGACGACGCCGCCACCGGCCGGCACGTCGGCGGTGCGGCAGAAATAGACCTCCTGCTCCGGTTGCAGGACGATCTCGAAGCCGGCGCTGCGCAGCATGGCTTCGGTGCAGGCGCGATTGGGAATCCACCAGTTGGTCGGGTCGTCGGCGTAACGATGCTCGATGAAATGCAGCTTTGGGAAATCCGGCCGGTCGAACAGGTCGTGCGTCCAGAAATGATAATTCTGCTCGAGCGCCGGCACGTTGGTGCTGCCGCGCTGCATCGACTGGAAGATCATCAGGTCCCGGGCGACGTGCTCCCGGATCAGATCGAGAGCGAGCAAGGGATGGCGCAAATGGTAGAGCACGCCCATGAACAGCACGATGTCGAACCGCTCATGCAGGGCGCCAACGTCGTAGACCGAGAGCTGCCGGAATTCGATGTCGCAGTCCGCAACCTCGGCGGCAAAGCGCGCCTGCGCTAGGTAAGCCTCATCGAAATCGATGCCAAGCACGCGGCCGGCGCCGCGGCGTTTCATCTCGATCGAATAGAAACCCGCATTGCAGCCTATGTCGAGCACCGCCTTGCCGGAAAGATCGGCGGGGATGGCGTCCGCGAATTTGCGCCATTTGATCAGCGGATAGTTGCCAAGGAAATGGTCGGGAGCGGTTTCGATGCCGGCCAGTTCCATATTGTGGAACCATGGGCCGAGCGCATCGATACGGCGGCGGATTTCGGCATCGGAATGCAGCATGGCTAGCCTCCTTCGCCTGCGAGGACAGGGACGTGCTGGTGGCCGGGCAGCGTAATGGCGACTTGGTCGTCCTTGGTACCGGCGGCGCTTTCAAGCAGGCGAAGTGCGGTGCGGTAGCCGTTGAAGGTGCCGACGTCGACATAGGCGGTGCCAGCCTTGATGCCATAGGCATCGCCTCCGGCGGCGAGATAGGCATTGACCAGCGTGCCGATATATTCGTCGCACCGGTCCCGTTCCCGCCACAGCGCGGCGAGCTGGTGAAGGGTGCGGCCGGGCATCTTGAACGCACCCCAGATCCAGTTCGATTGGGCATTCTGCTGCTTGACCTGGATTTGCTTCACCCGGTCGTCCTGGTCGACAACGACGGCATCGAAGAACTCCGGCTGGTCCACCGGAAACAGCAGGAAGGACAGGCCGTCGTCCGGGAGGGCCAGGAAGCCGTCTTCGGGAAACCAGATCGTATCGGGCAACCCGACCAGAACGGTCTCATCGGCTGTGACGAGCGGTGCGGCACGGAAGATGGCGTCGCAAAGGCCGACCGGAGAGGGCTGCACCACAAACAGCGCAGTCGCGTCGGCATAGCCGGCAGAATAATATTCGAGGATATCCGACTTACCCGAGCCGATGACGAAGCAGATCTTGTCGGCCCCCGCGCGCACCATGCGGCGCACCAGGTATTCGCTGACCGCGCAAGGCCGCTCGGTGTTGCCGTCGATGCGGCTGCCGACCGGCAGAAGCTCCTTCGAAAAGCCGAGCGGCTGGATGCGGCTTCCCCGTCCGGCTGCGGGCACGATGCCCAACATCAAACTGCCTCCTTCAACGGCTCGCCATGCGTGGAGCCGTGCAGTGCATCGGACAGGATGCGGTCGAATTCCTTCGCGCGCCGCGCCGAGGTGTGTTCGTCCAGCACCCGCTCGCGCGCTCGGCGGCGGATAGCGTTAAGCTCGGCGTCGGACAGGTCGAGCGCGGCGACCACGTCGTCGGTGCTGTTCGCCACGACGATCTCTTCGCCGGGCCGGAAAAAGGCCTCCAGTCCCGGCCATGTGTCGCTCACCATCGCGGCACCGCAAGCGGCGGCTTCGAACAGCCGGCCGGAAGGACACCAGCCCCTTTCGGCCATCGCCTCGCGGGTCACGTTCAGGGTCAGCCGTGATGATGAAAAGAAGGCGGGGTGGTCGGCCGGCGGCAGATGCCGGACGAAGAAAATATTGTCGCTCCACGGGAATTCCTGCGGATATTGTGCGCCGCCAATGATGAAGCGGCGCTCCGGCAGGCGCGCAGCCGGACTGACCAGCAGCCTCTCGACCCCGACCTGGCGGTCTGCCGCATAGGTCCCGAGATAGGAAAGGTCGCCGGCAAACTCCGGCCTGGGCGGAGCCGGCCGGTGTCGCTCTGGATCGACATGGCCGTAGAGCGGCATGACGCGGCGTGCACCCAGCATCGACTTCAATGCGTCGATCGCGGTGCCTCCCGTGTAGCTCAGCACGAGATCGAAATCGCGAAGCCCTTCCGGCCCGAAATAGGCCGGAGGCTCACCTTGTTCGATCCGCGCCAGTGTCACCGGCGTATCCAGATCGTAGAACACCTTCAGCCCGCGACAGGCCTGGTGGGCAAGGCGCGATGCGCTCACGGCATCGGGGCAATAGGAGGTGACGATGACCACATCGGCCTCATTCATCGCCTGCTCGGCAACGCGCTGGATGTCCTCCCAATCCTGATAAAGGACGAGGTTGCCGCCATCCAATTGGTCGAGGTCGCGCGTCCCGGCATAATAGGGAGTGTTGCGTTCGAAGAAGGTGATAGACCAGCCCAGCCCGGCCATCGCCCGGATCAATCCGCGCCACAGCGTGGCGTGCCCATTGCCCCACGACGATGTCACGGTAAGACCGAAAATGACCATGCGCATCCGGCAATTCCTCGTCAGGCAGCTTCGTTGAGTCTGATCAGCTTCGACCCCCAGTCCCCCCAAACAACCGTGGTGATCGACGCTGGGTCGATATCGAAGCGAAAGCAGTTTCCCAGCGACAGGCCGAGCACCTTGCACACGGCGGCCTTGATGACGTCGGCATGGCTGACAAGTGCGACGCCCTGGTTCTGGTAGGTGCCGCGGAC
Organism: Mesorhizobium sp. M0701; assembly: GCF_040320365.1. NCBI lineage: Bacteria > Pseudomonadati > Pseudomonadota > Alphaproteobacteria > Hyphomicrobiales > Phyllobacteriaceae > Mesorhizobium > Mesorhizobium sp. M0701. Next base: position 39,720 of record NZ_JAMYPO010000042.1, read on the forward strand.
CTGCTCGATCAATGAGACGACGCGTTGCTGCACGTCCAGCATGGTCTCGCCGCTCGGTGTTCTCGCCTGCTGACGCTGGTCGTTCCACACTCGCCAGTCGGCATCCTGGTTCAGCTCTTCGAAGGTCTTTCCCGACCAGGTGCCGAAGTCGATCTCATCGAGTTCCTCGCGGATCACGATCTCACCGGCATTGCAGGCGAGCGCGATCGGGTTGGCAGTCTCCTGCGTGCGTTCGCGCGGGCTGCAGAAGATTGCCGCTATCGCCTCGCGTGCCATGCGGTCTGCCAGATGCGAGGCCTGTGCCTTGCCGGCTTCGCCGAGGCAAACGCCGGCCATCCGTCCGGCAAGATAACAGCCGACATTGTCGTGCGCGGCGTGGCGCACCAGAAAGAACGTCGTCGTCATTCCGCGGCATCGAGCATCGGCTCGTCCTTGCCGGCGATGAAAGAGAGCGTGCGCTGGCGGGCTTCCGCGTCGGTGAACTGCTCGGGCGGCGATTTCATGAAATAGCTGCAGGGACCGGTCAGCGCGCCCGCGATACCGCGGTCGAGCGCCAGCTTGGCGCAACGCACCGCATCGATGACGACGCCGGCCGAATTGGGCGAATCCCACACTTCCAGCTTGAGCTCGGCATTCAGCGGCACACCGCCGAAGGTCGTGCCTTCGACCCGGATATAGGCCCACTTGCGATCGGTCAGCCACGGGACATGGTCGCTCGGCCCGACGTGAATGTTGCCGGGCTCCAGGGGAACGTCGATCTGGCTGGTGACGGATTGCGTCTTTGAGATCTTCTTCGATTCCAGTCGCTCGCGCTCCAGCATGTTGAGGAAGTCGGTGTTGCCGCCGAAATTGAGCTGGTAGGTGCGATCGATACGCACGCCGCGCTCGCGGAACAGGTTGGCGAGCAGACGATGTACGATCGTCGCACCGACCTGGCTCTTGATGTCGTCGCCGATCAGCGGCAGGCCGTGCTGCTCGAAGCGGCGGCGCCACTCCGGCCGCGAGGCGATGAAGACGGGTATGCAGTTGACGAAGGCGCAGCCGGCCTCGAGCGCGCACTCGGCATAAAAGCGCGTTGCCTCCTCCGAACCGACAGGCAGATAGGACACCAGGATTTCGGCGCCGCTTTCGGCGAGGATCTTGCTGATGTTGGCGACGGGGTCGTCGGCCTCCTGGATCTCGTCGCGCAGATATTTGCCGATGCCGTCCAGTGTCGGCCCGCGTTCGACGCGAACGCCGGTAGCCGCCACATCGGCAAAGCGGAAAGTATTGTTCGGCGCGCTGTAGATCGCGTCTGCCACATCGCGTCCGACCTTGCCCTTGGCGACGTCGAAAGCGCAGACCACTTCGATGTCCTTGACATGATAGCCGCCAAGATCGGCATGCATCAGCCCGGGTATGGGCTCATTGCTCCTTGCGTCGCGGTAATAGGTGATGCCCTGGACAAGGGAGGAGGCGCAGTTGCCGACGCCGACTATTCCGATCCGAACTTTCTTCGATCCCACGAAACCGCTGCCTATGCTGTTGAAGGTAAGTTCTTCGTGCCAAACCGCCTGCCTCGCTGATTGTTCCTTGCCGGCTGCAAAAATCGTGCAACCGATGGTGGATCAAAGTAGCGCTCGCCGAGTTGTGCAGTGAGGCCAACCGGGACGGGACAATGATCGTCTATGGCGACCACAAGCGAATTGAGAGCGCGGGATATGTTCGCGGCTCAGCCTGCAAAGCGGCCGGGCACATTGCGGACATGCCAAGCGGGATCGAACGCCACGCAGCCCTGGTCGGCCTGTTCATCAAGATCTCGGAATTGGTCCAGGGCCTTGCCGATGCTGAATTCGAGGCCAACTGCATGGACAGGAATTCCCGACAGCGGATCGCGGGCGCAAATCTCCTGGTCGGCTTGGCCCGGGACGTGGGCAGATCGTGGGCGGCCGGATTCGCGATCGACGGCCCGGTCCGTGCGGACGTGCCGCGAATGCTGGCCGAACTCGATTGCGACGGCGAAATCCTCATCGACACGGCCGAGGGCTACGCCCATTACGCGCTCTATCCGGAGAGCTATTTCGTCGCCGCGCGGCAGTCGGGTCTCGATGCGAACACATGCGTAATCGGCATCCGCAGCATCGGCCTGGGGCTTGCAGCGATGGTGGCTGCAGCCATCGGCGCACCGGCACCCGTCAGCGTCCGTCCGACCGGTCATCCGTTTCGCAGGCGGCTTGCCGCCGATCCGGAACTGATCGGTAGCTGGATGACGAAGCCGTCGGCCCGCTTTGCCATCGTCGACGAAGGCCCGGGCCTGTCAGGAAGTTCGTTTCACGCCGTCGTCGCATGGCTGCAAAGGCTGGGCATCGATGCCGGGCGCATCCATCTGTTCCCCAGCCATTCGGGTGGGCCGGGTCCCGAGGCATCGGCGGACAGTCGTGAGGCATGGACGGTTTGCCAAAAACACACCGCGGATTTCGAACGGACTTTCCCCGCTGGATCCGCTGTCCCGACGTTGCGGGATTGGGTGGCCAGGACGATCGGCCGCACAGCGGCCAGCCTGACCGAAACATCCGCCGGAGAGTGGCGTCGCTTGCACTATGGCTCGCTGGATCATTGGCCACCTGTTCACCGCGGCTTCGAGCGGCGAAAGTTCCTCGCTTTTGCGGGCCGGGGAAAATGGTCGGTCAAATTCGTTGGCCTCGGCGAAATCGGAATGCAAAAGGCCGAGACCGCCAGGAAGCTGCACGATGCAGGCTTTGGCCCGGAAGTCGCCGGGCTGTGCCATGGCTTTCTCGTCGAACGCTGGATCGACGGTGCAACGCTGGACCGGGCAAGGCTTTCGAAAGAAAAAATGGTCACTCGTCTCGCGCGCTATCTGTCCTGGCGGGCAGCCAATCTGCCCGCCTCCGAACCGGGCGCCTCGCTGGAGGCGCTTGCCGACATGGCCGTGCGGAATACAAGCGAGGCTTTGGGCGAAAGCCGCGCGGCGGAGCTGCGGAACTGGTTTTCGAAACAGGCTCCGCCAAAGACCATGCAGCGGGTCGAAATCGACGGGCGGCTTCATCCGTGGGAGTTCATCCTTTCGCGAGGCGGAAGGCTGGTCAAGACGGACGCCCTCGACCATTGCCGATCGCACGATCTGATCGGCTGCCAGGACATCGCCTGGGACATTGCCGGCGCCCGTGTCGAGTACAGCCTCGCCGACGCGGCGACTGCGGCACTGTGCAAAGCTGTCGAGGCGACTACGTCTCGTCCCGTCGATGCCAAACTGGTCCACTACTACGAGCCCTGCTATCTCGCCTTCCAGCTTGGCTTGTGGAGCATGGCTGAGCGATCGGGCGATGATCGGGAACAGATCCGGCTGGCGGCCGCGGCAAGACGTTACGCTGCCGCGCTGCTTCGTTTCCTGGAAAGCCAAGGCGACCTGCCGCCGCTCGACCAGGATCAGTCCAGCCGGCGCAGCATATCCGCTTCCTTTTCGAGGATGGCCGCCACCTCCTCGCGCTGAAGATGCGTCATCATCAGGCTCACACAACATTCCAGATAGGTGATGGAGGCGCGCCGCAGGAAGGCAGCCGTCTCCTTTGCGGCCATTTGTTCGATGTCTTTGGCGGATCGCTTCGGATGCACAATCGTCTCCATTGCCGGTACCTTGACAGAACCAGAAGCTGGACGGGTTGTTCCCGCGACGAGAAAAAGTGACCAAATCCGAGACGACGGCGCTTTCATGCAGAGGCCAGACGCTCCCCGCCTCAGGCCGGCAGGTTTTGCAGCCGGCCTGAGGCAGAACGCACGGTGGCGGCAATTCGACGTCTTCTGTCGACCATCTGCGCCGTCTCAAGCTCGGCAAAATAGGCGATTGTGCGCATCAAACCCTGCCTGAGCGGCACTTTGGGCGACCAGCCGAGAAGCTTCCTTGCACGGGAAATGTCGGGTTGCCGACGACGAGGATCGTCTTGCGGCAGCGGCAGGAATTTCAAGTCCGATTTGGTGGCGGTCATGCCTCTCACCAGGCCCGCCAGTTGCAGGATGGTGAACTCCCCCGGATTGCCTAGATTGATCGGCTGGCGCGGATTGGGATTGACCTCCATCAACCGGATCAAGCCGTCGACCAGATCGGAAACGTAGCAGAACGACCTGGTCTGCAGCCCGTCGCCGAATATCGTCAGCGGCCGTCTCTCGAGTGCCTGCATGATCAGATTGGAAACGATCCGTCCGTCCGCAGGGTCCATCCTGGGACCATAGGTGTTGAAGATGCGCGCGACACGGATATCGGCTTTTCCCATTCTCAGATAGTCGAAGCACAAGGTTTCGGCGGTGCGCTTGCCTTCGTCATAGCAGGCGCGGGGGCCGATGCAGTTCACGTGGCCGACATAGTCTTCCTTCTGCGGATGCTGTTCGGGATCGCCATAAATTTCGCTGGTGGACGCCTGCACGAACCAGGCGCCATTGCGGGCGGCGAGCTCCAGCAGATTGAGCGTTCCGATGACGCAAGTCCGTGTCGTGTGGACCGGGTCGGCCTGATAGCGCGGCGGCGAGGCCGCGCACGCCATGTTGAAGATGCGGTCAACCGGTTCGCCAAGCTCCAACGGTCGGCAAATGTCCTGCTTGATCAACCGAAAATCCGGACGATCGGCGATCGATGCTATGTTCTCCATGCGGCCGGTAAGGAAATTGTCGACGCAGATCACGCGCCAGCCGGCCTGGAGCATTGTCTCGCAAAGATGCGAACCGAGGAAACCGGCGCCGCCGGCGACAAGCACGGTCCTGGTCCGTTGCGCCTTTCTTGATAGCTGCATCTCTATTTTCTCCCGTCTGCGGGTCATGCTGCACTCTCGACATCCAGATCGAGAGCAGAACGTGGCGATTTGGCCTGCGCCAGCAGCGAAACGAATTCGCGGGCTCTCGCGGTGCTTGTGTGGGCTGCCAGGATGAGCGCGCGCGCTTGCCTGGCCATGGCAAGCCGGGCGCTGTCGGATTCCCCAGACAGGATGCCGATCACGTCCTCGGTCCTGCGCGCCATGTGGATCGTTTGCCCCGGAAACAGGCTGTCCAGTCCCGCCCAGCTATCGCTGATGATCGCCGTGCCGCAGGCGGCTGCCTCGAAGAGGCGCACGCTGGGCGACCATCCGGCCGCGATCATGGAACTGCGCGTGACGTTCAACGTGTAGCGTTGGCGGCTGTAAAAGGCGGCGTGATCTGCCGGCGGCAGGTGTTCGATGCGATCCACATTGTCCGGCCAGGCGATTTCGCGCGGATATTGCGAGCCTGCCACGACGAAGCGGCGCTCCGGCATGCGACGCGCCGGTTCGAACAGCAGGGCCTCCAGCGTCGCCTGGCGGTCGGGGCTGTAGGTGCCGAGATAGCCGAGATCCCAGCGGATTGGATCACCGGTTCCGTGATGCCGTTCCGGGTCGACGGAGCAGTAGAGCGGCTCGGCCCGCCTCGCGCCGAATTCCGCCGTCAGACGGGCAAGCGTCGGCCCGCCGGTGAAGGAGAAGTAGACGTCGAAATACGGGACCTGCCGCCTGGCAATGTACTCGCAATCATCGGCCGAAAGCTTTGCCAGCGTGACCGGCGTGTCGATGTCGTAGAAGCAGAACTGTCCCGTGCACAGCGATGCCACGACGTCGATGATCTCAGGGCCTTCCGGAACGAACGAGCCGACGACCACGATATCGGCATCGCGCAGGCAGCGCGCAAAATTGCGGCGAAGATCATCGATCGTTTCATAGTAGCGCAAGGCGCAGAAATCGGGATCGCGCAGATCCCGGTGACTTGCGTACCACGGCACGTCGCGTTCGAGAAAAGTGACGCGGTGGCCGAGTTCGTGGAGACCTTTAAGCAGCCCCCGAAAGGTGGTGGCGTGGCCGTTTCCCCAGGATGAGGAGAGCGACAGGCCAAGAAAGACGATGTCGAGCGGCTTTGTCATTCGGCCGCCTCCACGGTCGGACGCTCGAAATGGCGCCGGAAGATGGCGTCGGCTAAAACGGCACGTGTCGTATAGGTATGTTCGCCAAGTGCGCGCCGAAGCGCCGATGTCCCGATCGCCTTGGCCCGTTCGGCACTAAGGCTTTGCATGATCTCGGCGACGTCCTCGCCATCGCGCGCGACTAGGATTTCCTCGCCGGGCTTCAGGAACAGGTCGACGCCGAGCCAGGCGTCGGTGATGAGGCATGCGCCGGCGCCCGCCGCCTCAAAAACGCGCGTCGCAGGTGAAAAGCCATTGGCCGCCATGCTGTCGCGGCTGATGTTTAGCACCGCCTTGGCCGTGACGTTCAATGCATTGTGGTCGCGCGTGCCGACATGGCCGAGCCATCGGACATTGGCGGGCATCTGCTTGTCGCCCCAGCCCGATCCGCCGAGCAGGAAGCGCTGATCGGCGGAGCGGCCGGCCGGGTCGAGGAAGAAGGCCTCGACGCGCGCCTCGCGGTCCGGCAGCCGGTTGCCGAGAAAGGCGAGATCGCAGGCAAAGCGAATGTCCTTGCCGACCGGATGATGCGTTTCCGGATCGAGCGCGTTGTAGATCGGCACGCATTCGGCCGCCCCCATTGCCCGATAGGCCCAGACCACCGGGTCGCCGCCGCCATAGGTCAGCACCAAGTCGATTTCCTGCAGCGCGCGATGCAGCGGATGGTCGGGCTCGTCGCGCAACTGGCCAAGCGTCGCCGGCGCATCGACATCCCAGAATACGGTGAGCGCACCGGCACGGGCGTGATCGAGCACCGCCCGCAACAGCGCGTCGTCGGCGAAACCGACGCCGCTCGCCTTGACGACGATATCTGCCTCCGCCGCCCGCGCCGCCACCTGCATCAGCGCCTGTGGGGTCGCCTCATAGACGACGACGGCACACCAGTCCGGCGCCTCGATGTCGCGGTTCTTCTGGCGATCGTAGACATCGGGCTCATAGAAGGTGATGTCATAGCCGAGCCTGGCCAGAGCCTTGAGCAGCCCGCGGTAATAGGTGGCCGCGCCGTTCCAGTAGGACGACAGCAGGCTTGACCCGTAAAATGCAATCTTCATTCGGCGGCCTCCGTTGCAAGGATCGTGTCGGCGGCTTGGCGGCGCCCGCATTCGGCGAGCACGCCGAACAATTGATCCGCCCGGTGCCGGCATGTGTGCCGCAAGCGGATGGTCTCGAGGCCCGATGTCGCCAGAGAAGCGGCGAGATCCGCGTCGTGCAGCACGGCGCGAAGATGACGCCGCATCTCGGAACCGTTGTTTGCAAACAGAAAATCTACGCCGGGCCTGAACAGGCGTTCGACATCGGACCACGGCGCCGAAACGAGCGGGATGCCGCAGGCGAGCGCCTCGAACATGCGGATGGTCGGGATGCCGGGCAGGCTTTCGCGGTATGGACGCCTGGGGATGTGCACTGTGATGCGGTTTGCTGCAAACGCCTTCGGCACGTCGGCGTTGGCGATCCAACCTTCGTAGTGCAGGCCAGCGGCCGCAAGGTCGGCGAGCGCTTGCCGTGGATAGCGAACGCCGTGGACAGTGCCGCTCAATCCGAGCTCACGCACCGGCTCGACCAGGAATTCTCTGATTTCGGCGCTGCGCTCGTCGTCGCCCCAATTGCCGATCCAGATCAGGTCGGCGCTGCGCTCGATTTCAGGATGGGGCTGGAACAGATGGTCATCGGCTGCCTCGTGCCAGGTAAAGACCCGCTTGCCCCATCCGGCGCGAAGATAGCTTTCCCGCAGCGCCTCGCCGAAGGCGAGCACGCCGTCGTAATGTTCAAGCTGCAAGGCAGAAATCGCTTGCGTGGCCGAGATGACGCGATGGTGCGTGTCGTGGAACAGCAGCGTGAAACGGCCGCCAGTTGCTTTCGCCTTGCCCAGCCGCGCAACAAGGTCCGGCTCGGTCCACTCATGCACGATCACCACATCGGCATAGGATATCCAGGCTTCATGGTCGAAAGCGGCATCGTAGGTCACCGGCATCAACTCGGGGAAATCCTTCCGGAATCGCTCGATCGCGAAGGACCCTTTCTCGGCTACCAGGTTCGACCGGCTCCAACCGTCGGCGGGTTCCAGCGCGATCGTCTGGTGCCCGCGCGCGACCAGCTCACGCATGATGCCGCGCAGGAAATGTGCGTTGCCGTGGTTCCAGTCGGAAACGATCGAATGGGTGTAGAACAAAAACCGCATGATCAACTATCCGCCATGGTGGCCAGGGCCGCCTTGTCGTAGACGCCGCGCATGGCAGTCGCCTGTCTTGCCAATGAAAATCTGCGGCTTCGGCGGGCGGCTGCCTCACCGAGTTCTCGCCGGCGCTGCGCGTCGCTACAAAGGTTGTTGATGCATCTGGCGAGATCGTCCGGATCGCGCGCGTCGTAGAATAAGGCCGCGCCGTCCCACAATTCGCGATAGGTCGAGATATCGGCGAGCACCAAAGGCGTCTTCGACATCGCGGCTTCCAGCGTGGCCAGACCGAACGGTTCGTAGAGCGACGGCGATACGAAAATGCCGGCCCGGGCCATCAGCAAGCGCACTTCCTCATGCGGCACCGGCCCGACGGGAACCGCATGACTGAAGCCAACATGCTGGCCGTCCGGCCCTTGCAGCGAACCGGCGACGAAAACCGGCCATTGCGTCAGGGAGGCGGCCTGGTCCAGCACCGCCGCATTCTTTCCTTCGTCCCACCAGCGCGCGGCGGCGAAAACGACCGATTCCCGTCTTTCGCTCTTCGCGCCGGGCCGTGCGCCGTTGCCGACGACGCTCAGGCGCGCGATCGGCCCGTAGCAGGTTTCGAGCATGTCGGCATGGCTGCGGCTGGGCGCAACGACCATGCCTGCTTTGTCGAAACCGCGCCGGTTGCGGTCCTTCTGCCAGGCCCATTCGCCGTCCGCCGCCTGTCCCTTGACGGCGTGGAACCATGTCACCACGCAGGAATGCGAGACCGCTACCACCGGGCAGGGCACATCGAGCCCCGCGGCCTGCGTCGGCGCGTTGAGATGGACGATTTCGACGGCGTAGTCACGTATGAGCGGGTGCAGCTCCTGCTGCAATGTGTCGAGGTCGTGCTCGTTGCGGGTCATCCAGTCGGGCGGCGTGTTGAGCCATGTCAGCGTTGCGAATGACTGGGCCTCCTCCGCCTGCTGCCTGGACGGTTCCGGACCAAGCCCGGCAAGCACGACGCTGTCGCCGCCGGCGACCAGTTGCCTGGCCAGATCGAGCGCATAACGCCAGACGCCCCCAACGGCATCGACAGTCATCAGGATACGCCGCGGCCGCGGGCTCAGTGTCCGCAACATGTGGCCTCCAATTCGGCCAGCGGACGCGGCCGCTTCTCCTGGATGTCGCTGAACGTTCGGAAGGATGCGAGATAATGTTCATGCGCGCGCTCCCAGGCGAGATCGTCCGGCTCGCCCCAAAGTTCGCGGTAGCTCGGCGAACTCGGATAAGGATAGAGCGGCACCGGTTCGTTGGCCCAAACGCCGTTGTCGATCAGGTGCTTCCGCCAATAATCGACGAGCGCGGGATCGTCCTCGACCACGCCGATCAGATTGGCCTGCACGAACGGCACGTGGCGCCTTGCGTCGACCAGCAGCGCGGCCAGCTCCTCGGTGCCCAAACGGCAGCGTTTTGCCAGCATGGCGCGGCCTTCCACCGTCAGGCTTTCGAGCCCCGCCTCTATGGAGACGCAGCCGGCGGCGCCGAGCAGTCTCAGCAGTTCCGGTTTCCAGAGGTCGATACGGGTCTGCACGCCGAACTTCACATCGCGATCGACCAGCGCTTCCAGCAATGCCTTTTGTGGCAGGAATATCTCGTCGATGAAGTAGATGTAACCGACACCCTGTGCGATCAGCCGGTCGATCTCGGCGATCACCGCCTCGTGGTTCCTGCGGCGGTAAGGATCGCGGAAATCGATCTTGGCGCAGAAGCTGCAATTATACGGGCAACCGCGTGACGCTTCGACCTCCGCTCCGAAACCGACCTGATCATCGTCGAAGCGATGATGGTGGTGCGAATGGGCGGCAATCCAGTCCGATGGCCATTCGAGCGGCGGGTGATCGATGAACGAACTCGCATGGACGCCGCCGTTCGAGACCAGTTTTCCGTTCTCGAAACGGGCGGTGGACGGCACCGCAGTCCAGTCGTCGCGCCGGGCAAGTTCCGCGACCACTTCCTCGCATTCGCCGCGCACGACGACGTCGACGCCAAGCTTGCGTAATGTCGGCGCCGGCGTCGCAGAGCCATGCGGACCGACGGCGACGGTGCGGCCGCCGCGTCCGGCAAGCCGGTTGAGGAAATCGGCCGGCACGCGCAACTCGGGCGGTGCACAGCGCCAGAACAGGTAGGTCGGCGCGGTGCTGACGACGGTCATGTCAGGCTCGAAGGCGGCGACGCGATCGGCGAGCGCGGCGTTGTCGAGCTTCTGGATCTGCCCGTCCAGCATCAGCACCTTGTGGCCGGCTGCTTCGAGCAGCGCTTTCGAATAGCCGAGTTCGAGCGGCAGATGCGGCTGGCGGCAGCCGAAATAGATGCTGTCCTGGTACGTCCAGGACGGATTGACCAGAGCGACCCTCATGCCACGTACCTCGCCGGTTCGGGATGCGGGTCGAGGCGATGACGCTGCAGCCAGTCGGCGAGGTCGCGGATGCCGTTTTGCCACGGGACGTGCGCTTTCCATCCCAGTGCCGCCTCGATCGCGCGTGTGTCGGCGACGAAGAACGGTTGGTCGCCGGTGCGTTCGCGGTCGTAACGTATCGGAACGTCCCGTTTCGTTATGTCGCGAATCTCCTTCAGCAGCATGCGCAGGCTGACGGCGTTGTCCGGTCCGCCGCCGAGATTGAATGGCTGGCCCTTGACCGCCTCGATGCGGTCGAGCACGGCGCGGTAAGCCGCGACCGCGTCGGCAACGTGGAGGATGTCGCGCACCTGCTTGCCATCACCGTAGATGGTGATCGGCCGGTCGGAGAACGCGTTAAGCAGGAAATGGGCGACCCAGCCCTGATCCTCCGTCCCGAACTGGCGCGGTCCATAGATGCAGCTCATGCGCAGCACCGCCGTCGGCAGATCGTATGACTTGGCGTAATCGAGGACATACTGGTCCGCTGCGCCCTTGGAGCAGCCATAGGGCGTGCAGAAATCGAGGCCGCGCGTCTCGTCGACGCCGTGCGCTCGGACGCCCGCGTCGCGAGGCGCGTATCTGCCGTCTTCTTCGCGCATGGCGAGGTCGGCGAGGCGGCCATAGACCTTGTTGGTGCTGGCGAAAACGACGGGGATGCGCTTGCCGCTGCGGCGAGCGGCTTCCAGGACGTTGAACGTCCCGCGCAGGTTGATGTCGAAATCCTCGTCCGGCCGAACTAGGCTCGTGGTGACGGCGGTCTGCGCGGCAAAGTGGAAAACTGCCCTCGAGCCTGCCACCAACGGCGTGAGCGCCTCGGCGTCACGGACATCGGCGATCTCGACAGCGAGGCGGTTGCCGTGCTTTTGCGTCAGCCATTCCAGGTTCTGCTCGACGCCGGGACGGCTCAGATTGTCGATGACCAGCACCGGCTCGCCGTCCGACAACAGGCTGTCGGCGAGGTTCGAGCCGATGAAGCCGCTGCCGCCGATAATGGCGACGGGCGCTTCGCGAAAATTGCGTGAATCCGGTCTCATGATACCAGCCCTCGCGCTTCGAGTTCCCGCTTCATCTCTGCACTGCGATCGATGGCGACCGTGTTGCGCACCCAGGCGACGAAATCGCCGAGCGAATGCTCCAGCCGGTACTGCGGCTGGAAGCCGAGCAGTTCGCGCGCCTTCGAGATGTCGGCAAAGCAGTTGCGGATATCGCCGGAGCGTGCCTTGCCGAGGATTTCCGGCTGGCGCCCAGGCACGCCCATGGCTTCGGCGAGCAGCCGGGCGACCTCGCTGACCGGGTAGGCCCGCCCGCTGCCGATGTTGATCACGTGGCCGCGCGCCTGAGGCTGTTCCAGCGCCAGCCGGAAGGCGAGGGCGACATCGCGTACATGAACGAAGTCGCGCTGCTGTTCGCCGTCTTCGAAAATCAGCGGCCGCTGGCCATTGGCGATGCGCGAGGCGAAGTTCGCCAACACGCCGGTATACGGGTTGGAGAGTGCCTGTCCGGCGCCGAAGACATTGAACAGGCGCAGCGCCACCGCATCGACGCCATAGGCTTCGCCGAAGATCAGCACGGCGCGTTCCTGGGCGTATTTTGTCAATGCGTAGATCGAGGCGAGGTCGACCGGTTTCTGCTCGTCGGTCGGCAGCGGCGACAGGACTTCACCTTCCGGCGACAGGGGATTCCATTGGCCGCTGCGGATGTCGTCCGGCTGCCGTCTTGCATTGTCGATGCGCCGGCCGTCCGGCGTGGCATAGAGACCCTCGCCATAGACGCTCATCGACGACGCAACGACGATCCGTTCGATCGGGCGTTTGATCAGCACTTCCAGCAACGTGGCGGTGCCGAGGTCGTTGGCGCCGACATAGCGGGCGATCTCGTACATGGACTGGCCGACGCCCACTTCAGCCGCCAGGTGAATGATCGCGTCGACATCGTCGACCGCCTCTGCGACGGCGTCGCGATCGCGAACGTCGCCTTTGATCAGCTTGGCGCCTGGCGGCAGGCTGATTGCCTCGCCGCCATGCACCTGGTCCAGCAGCGCATCGAGAATTGAAACCCCATAGCCATGTTCAACGAGTTCCTGGGCGACGTGGCGGCCGATGAAACCGCAGCCTCCCGTGACCAGTATACGTTTCACGACAACTCCTCATACGAATGGCTTTGCCGCCCCAAACTTCCGGGCGAAAGGTTTGTTCCCTTGCTTCAACAAAGTTCAGGAGGCTCGCCGGGGTAGGTTCAACCAGGCGTGGGAACATCGAAGGCTGCTTGGTGTTAGGAGCCATGTTCGACTAACCGCGCGCACATGCCGGGCAGCGATGCATCTGCTGGTTGTGTGGAGGCAGACCGGCAACGCGGGGGTCTCGCGGTCTGCGGTGGAATCGAAGGGAGATTGCGATGTCTGAATCGAAGACGACCACCGATCACGACGAAATCCGCCGTTGGGCCGAGGATCGCGACGGGCGGCCGGCGGTTGTGCGCACCAAGGGCGAGGGCGGCATACTGCGCATCGACTTCGGCGAGCCTGAAGAGACGTTCGAGCCCGTTGAATGGGACGAGTTCTTCAGGATCTTCGATGAGAACGAACTGGCGTTCCTCTACCAGGATGAGACCAGCGGCGGAAAGACTAGCCGCTTCAACAAGTTCGTCGAGCGCAGCCGGAAAGGCTAACATCGTCTAGTACCCCTGCACAGAGGATTCGACGGGTTCGATGGGTTGTAGCCTGGGTAGGATATCGGGTTTGACGAGCAGTTCAATGCTGCGCGCGAGGCCCGGTTGCCTGCGGATCAATCCGGCCCGCTCGAGGGTGAGCACCATCTGATGGACGGAAGGCGCGGTGACGCTGAAGAAGCGCTGCATGTCGCGTTGGCCGCAGAACTATTCGAGACGACGGAAGCGATCGAGCGCGTCCTCGTCATAAGGGATGCCTCTCAACTCTCGGGGTGCGCCGACGCTAGACTTCGCCTGGAAAAGGCGACGACGCGCATCATCGACTATGGCTGCGGCGGCCTCACGCAAGAACCCTTTCACGTGAAGATCGTGCTTGCAGATGGCGTCGCCGCCTACGTCGGATCGGCCAACCTGCTCAGGCGCTCGAAGGCAGCAAACCAGAGTGCGGAATGTTATCGAGGGTCCGGCTGTTCATGCCGTCAAAGTGCTCATCGATGCGGTTGCCAACATGGAGGAAGCAATCTCCACGAGGTGCTGACCACGAAACGGTATCATGGAACTATTGCCAATGCCGTCATGGCGAGAGTGTTAGCGCAATCGCTGTCACCGGAAGCGCGCGCTTATGTGCCGTGCTGGAATGCACATGAAGAATCCGCGTCCGCGCGGCCTCGTCGATTTCCTTGCCTTCGAGGAAATCGTCGATCTGTTCATACGTGACGCCATGGGCATCTTCGTCAGGACGAAGCGGGACAAGGTTCTCCAGGTCGGCGGTCGGGATCTTGTCGACGAGTTCGGGCGGAGCGCCCAGATGCGCGGCCAAGGCTCGCACCCTGCGTTTGTTTAGCCCCGAAAGAGGAAGGATATCGGCGGCGCCGTCACCGAACTTGGTGAAGAAGCCCATCAGTGCCTCGGCCGCATGGTCGGTGCCGATGACCAGTCCTCGGCTGGCACCGGCGAGCGCGAACTGGGCAATCATGCGCTGACGCGCCTTGATGTTGCCAAGCAAGAAATCCTCGCGGCCTGCGTCGCCGAACTCGACACCAGCCCGCTTGATCGAATCTAGCATTGCGTCGGCAGCCGGCTTGATGTCGACCCGATGCACTTCGTCCGCCCCTATGGTGTCCAAAGCCCGCTGGGCGTCGCTCTCGTCGGCCTGGTTGCCATACGGGAGCCGAACGGCCAGGAATTTGGCGTCGTATCCAGCCGCTCGCAGTTCCTCAACGGCCCGTTGAGCCAGAAGGGCCGCGGTAAGGGAATCCACCCCGCCGCTGATCCCCAGCACATAGGTGCTGAGCCCCGATGCACGCAGATACGTGCCGAGAAAGTCGATACGCCGGCGTGCCTCCAGCGCGACGTCAACACTGGGAGCGACACCCAACGCGTTGATGATCATTTCCTGTTCGGTCATTGGCAGTGGGTGCTCCTGATATCACAGCAATGACGGGTTCGATGGGTTGTAGCCTGGGTAAGATATCGGGTTTGACGAGCAGTTCAATGCTGTGCGCGAGGCTGGGTTGCCTGCGGATCAATCCAGCGCGCTCAAGGGCGAGCACCATCTTATGGACGAAAGGCGCGGTGACGCCGAAGAAGCGCTGCATGTCGCGTTCGGACGTTGTTGGATTGCGATCCGCAGCACCAAGGTGACGAAGGCGGTCAATATTCTTCGCGTTGACAGCGGTTCTGTGGGAAGCGAAAGCTGCGTCCAATAGGAAGCTCGCGCTACCTCTTCTCCAGGCCTTTGAGATGTTCGATGAAGGCCCGCAGTTTGGGGTGAACTTGAGACCGCTGCGGGTAGTAGAGGTACACACCCGAGCTTGTCCCGGTGAAGTGGTCCAGAACGACTTCGAGCTTGCCGCTCGTCACCTTGTCGCTGATCGCTTCTTCAGGGCTGTAAACGACCCCTAAGCCGTCGACGGCCGCATCGATCGCCAGCAGAACATCATTGAGGATCAGCGGCCCCTTTACCTGAACCTCAAATTCCTTGCCGTCGCTCTCGAACTCCCACCGATCGTACACACGATTGCCAGCTCCCGCGCAGATGCAAGGATGGGCCAACAGGTCTTTTGGATGTTCAGGGTGCCCATGCTTGTCAAGGTAGGCCGGTGCAGCAGCCACAACCCATCGGATGGGACCGAAGAGTTTGAGCGCCACGACATCTTTGGCAAGGATGTCTGACACCCGTATTCCTGCATCAAACCCGCGCTCGAATATGTTGGTGGCCGCGTTCTCGAAGAAGATCTCAACCGTCACATCCGGGTACTTTTCGATAAAGGTCGCGATCAGCGGCCTAAGGAAGTTCGGATAGACGGTCTGCGGGACATTCAAGCGCAGACGACCGGCAGGCTTGTCCGCAGCGCTTCCCGCGTCCTTCATAGCGGAAAGGATCGCATCCAGCGCCGGTCCCGCCTGTTGCAGGAATTTCTCCCCGGCTTCGGTCAAGCTCGTAGCTCGTGTCGTTCTTGTAAGCAGGGTGACGCCCAGGCGAGTTTCGAGGTGTCTGATCATCTTGCTTATCGCAGGCGGCGAAACCCTGAGTGCTTCTGCCGCCGCCGTGAAGTTCCGCTTCTCGGCGACAAGCGCAAACGCCACAAGCCCATCAAGCTGATCCTTGTCCATTATGAACCTCTGGTTAATGTCGCATCAACCCGAATGCCATTTTTTGAAAGGAACGGCCATCGTATTCTGCGCTCACTTACGAAGACACAGCCGCAAACGCTGATGTGTTTCGGAGGTTGATCAAACCCAGTGGAGGTGCAGCACCATGAAGAACTATGCAGACGATTTCGAAACAGGCGCTCCCGAGATGCCAAGCCGCCGTAAATTGTTCGCCGCTGGGCTAGGCATCGCCGCAGCGTCACTGCTGCCTCTTTCCGAGTCGAGAGCTCAAACGGCAACATCGGGTGCCGCAGCCACAGGTGCAAGGTCATCGAACCTTCAGCGTCGCATGCTCGGCTCGCTGGAAGTCTCTGCCATGGGGATGGGCTGCCAAAACTTTGCCGGGATGTACAGCCCGCCGACGAACAGGCAGGAGGCCGTGCGGATCATCCGGGCGGCGCATGACCGGGGCGTGACCTTTTTCGACGTCGCTGAAGTCTATGGACCCTTCCTGGGCGAGGATATTGTTGGCGAGGCGCTTTCGCCGATCCGCTACCAGGTGATCATCGCGACCAAGTTCGGCTTCGACATCACGCCCGAAGGCCAGGTCACAGGCCTCAACAGCCGCCCTGACAATATCAAGCGGGTGACCGAGCAACAGCTTCGCCGCTTGAAGACGGACTACATTGATCTTCAATACCAACACCGTGTCGATCCGACCGTGCCCGTCGAAGAAGTGGCCGGAGCGGTGCAGGAATTGATCCGTGAAGGCAAGGTCCGCCACTTCGGCTTGTCCGCTGCAGGCGAAGCGACCATCCGCCGCGCCCACAAAGTGCAGCCAGTCACGGCGGTGCAGAATGAATACTCTGTCTGGACCCGCGATCCGGAGGTGGAGGTTCTGGCGACCTGCGAGGAGCTTGGCATCGGGTTCGTGCCATGGAGCCCGCTCGGCATGGGATACCTGACCGGTACAGTCACCCCCATGTTCGTGCATGGCCCTGCCGACCTACGGGCCAACCTGCCGCGCTTCACGCCTGAAGCCCGCCGCGCCAACTGGCCGGTGGTCGAACTGCTACAGCGCGTAGGCGCACGTCATCAGGCTGCGCCCGGCCAGGTCGCCCTTGCCTGGTTGCTCGCCCGCAAGCCGTGGATCGTGCCCATTCCCGGCCCGATAACGGAGGACCAGATGGACCAGAACATGGACGCGCTGCAGGTCCAGTTGAGTGCGGCCGATGTCAAGGAGATCGATGACGGCTTTGCCCGGATCACGGTCCAGGGCGCGCGTCTGAGCCCACCAATGCTCGCGATGATCGATACCGGCGCAAAACTTGGAACGAGTTCCAAGGGCGGAACCGGCATGTCACCGGTCAGGTGACCAACCCACAAGAACCGACGGGCTGAAGTCTAGCCGGGTACCTGCGGCGCTTCTTGTCCGAGGCGCTGCCACCTCTGTGGTCCTCGCTCCGGTCTTTCCGGATCGGTAAGGCCAGCCAGAGAGCACAACGAAGGAGACTACCATGAATAACAACAATCGGGTCGCTGTAATCACTGGTGCATCCTCCGGAATCGGTGAGGCGCTGGCACGTGAGCTTCTTTCAGAAGGATATCGCGTAGCCCTTCTAGGGCGGCGCCTTGAGCGTGTCGCGGCACTCGCAGACGAACTCGGCGAAGGCGCTATCGCGATCCAGGCTGACGTGACCGACCGGGACTCCATCGCTGGAGCCGCCGCGCGCGTCCAGGAGTTCGGCGGCGCCGATGTTCTAGTCAACAACGCAGGCGTGATGCTCACAGCGCCGTTTGGATCGGACAAGCGATCCGAGCATCGGCAGATGGTCGAAACCAATCTCCTGGGTGCCATGACTGTGACTGAGGTTTTCCTTGACCAACTCCGCGCCAAGAAGGGAGATCTGGTGAACATCTCTTCTGTGGCAGGTCGCGTAGCTCCAGCCGGGTTCGCTGCCTATTCGGCAACCAAATGGGGGATCAACGGCTGGTCCGAGGCGCTTCGCGTCGAACTCCAGCCAGACATCCGCGTGATAGTCATCGAGCCTGGTGCGGTGGCGACAGAATTATCCGACCACATCACACACGAGGAAAGCAAAAAGTCTGCTCAGGACTACCGCGACAACGTTGCAATTCCGGCTCAGGACATCGCCGAAATCATAGCCTTTGCTCTCAGCCGGCCGAAGCGGACGTCCCTCAACGAGATCCTGGTCCGCCCGACCGTGCAGGCGATGTGAACAACTGTCTTACAGCCCCATGCGCCGCAAGATCGGTGAAGGGCTGACAACATGAAAGGACACATGAGATGAGTAACAAAGTGTGGTTCATCACCGGGGCAGGACGTGGCCTCGGCCTGGACATTGCCAAGGCGGCCCTGGCAGCCGGCCACAAGGTGGTCGCGACTGGCCGTAATCCAGACAAGGTGGCGAACGCTCTAGGTGCTTCCGACGACCTTCTTGTCGTGAAACTCGATGTCACCAAGGCCGCTGACGCCGACGCCGCCGCGCAGGCGACCCTTGAGCGGTTCGGACGGATCGACGTGCTGGTCAACAACGCGGCCAGCTTCTACGCCGGGTATTTCGAGGAACTGTCTCCCAAGCAGATGCAGTTGCAGCTAAGCACGAGCCTTGACGGTCCGATGATCGTGACGCGGGCGTTCCTTCCGGTCATGCGCAAGCAGCGCTCCGGCCAGATCGTCTCGATCTCCTCGACGGCAGGTCTGATGGGCTTTGAATTCTGCACAGCCTACTCTGCTTCGAAGTTTGGCCTCGATGGCTGGATGGAAGCGCTGCAGACTGAAGTCGGTCCGTTCGGCGTCCAGACGATGATCGTCAACCCAGGCTTTTTCCGCACGGAGCTTCTGACGGAGGAGTCCACTAGTTACGCGGAAATCGCGATCGAAGATTATCACGAGCGACGCACGGCACAGATTGCCTTCTGGAAGTCCCAGCACGGCAAGCAGGGCGGTGACCCCGCTAAGCTGGCACGCGCTCTAATCACGCTCGCTGAGCAGGACGAACTGCCACGGCGCTTCCTCGCTGGCTCTGACGCTATCCAGGTGGCGGAGCAGAAGATTGCTCTCTTGCAGCAGCAGATCGAAGCGTACCGAGAACTGTCGAGTTCTCTCGCCATAGACTGAGAACGCTGGAACGCCCTGAGTCCACACCCTGCGTGCGGGCTTTGGGGCATTCGCCGATCCTCTATCTGCGTACCTTCCGAAGTCCGCTTTGGGCCGACTGCAGTCTTCGGGGCCACATTACTTCCCCTTGTAAGCCCAAGGCAGCGGCTCATCGATCCGGCTCTGCTTGTGACCGTTGACGATGGCGGTGAGCGTCTTGATCACGTAGGCCTGCGGATCGACGGCGTTGAGTTTGCAGGTCTCGATGAGCGATGCGATGGTGGCCCAGTTCTCGGCTCCAGCGTCGTGCCCCGCAAAGAGTGCATTCTTGCGATTGAGGGCCATCTCGGGGTCATTCTGCCCATGTTGGGCAGGAGGTCGAGGTCCATTACCGTTGGCACCCGTATTTCGGACGTCGGCTTCGCTGCGAGAACAGCGAAGAGCGCGCCAACGGCCGGATCATTCATCTCGTCGTCGCGCCCGGGCATGTCATTACCGCTCCGGCTTGGATGATCGATCCCGTGGCTTGCGCGGCGATGGACCTAGGCCCCCCGCGCGTATCGCTTGCCGCGCTGCTTGAGCTACACAAGCTCTTGATCGAACGCCGTTTCCGGCGAGGCTCTCCGGATGGTTTCACCATCGCGGAGGCGCAACATGAGA
Source organism: Mesorhizobium sp. M0701 (assembly GCF_040320365.1). NCBI lineage: Bacteria > Pseudomonadati > Pseudomonadota > Alphaproteobacteria > Hyphomicrobiales > Phyllobacteriaceae > Mesorhizobium > Mesorhizobium sp. M0701. Next base: position 59,320 of record NZ_JAMYPO010000042.1, read on the forward strand.
ACCCTGCCACCCCCGACACGATCTCTCGTGGTCGTTCGCCAACTCAGCTTGCCGCTCGACTCGGAGAAGCTGAACGGGCTGAGTTCAGCGCAACGGACCATAGTGATCGCCCGGCTCGCCAACGTATTGATGGCCGCCGCCGGCGTGGCAACGGAGGAGGAGAGCTGCGATGACGAGCGGTAATCTGATTCCGACTGCCGTCCTCAAGCGCAAGGCCGTCGTCTATGTGCGTCAGTCCACTCAGGCGCAGGTTCAGCTCAACCTTGAGAGCCAGCGTCGGCAATATGAGCTTGTCGACGTCGCGCGGCGCTGGGGATTCCGCAAAGTAGAGGTGATCG
>NZ_JAMYPO010000043.1:0-58728 GCF_040320365.1 Mesorhizobium sp. M0701
CCACCTCCGCCCGAGCCGGTGTGTGTGGGTGCCCATTCTCCTCTTCTCTGTCTCTCCCCACAACCCCTCCTACTCCCCCCATCCCCCCCCCCCCCCCCCCCCCCCCCCCCCCCCCCGGCAGGTGAGGTCGCGAAAGTCCTAGTGGGAATCACGCGGCGCGCCGTTGCCGCGAAAGGTCCGCCAGCCGGAGAACATCGAGGAGATGATCGACTGCTTCGACATGATGTCCTCGCGCACCGCGGCATAGATATGGATGATCACGAAGCAGATGATCACCCACATGCCGAGATGGTGCCAGGTATGCACGTCCTGACTCTGACCGAGAAGTGGGATGACCCAGCTCGAGAACAGGTCGTACTGCCAGGACCCCATGCCGGCCCCCTCGCCGTAGAGCGCCAGTCCAGTCACGATCATGAAGATGGTGAACCAGACGAACAGGAAGTGCATGGCGAGCGTCGCGAGCGGGTTGTGCCCGGAATACTTCATCGGCTCGCTCACCAGCATGGCGTACCAGAGCACCTCGTGCCAGAGCTCCTTCCAGAAACGTCCTTTCCAGACAGGCGGGAGGAATATCTGCCGGGAATGCTCGTTGCCGGCGAAGACCCAGTAGATGCGGAATGCGAAGCCGACGATCAGGACATAGCCCGCAACGAAATGCAGGTAGCGTATCCAGCCGAAGAGGAAACTGGAACTCGCCTCGCCGCCAACCGCCGGCGGCGGCGAGCCGATCAGGTAGCCGGTGCCGGCAAGCATGAGGATGGCGAAGGCATTGACCCAGTGCCAGAGGCGCAGCGGCGCCTCGTAGACATAGACCGCTTCTTCGCTATGCGGAGTTTGGCTCGCGCTCATGGCCGCCCCCTAGCCGCCGAACACAAGCGTAGCGCCCGAGCCGGCAACGACCATGCCGAGCCCGGCGCGCGCCCAGGGCGACGACGCGAGCCTGAGGCCGATGCCGGTGCCGGCCAGATGCAGCGCCGCGGTCGAGAGCGTGAAGCCGGCAATATAGGCAAGTGCCGCGCCGGTCGTCTCGCTCGCATGGGCATGGCCATGGAAGAGGGCGAAGAACCCGGCAAGGCCGATGCCGAGCATGCCGGGAAGGCCGGCACCGGCGACGATCATGATGCCGAGAGCAAGCACGGATAGCGCGATCATGCCTTCGACCGCTGGCAGGCCGATGCCGGCAAAGGCCAACGCCGCACCCGTCATCATCATCGCCACGAAGGTTGCTGGCGGCACCAGGACCCGCGACGGCATGGCCACCGCCGACCAGACCCCGACCGCCGCCATGGCGAGAAGGTGGTTCAGTCCCATCAGCGGATGGGCGATGCCGGCGGCGAACCCGTCGGCATGCCCTGCGCCGACATGGGCGAGCGCCGGGCTGGCAAGGACCGCGAGCGAAGCTGCGGCACCAGGTTTCAGGATAGCGTGTCTCATTTCGTTCCTCCCCTAGCGCACTTTGACATTGGCAAGTTCCTGTCCGTCCGGACCCATGACATGGGTCGAACAGGCAAGGCACGGATCGAAGCTGTGGATCGTCCGCAGGATCTCGACCGGCTCCTCCGGCCGCTCCACCTTGGTGTCCATCAGCGACGCTTCGAAGGCGCCGATATTGCCGGCATGGTCGCGTGGCGAGCCGTTCCAGGTGGTCGGCACGACGCATTGGTAGTTTTCGATCCGGCCGTTCTTGATGCGTATCCAGTGGCCCAACGCCCCGCGCGGCGCTTCGGTGAAGCCGACCCCCTTGACTTCGGCGGGCCAGGACTTCGGATCCCATTTCTGGGTATTGGCGGTCGAGCTGTCTCCAGCCTTGATGGTGGCGATCAGCTTGTCCATGAAGTAGACCTGCTTGCGGGCCGCCCACTGTGCTTCCAGCGCGCGCGCAGCGGTGCGGCCGAGCGTCGAGAACAGCCCCATCAGCGGTACGCCGAGTGCCCGCAGCGTCGAGTCGACCTGCTCCTTGATCTCCTCGTGGCCCTGGACGTAGCCGACGACATAGCGGGCGAGCGGCCCTACCTCCATCGCATGGCCGCGCCAGCGCGGCGCCTTGATCCAGGAATATTTCGCGCTCTCGTCGATTTCGCGGATGTCGGTGCGCGTGCCCTTGGCGTTCGGCCCGAGCTGATAGTTCGGCTCCGTGATACCATCCCATGGATGCAGGCCGTTCGCCTCGTCCGGGTATTTGTACCAAGAGTGGGGCACAAACTCCTGGATCTGCTCGGGATCGCGCACGTCAACGGGCAGCACCTCTTTGAGGTTGCCATCGATGATCGCGCCCTGGGGCATCATCAGGTTGGCTGCCGAATAGTCGTTGGCTTTGTCGGGGATGTCGCCATAGGCAAGAACGCTCTTGCCCGACAGCCCGCCGCCATAGAGCCAGCCCTTGTAGAGACTGCCGATCGCGATGATGTCGGGGATGTAGACGTTGTCGACGAAGGCGATGGCGCGCCCGATGACGCTGCGGACGTAGTTCAGCCGCTCCATGTTGATCGGCGCGCCGGCCGCCATCTCACCGTCGATGTTGATCGCACAAGGCACGCCCCCCACCAGCCAGTTGGGATGGATGTCCTTGCCGCCGAAGATCGTGCGCGTCGTCATGATCTCCTTCTGGAAGTCAAGCGCTTCCAGATAGTGCGTCACCGCCATCAGATTGGCCTCCGGCGGCAGCAGATAGGCCGGGTTGGTCCAGTAGCCGTTCTTGAACGGCCCGAGCTGGCCGCTCTCGACGAACTTCTTCAGCCGGTTCTGGATGTCACGGAAATAGCCCGGCGAGGACATCGGGTGGCTCGGCGAAACGGCCTGCTGCAGCTCCGACGTCGCCTTCGGGTCGGCTCTCAATGCGTTAACCGGGTTGACCCAGTCGAGCGCGTGCAGGTGGTAGAAGTGGACCAGATGATCATGCACCTGCAACGAGAGCTGCATGATGTTGCGGATCGAATTGGCGTTCTCCGGGATTATGATGCCCAGTGCGTCCTCGACCGCACGCACCGAGGTGAGCGCGTGCGTGCCGGTGCACACGCCGCAGATGCGCTGGGTGAAGGCCCAGGCGTCGCGCGGGTCGCGGCCCTTGAGGATGACCTCGAGCCCGCGCCACATGGTGCCGGTCGAGACCGCGTTGCGGATGATGTTGTTCTCGTCGATGTTCACCTCGCAGCGCATATGGCCTTCGATCCGCGTGACCGGATCGACGACCACGCGCTGGCCGGAGGTGTCGAGATTGAAGCCGTTCGGCGTCTGGATGACCATCACTTGTTCCCTCCCTTTTCGCGCATCCGCTTGACCACGCTCGCCGCCGCATGCGCGGCCGCGGCGGCGCCGATCACGGTCGCGGCCGTCGTGCCGATCCTGTCGGCATCGGCCTCGATGCCGAAGCCGTGGACGCGGGTCAGGCGGCTGTAGAAATCGCCCTTGTCCCAGAAGCCGTCCTCGGAGCAGCCGATGCAGGGATGGCCGGCCTGGATCGGGAAGGAGAGGCCGCCGTTCCAGCCCACCGTCGAGCAGGCGTTGTAAGTGGTCGGTCCCTTGCAGCCGACCTTGTAGAGGCAATAGCCCTTGCGCGCGCCCTCGTCATCGAAGGACTCGACGAACTGGCCGGCGTCGAAATGCGGGCGCCGATAGCATTTGTCGTGGATGCGCTGGCTGTAGAACATCTTCGGCCGGCCCTGCCGGTCGAGCTCTGGGAATTTTTCAAAGGTCAGGATGTAGGTGATGACGGCCGTCATCACTTCTGGGATCGGCGGGCAGCCGGGAACCTTGATGATCGGCTTGTCCGGCAGGCCCGGAACCTTATGGACGGGCGTGGCCCGCGTCGGGTTCGGCCGCGCGGCCTGCACGCAGCCCCAGGAGGCGCAGGAGCCCCAGGAGATGATCGCCTTGGCGTTGGAGGCGGCATGGTTGAGCTGGTCGACGAAGGGCTTGCCGCCGATGATGCAGAACATGCCGTCCTCGTTGAGCGGCGCATTGCCTTCGACCGCGAGGATGTAGTTGCCCTTGTACTGTTCGACGACCTCGTCGACGATCGCCTCGGCCTGATGGCCGGCGGCCGCCATGAGCGTGTCGTCATAATCGAGTGAAAGCATCGACAGCACGACGTCCTTGGCGAGCGGGTGCGCCGAGCGGATGAAGCTTTCGGAGCAGCAAGTGCATTCAAGCCCGTGCAGCCACAGCACCGGAATGCGCGGCTTGGACTCCATCGCGTAAGCTATTTTCGGCGCAAAGGCCGGTCCAAGGCCGAGGGAAGCCGCCGTCAGGCTGCAGAATTTCAGGAAACTTCGGCGGGTGATCCCCTGTCGGCGCATGACCTCGTAGAATGTTTGTTGCATTAGGCCTTCCTCCACAGGCGGCGGCGTCTCCTGGTGCCGCGGACATGCGAAGGCGGAGCAAGTCCGATGCCAGAGTTAAAAAGCCGAATAAATTCAAAACTCAGATGCTCTTCGAGGCGTTGACTTGTTCCGGTCGCCGGCAAAGGAGTGGAAACCGGGCTGGCAGATTTCGAACAAAGTTTCCGCGATGCGGCGAGACGAGCGAAGAGGCCTGGCGACGGGTGCCGACGGGATTTCGGCGGGCCTCGACCGACCTCGCCCAGAGGCCACGCGCAGCTTGTCAGGACGGCCGAGCAGATCGCGCTTGGCCTGCGCGGCTACAGCAGACTGGGAATCGCGGGATTTGCACCATCTACTCGTCGCCGCTTGCGTTGAAACCGCTGTTGTCGGGTTTGTCGCATCCGCGACACGGTGATGTTCGGCCGCGCGCCGCCGCACTCGCAGCTAAGCCATTGAATAAAATGCAGACTGGTTTCTGAGGCTGCACGTGCCGCGGTCGTGACCGGTCTTTCATTGCGTGAGGCCGAACGTGCGATTGCAGCTCCTGCCGCCGCGCAAAGAGAGGTTCAAGATTTGTGCCAACTGCGCTTGGCCGGCAGGTGGCATAGAGCGGCGCCTGAGAATGAAAGTGCCGGCCGCCCAGCCTTCATAGCCGTTCCTCCTTTGTGGCGTGACGGCCCGAAAGTCGCCATCGCGTCAGATGTTCATCAGGGTTCGGCATAGCCGGGGCTCGTCCGGCGACAGTCGTGGCAGCGACTTGGCTTCTGGAGCCGCTCATCCGGCCGATAAGAACACATGCGCGTCCTGAAGTATTGCGTTCCGCGTTACACTACCGTATATACGTCCGCAGCACAGGAGCGCGCCATGGCCACCACAGCCACCAGGAAGGAAACACCCGTCTCGATGCGGTTTCGCGACGATGATCTCACCATCATCGACCGCGGCGCGGAGCTGCTCGGCCTGTCGCGCACGGAGTTCATGCGGCGCGCCGCGCTGCACGAGGCGCAGGCGGCCATCCTCAACGAAACCGTCATCCGCGTGTCCCCGGAAGCTTATGACGCCTTCATGCAGGCGATCTCAGCCCCCGCCGCTGCGCCCCCGCCGAAGGCGGCCGAGCGGCTGCGTCGGTCCCCGCCCTGGGACCGTTAGGTGGCGCTTTCAGGCATCGAACTCCTCGACGACGCGCACCGCCTCGACAGCTTCGATTGCGGCAAGCCGGCGCTCAATGCTTGGCTGGCCGGCTTCGCGCGAACGAACCAGGTCCGCGGCTTTACCCGCGTCCTGGTCGTTCACGATGAGGGAACAGTCGTCGGCTATTACGGCCTCGCGCCGGGCGTGATCCAGCCAAACAGCGCACCGCGCGCCATCCGCACCGGACGGCCGCCCGATCCGATCCCCTGCCTGTTGATTGCACAACTCGCCGTCGACCATCGCTATGCCGGACAAGGCATCGGCAGCGGCCTGGTCAAGGACGCGCTGCATCGCTGCGTCGCCGGCGCCGACATCGTCGGCGGCCGCGCAGTGGTGGTGCGGGCGATCGACGCCGAGGCCGAGCGCTACTGGCAGAGCTGGGGCTTCATTCCCGCGCGGGACAATCCGTCGGTGCTCATGCGCTCGATCCAGGACGTGGGCCTCTGGCTGGCCGACAAAGGCCACTAGCTCCACGCGCGTAGCGCCTCCGTAGCGGCAGCGTCCGGGCGCGCCGGCCTGCAGCCGGATGACGATCCCTCACGCAGGGCCAGAGGGAGACGGCGGTCAGAGCGAGGAAGCTAGCAATAATCTGGGCGACTGGGCTGCCTACCAGGTCCCGTCTCGTAAAGGCGCTAGAGGATACTGGATCCAGCCGCCAAAGACCGGGAGATGGCGCGGCGCGCGGACTTTGGGATGATAGTCTGGGACGGCGCATCGCCCGGCACGGCCGTCAACGTGCTTCAGCTCGCCAATCGCGAACAAGCCGTGCGTCATTTGCGATCTGGCCAGGGGCAGCATGGCGACTACGTACAATGTGGGAGACTGGTGCGCCATGCTCCGCGATGCCGGTCCAGACATTCGGCGGGCCAAGCGAAGCCCGCATGGCGCCGGACGAGCGCCTGGCTTTGCTGGGATGATGTACGCGCGGTCCCGGCGGGTTTGACCCGATAGGCTTGATCCGGCCCCGCCCCCAACTCCACTTGTATGAACGGCCGGGGCCGGCCCTTTTCGAAACCGGCCCACCGCCGCGTGACGTTGTGCAGGATGATCGTCTTGACCCGTCTCGCATCTGAAGCGGGTGCAAGCCTGCCGAACATCCCGGCTGCTTGGTCATTCAACCTGGCTGCGAGGCATCGCCACCGTGGGGGTGGCGTTCGCTGCCAGTCGGCTCCGATCTCGAAACCGCTGTGCCGCCATACCGAACACGCAACTCGGTTTAAGCGCCAAGCTGCTGTTCGAGGTATTGACGACGCAGGCGACATGACCGGAAAGGCTGGCGGGGTAAGCAGCTTCCATCGATCCGGCGGCATTGCGGATGTGGCTGGCGATGGCGGCCTGAGTTCTTGTCCATCTGCCGCATAGCGGGTGGTCAGGTGCTGGTCGCGTTTCCGGCGAGCCGAAGCATTTGTCTCTCAAGGTCACCCCTTGGAAATCCAGCACCAGCGGCTTGTCGGGACAAGATAGATGCTATTGGGATTTGGCCGCCGCAGCCGCGAGCATCGCTTCTCCCATCCCATTGACGCCTCGGGCATTCAGCATTTCACCAGCGTTCTGAATGTCGCGCACCTCTTTGTTCTGGCTGAGTTTTGATTTACCAACCAGGCCGGTGATCTCGATTTCCAGGGCGACGATCGCCTTAACCATCGTGTCAATGAAGTCCTTCGGCGCGTCGCCCATCTTCCACGGGGCAGGCTGCGAGGCTTCATGCATGTGAGTGAGCTTCGCCACGTTACGGCGCACATAGCGCTCATCATCCCGGACAGTGATGCGTCCGTGGGCGTGGACGACGAGATAGTTCCACGTCGGCACCTGCTTATGGAATTCATGCTTGCTTGGATACCAGTTCGGCGAGATGTAAGCGTCGGCCGCACGGAAGATAACGAGGACTTCATCGCCATTGGCAACTTCCTCCCAGACTCGATTTTTGCGTGCAACATGGCAATTGAGGAGGCCTTTGTCTCCCTTCGAGCGGTCAAGCTCGAAGGGAATGTGGTTCGCGTCGAGTGTGCCTTTGCTGTGGGTGACCAGGATACCGAGCGGATGTCTCTCGATTAGGTCAAACAGGGTGTTCTGATCGGGGACGGCAAAATGGGGCGGAACGTACAACGGTGGATCTCCTGTCGCGAATGGGCGGTCGTTAGCGAGCGGCGGTGTCTTGCGGAACGGGCCCGGGCATCTTTGTTGCCGGCGAAGAGGGCCCCGGATCTCGCTGTCCACCACGCTCAAGAACTGCCATCGAGAAGTGGGCAGGCAGATCAGATGCCGCCGCGTATGAGTGCGGTTGGTCAGTGACAAGCCGCACACTCTCGCCTTGGCTCAAAATTACTGCGTGGGTACCCACCACGACACTTAGGGACCCCTGAGTCACCGAGATCAGCTCGCGCGTATCCGGACTATGAGCATCTGAGGAAAACACGTCGCCCGGCATAATGGCCCAGCTCCACAGTTCGAACATCGTTCGTCCCGAGATCGATGAATGAAGTTGTGCAAAGCTTCCTTTAGCGCTTGTCCAAAGCGTCCTCGTCTCTGTCCGCTCAATAGGAAGGCGAACTGTGGAAGGATGGTCATTCAACAAATCGGCCACCGAAAGCGAAAACGCCGCCGCCAGTCGGCAAAGTATGCCGATGCTGGGGTTCGCCTTGCCTTGCTCCAGCGTGACGACGGTTCCCTTGGATAAGCCGCTCAGTTTTGCCAGTCGATCCAGGGTCAGGTTTTGGTCGCGCCTCAATTGTCGGATCCGAACCGCTATCGCTTGGCCAAGCACCCGCTCGGGGTCCAACGCTGTCGTAACATCGGTCATTATATTGACTTAGTGCCTCGGCTCACTTATTACGGTCAATATAATGACCGGCCTGAAATTGTGCAACTGCCCCGTTAGCGAGGAAATGACCGATGCGTTTTGAAACGAAGGCGATCCATTGCGGCCGAGCTGTCGACGCTTCCACGGGAGCGGTGTCCCTGCCGCTGCACACCAGCACGACGTTCCAACGTAGCGTCGACGGCTCGTTTCCTTCCGGATTCGAATACACCCGGGATGGAAATCCGACACGCAACGCGTTCGAAATGGCCATGGCCGCGCTCGAGGGCGGAGAAGATGGCATTGCCTTCGCGTCGGGCATGGCTGCAATCGCTGCAGTCTTTGAGAGCCATCCGTCGACGGGTCGGATCGTTCTGCCGGATCACATGTATTTCGGCATTCGTTCGCTGATTGACGAGAGCCGACATTGGGTCTCGCTTCGACTTTGCGGCCGTCGACATGCGCGATCTGGATGCCGTGCGCGCCGCGGTCACGTCGAAGCGGACTGGCCTCGTCTGGGTCGAGACGCCGTCAAACCCGATGATCCGCGTTGTCGACATTTCGGCCATCTGCAAAATCGCGCACGAGGCTGGCGCCTTGGCCGTAGTGGACAACACGTGGGCAACTCCAGTGCTTCAACGGCCCCTCGAAGTTGGGGCGGACGCGGTCATGCACTCGGCGACAAAGTACATCGGCGGCCACTCGGACTTGATGGCGGGCGTCGTCATTGTCCCGCACTCGTCACCCCTCGGTCGCCCACTGCGGATGGTCCAGAGACACAAGGGCAGCGTCGCAGCGCCATTCGACTGTTGGCTGGCATTGCGGGGCCTGCAGACATTGTCGGTACGCATGCGCGCGCATTGCGAAGGCGCCCAGAAGGTTGCTGAGGCTTTGGCGTCTCATCCGCGTGTCGAAAAAGTACTTTTTCCTGGCCTGCAAACTGATCCGGGACACGATCTCGCTAAGCGGCAAATGAGCCATTACGGAGCGATGCTATCCTTTATCGTCAAAGGCGGAGCCGATGCTGCGATGGCCGTGGCCGGCCGCCTCGAGGTTATTGCCAGGGCGACAAGCCTTGGCGGGACGCACTCTCTGATTGAGCATCGCGCATCCGTCGAGGGTGCCAAGTCCAAGGCGCCAGGCGGATTACTGCGAATGTCAGTGGGACTTGAGCATCCTCAGGACATTATCGATGATCTGATGCAGGCCCTAGGCGGAACCTTCAAAGCGGCAGCCGAATGACGCGGGTGCAAGAACTCTGGCAGCGCTTTACGTGGCGGCTGGCGCAGCAATGCGGCCTGCTACGGTTGGGCGCCTAGATCAGGCAAAGCATCTTCGACGATGCTTAGATTTCGATCGAAAATCTCGGTGTCGGATGCGTTGGCGCGGAGAGACCGCACCTTGTTCAGGATCGCCGCAACCGCCGCTTCAGGCCTGGCGATGCGGCCCGACCTTTTCGAGGAAACCGCCGGTCTGCATCAGCTCGGCGATCTTCTTGTGCGCGACTAAACGGTCGAGACCGTCGAGCTCGCCCCAGACCGCCTAGCGCTCCGGCGTCACCTCCAGCCCGGCGAGAAAGTCGTCATTGTCCGTGAGGGTGACCGCCGCATTGACAGTGAGGATGTTGACCGCCGCCAGCCGGTGGCGCTTGCCGACCTCGAAGTCGTTGAAGTCATGCGCCGGCGTGATCTTGACCGCACCACTGCCTTTTTCGGGATCGGAATACTCGTCCGCGACCACCGGGATCCTGCGGCCGACGATCGGCAAGATGAGGTTCTTGCCGACGAGATGCCGGAAACGTTCGTCGTCGGGGTGGACGGCGACAGCCGTATCACCCAGCATCGTCTCCGGGCGGGTCGTCGCAACGGTGATGAAGGTCTTCGGATTTTCCGGATCGAAGGTCACGCCTTCGACTGGATAGCGGAATTGCCAGAGGTTGCCGTTGACTTCCTGCTGCTCGACCTCGAGATCCGAGATGGCGGTCAACAGCTTCGGGTCCCAGTTCACAAGGCGCTTGTCCTTGTAGATTAGCCCTTCCTTGTAGAGCGCCACGAACACTTCGAGCACGGCCTTGGACAGGCCCTCGTCCATGGTGAAGCGCTCCCGGCTCCAGTCGGCCGAGGCCCCGAGCCGCTTCAGCTGGTTGAGGATGGCGCCGCCGGACTCCGCCTTCCATTCCCACACCTTGTCGATGAACTCATCGCGGGTCAGGTCGCGGCGGTGGATCTGCTTCTCCATCAGCTGGCGCTCGACCACCATCTGCGTGGCGATGCCGGCATGGTCCATGCCCGGCTGCCACAGCACGTTCTTGCCGCGCATGCGCTCGAAGCGCACCAGAATGTCCTGAAGCGTGTTGTTGAGCGCATGACCCATATGCAGCGAGCCGGTGACATTCGGCGGCGGGATGACGATGGTGAAGGCTTCAGCCCCCTCCTCGGCCCCGGCACCGGCCCGAAACGTCTTTTCAAGCGTATTATGTTTTTTTGTGCATAGACCAACGAGTTGAACGGCGGCCCCATAAATCGCCGATGTGTAGGTCGGGCAAAGGCGTCCACCAGCTCGTACTTGTCAAGACGATGCCACCCTTGATCTTGCACCCGCCTCCGATACCAGCGATGCGCTGCGTCGTATGCTCATGCCTGTCAGGATGGGATGGGCGCTGCTAGCACCGTGGCAGTTTGACAACCCGGCCATCGGGGCGGTAGCACCGTACAAGGCCAAGAGTCGCAGGGCAGACCGCACCCCATCGGGCTGCGCGACCCAGACCAGCTGACGCCCAACTGGCACACTCATCGCGCATCAGCACCGTGGATGCGACATCTACTTTGTTTACTTTGTTGCGAGCGCGATATCGGAACTTGGTTGTGACGCAGCTGTGCGTAAGCGCACCGCTGTCAGCAAGTGAGTGAGCGAAAGAACTACGTGGTGGAGGTGAGAAGTCATGCGGCGTCAAGATTCCCCGCCCTTTGCAGCAAACACACTGATTCCTCTTCAGAATCCGGTCTTTCGTTCGATCTGGACAGCCACGCAGATATCCAGCCTTGGCTGGCTGGTGCAGAGCGTGGCTATAAGCTGGCTTATGGCAACGATTTCAGCCTCCGATCTGATGGTTGCGCTCGTGCAGGCTGCATCGACACTGCCCGCCTTCTTCTTGTCGATCCTTGCTGGAGCGATTGCAGACAGCTTCAGCCGCCGCGGCGTGATGCTTGCCGGACATTGCCTGATCGCACTGGCATCCACGGCGCTGGCTCTCTCTGTTGGACTGGGCTTTGTCAGTCCATGGCTGATCTTGGGACTGAGTTTCTTGGCGGGATGCGGCTTTGCCTTGAATGATCCAGCCTGGCACGCCTCGGTCGGCGACATCCTCGAAAAGCGCGACATACCCGCTGCAGTGACGCTGATGTCGGTGGGGTACAACGTGGTTCGGAGCATAGGACCGGCGCTGGGCGGTGTAATTTTGGCTTTGCTGGGCCCCCTTACGGCTTTCGCCTTCGCTGCGCTGACCGACCTGGTCCCATTGAGCGCTGTCCTGCGCTCCAAGTGGCAAGTTCGTTCTTCGCCTCTTCCGCGCGAGCGGATGACGACGGCCATTCATGATGGCATGCGCTTCACGGCAATCTCCTCGGAGATCAGAGTGGCGATCGTGCGTGCAACCCTGTTCGGGCTGTCAAGCATCTCGATCCTTGCTCTGCTCCCCCTCCTAGTTCGCGACCAACTGGCGGGGGGGCCAATTGTTTACGGCGTCCTGTTGGCCGGCTTCGGCACAGGCGCCTTCATCGCGGGCATTGGCAATAGCTACTTGAGACGCATCACGTCCCAAAATCGATTGATCACGCTCGCGTCCGTTGCTTGCGCAACGTGTTGCCTTTTACTGGCTCTCACATCATCGGTGGCTGTAGCAGCGATCGCGCTTGCAATCGCTGGCGCAGGCTGGGTTGTCACCTGGACCGGAACCGACGTGTGTGTGCAGTTGGCAAGCCCAAGATGGGTCGTTGGTCGCACCCTGTCGATCTATTACGCCCTGACCTACGGCGGCATGGCAGCGGGCAGCTGGATCTGGGGTGCTGTCGCGCAGTACTATTCCCTGACGTGGGCTTTGGAAGGTGCTGCAGCGGCGCTGTTGCTGGTTGCAGCTGTGGGAAAGCTATTGCCGATACGGCTATGGGAGGAATCGGATCAAGGGGCCTTCGACTTCAGGCCACCAGAACTGGCCCTCGATTTGAAGCCCAGGAGCGGCCCGATCGTGATCAAGGTGGAGTACTCGATCCCCGAGGAGAATATCGAGGAATTTCTGAGCTGCATGCGCGAAAGGCGGCGCGTTCAGAGCCGTGCCGGTGCGCGGGACTGGACCCTCCAGCGCGATCTTCAGAACTCGACTCTTTGGACCGAGACATTCCGCACGCCGACATGGACGGACTATCTTCGTCTAAACCATCGGCTAACGGTGACTGACAGGGAGGTAGGCGAGCGCCTTGCCGCTCTGCAGGTCGGTGATTCTCCTCCTCGTCTCTCACTTTCGATCGAGCGGTCGACAAGCCCCGCCCCCGGCAGCCAAGTCCAGCCTGTGCCCTTTGTATCGCGCCCGTAAGGAAACCAGTAACTTTTCTGGGCTCGGACACGGGAATGGCCGAGACCTACTCCTTCTTTCGTCGGGTCAGCCCGGATTGCCATACCTTGCGGCCGGTTAGGCGAGCATGAGGATTTGTGTGGCACGTATGTCCACCACGGGCCCATGTCCAGCCCCACCGCCTCTGCCATCAGATCGGCTTGGGCACGGGTTCAGGTCGCCTGTCCCCCTGCATCGCGGCGAGCAGCGGGGAGCAAGGGGGGCGGAGGGGTCTCCCCGGTCTGCACGGAGCGAAGCGGGCAGACGGAGGAATCCGCCAGCGGCGGCGCGACAATGAAGCTGCGAGCGTTGCGTCAATCAAGATGAGAATGCTGGCGGGTTGGAACGCAGGGAGGGCGTAGCCCGACTGGAGTTTCAACCCGCCAGCGCCGCGGCCTTTTCGGGCTTCAGCGCGCGAGTGGATTTTCTGCATTTAGCTGCAGCGAAGGTCCCGGTGGTGCGGTGGAAGCGCACCCGGGGCATCTTGGACTTATTATCCAGGACTGCTGCATTGCCGCAGCAATGGTCACAACCTGCTAGGGTCCGGACCCATAAAGGGTTCCACTGACGGTGGTTTTATGATTCACGGTCTCCAAAGGGAGGCCACCGATGAATCGCGATTATTTCTGGCTGACCGAGGAGCAGTTTTCGCGGCTGCAGGCGCTGCTGCCAACCGACACGCGCGGCAAGCGCTGGCGGTCCTCCGGCTGAGGTCCTGATCGACTCTTCGGCCGTGAAGGCGCATCGCTGCGCTTCTGCCGGCAAAGGGGGGAGCAAAATCAGGCGATTGGCCGGTCGCGCGGTGGGCGAACCACGAAGATCCACGCCCTGACCGATGGCCTGTGCCGCCCGATCGCTTTCCTCTTGACCGGTGGCCAGGTCGCCGATTGCAGCGCCGGAGATTTGCTTCTGGAGCAGATGCCCGAGAGCCCGATCCTGCACGCCGACAAGGGCTATGACACCAATGCCATTCGCCACAAGGTCGAGGCTAAAGGGGCGATGCCGAACATTCCGTCGAAAGCCAACCGGCGCTGGAAGAACTGCTTCTCCCCGTTCCTCTACCGTGATCGCAACGCCATGAGCGCATGTTTGGACGGCTCAAGGATTTCCGCCGCATTGCCACCAGATACGATCGATCGGTCACTAACTTCCTCGCTGCCGTCTGCCTCGCCGCTACGGTCGGTTACTGGCTGTGACAGTTGTCCTCGACAAACAGAAGCGAACTTGCGCCCTGAAGCAGGGTGATCGCTTCAGAAACGGTGCGAAGGAGTATGTCACTCGCCGGCTCGATGTCGTGGATGAGGCCGGCGGCCTCACCAATCATGATCGCGGCTATCGTGGGATCGCCGCTTGCCCACGCTTCGCGGTAGGCAGCGGACTGCGCGTCAATGTCGGCGAGGAGATGGGCCTCATTGCCGTGCCAGGCTTCCGTAAAAGCATTCTTCCGAACGCGCAGTGAAAACCGCGATGGCCAATCCAGGCGGCGCGCTAGGTCCATCACCGAGGTTCGAACCGTGTCGTCTCCGGTCGCCGCAAGGGCAGCCTGGTGCAGATTTGGATGAACGAGAGCCTCCAACGAGGCCCAGAAACGTGATCCCATCACGACGCCATCAGCGCCAAGCATCAGCGCCGCTGCAAGCCCACGACCATCGGCGATGCCACCGGCCGCGCAGATGAGCGTGTCCGGCGCCCGTCGCCGTACCAAGTTCGCGACCTCCGGAACAAATGTGAATGTCGCTCGCTTCTCACCGTGACCGCCGGCTTCCGCGCCTTGGGCGACGACGATGTCGGCTCCGACATCAAGAGCGCGGCGCGCGTCGTCGAGGCTCTGGACCTGGCAGATCAAGGGGACCCCGGCGGCCCGTATCGCCGGCGAAAAAGGCGCCGGGTCGCCAAAGGATAGGAAAATCGCACTTGGTCGCCGCTCCAGGGCCTTATCGAGTAGGCGCGGGTTCCTGGCGAGTGACCATGTTATGAAGCCGCAGCCGACAGGTCGGTTGCCAGATCGCTCGAACTCTCGCGTTAGCCAATCAGCGTCGCCATAGCCGCCGCCGATAAGCCCAAGCCCTCCGGCTGAACTGACCGCACCTGCGAGTTCCCCGCCCGATGCGAATGCCATCGGCGCGCTGATGATCGGATGCTGCAGTTCAAGCCGATCAGTGAGACGGGTTACGATGCGCATCATCACTCCAACAGATTGCCTTGAGTATCGCAGGTTCGGTTGATTCTATCGAGCCCCGCTCAGCGCCCCGCGATTAACGGCAACCAGAGCCCCCAGTCGACCGACGGTTATGAGTCCGGACCTTAGTACTACAGTTGCGAATGCCGATGCCGTTTGTAGTGACAGATGGTGGCCGCAGCCTGATGTCGTCGTCGCCATAGCGACCAGGCGATGATGAAGGGCTTTTGTGTCGGTGGGAAGATGAGGATCCGGGCGAGGAGATAGCGGATCTCGGGGACGCTCGGGACGAGCGCAGCCATCCGGATCAGGCGGCGATTGGCTCCTTTGGACTCGTTTCGTTCGGTTTGCTCCATGCGCTGCGGCGAAGATCAGCCGATAGCTTCGAGAGGAATGCCAGGGCGGCCATGCACAGGCTCATGTGGCGATGCCATCCGTGCCAGGACCGAGCCTCGCAATGATCAAGTCCGAGATCATCCTTGGCGCGCTCAAAGCACTCCTCGATCGCCCAGCGCAGGCCGGCCACTGCCGCCAATTCGGCCAAGGAGGAACCGGGCGGGGCGAAGACCAGGTAGTAGGCTTTTTCTCCGGATGTCGATCGCTTGCGGCGGACGAGAAGCCAATGCTCGAAGCCGCCTTTTGACGTCCAAGGGCGGCGGATGCGTGCCCAGTCGTAGAGCCGAGGGCCTTTGGCGCCTTCACCTGCCGCATGACAGGCCCAGTCGTCGGGCTCGAACTCGCTGGCCAGTTCCTCGGGCGAGGTTTCCTCAAACAGACGATCCCCTCCCCGGCGCATGAAGTGAGCGCCTCGAACCGCCAAGACATAGGGCTGCTCGCGAGCTTCCAGCATCCGGCGAAGGCTGCTGTCCGCCCCGTAGACAGCGTCGCCCAGAACGTAAGCGCACGGGACGCCGGCATCGAGCGCCGCCTCGACCATGGCGCGCGCCATCTTTGGCTTGGTCGCAAACTCGACCATCTCCGGGATCGACGCTCTGGCACATCGCGCCCGATCCCTTGTCCAGCTCTCCGGCAGATAAAGGCGACGATCGACCAGCGCTTGGCCGTAGCGGCTCGCGTAAGCCAAGAACACGCCGACCTGGCTGTTCTCGATCCGCCCCGCCGTTCCCGAGTACTGACGCGCGACACCGGCGGAACGATCGCCCTTCTTCACAAATCCCGTCTCGTCGACGATCAGGACACCATCCTCATGGACCATCGGCCGGCAGAGAAGCGGACCAAGCATTTCGTGGATACCCTCTCACTGCACAACGCCCGGGACTTGCTTGCACATGGTGGCTATCAAGCGCCGCCGCGAGCTGATCTACCTCCAGCGGTCCTGAAGATAACTTGCAGACGATCACAGGTTCAGCCTTGGCAAGCTGACGATCGAGGGTTCGCCACGCTGCTGAGATGCTCGCTCTAGGCCGCCGGTCGCGCGGCTGATTACCAATGCCTTTTCCTGGCCCGTGAGGTTTGGACGCTATCACTCGCCAGGCGGAAGCTGGACCGCTCGGCGCCGGTTCCTTCGACAGCGATCCCCGACTTGACCAATGACCGGCATGCGTCGAGAACCGACCAAGGCACTTCATCCACCGCTGCCGCAATATCAACGAAGCTCGCCAGCTCGTCACTGAGTCGACCTTCGACAGCACGTTCGAGTGATGAATTGGGCCGCAGGATCCAGGCATCGTTGGTCCAATGGATGACGTTGTCCCAGACGATGAAGTGTGCCCCGCATCCAGTGTCTCGCCACACAGAAGGGAAAAGGGTCAACCCGCCCTCGCGTTGATAAAGGCGCCAGGCCGGCCCGGCACGACGGTCGAGGTTAACCGTCAGTATGTCTCCGCATCCATCGGGGCATCTCATGACAAGGGACCGCGGAGCTCCGCGCTCCACAAGTGAAACGTCTCCCGGGTTATCCACCTGCTCGATGGCTTCGGACTGACGTTCAACCCTGCCCTTGAACTGTACCGCGTGCGTTTTCTTGAGCACCCAACCGAACTCCCGACCTACCAAAGCGAAGGATTTGTCACGCGATCCAGAAGGTCCACCGCGCACTTGTAAGCAATGGCCGCATCCGGGCTTTTGCCTTTGGCATAATAGAGCAGCCCGACGCAGATCGCGATTGTATACTCGCGCCTCAGATCGAACGAATGGGACTGACCTTCCTCGAGGATGGTCGTACGCAACGCCACGATCGCGTTGAGCCGATACTGGGCCTTTTTGCCTTGCAGGAGATGTTTAAGCGACATAGCGAAGAGATCTCTGGAGTAAAAATCTTCGAGCACTTGTTCGGGCAGCGGTTGATCAGCCTGCAACTCCGCGTCGAACGCAAGCCCGATTTCCAACCGGGCGACGTCGTGGGACAAAGGACGTCGAGCTGCCCGCGTGAAGTCGATCAGAACCGCTTCCGCATCGCCGCCGCAGACGAACACGTTGCGCAAATTGAGGTCGTCGTGAGCTCGACACACCGGATGCTCCTCAGCCTGCAGTCCAGCGAGACGAACAAAAAAGCTTCGTGGCGAAGCGCCAGCGTAGCTGTCCTTGGTCAATTTGTCGTAGGTGCGCTCAAGGCCTTTTAGATATGCGTCATGCCGTGCCGCAGGTAGAAACTCCTGCAGAAGGTCTAGTCTCTTTCTTTCGGGGTCTTTTCGCCAACGACCCAACACAGTTCGATAGATCGCCTGGATGACCTCTTTCACATCGCGGTTGATCACAACCTTGTCCAGGCGGACGGCATTCTCGACGAAGCGGGAGACCGCAAGCTGGTGCTCAGATCCCACAACGCAACGATCCAGGCACAAAGGGGCGCATCCGCGATATGGCACGCGGTCAGCGACCACGTCCCTGTACGTGTTAATGTGTTCTTCCATCACCGCCGCGGGGCCTGACTTGACGATGAAAGGTGTGTGCTGCTCCAGGCCTTCCGTCTCGACCTTCCAGACGGACGAAGAAGATTTGCCACCATTCTCCTCGGAAATAAGGATGCCCGAGTAGTCGTGAAACGCGCGACGGAACAGAAGCTTCAGTTCGGGTAGCAGAGGCGTCGGCAGCTCATTCCCATTTTTGTCGCGGATCGCCAGGCTGCTGTTCAGGGAAGGGCCGCACCGGCATCGTGCGCAGGTCTCGGCAATGTTATCCCAGTCAGAGTCTGGAAGCACTGCGAGCTGCCGCAGCACCACACCAGTATGCTCTTGCCACTGCGCCAACACGCCTGCGCCTGAACGCGCCACCGCCTGTCCAATCGCTTCCTCGCCCCGTTTCGTAACGACAATGACGAGTATGCCGCGCTGTGCGGACGAAGCGGCGAGGCGTCGAAGACGCTTGACCAAATCCAATCGGCCCTCGTCCGACGGAAGGGCACCGGCCAGCACGATCAACGCCCGGGCGCCTCCGTCATCAAGATCAGAAAGCGACACGAGCGGCTTCACGGCAAGTTGGCGGGCGGAGAAAGGCGTCGGGTTCACGGTACCTCCGTCAACCAAAACGGTCGTGCGCTCTTCAGCTTTCATGTTGGCGCCAAATCATGGGCCAACTGTCTCCTTTGGCCAGGGCATTGTCCTGAGCACATACAACGCAGGTCGGATCTGACCTTGAACTGACAGGCCGCACCGATCCTTCAATGGGCCGCCCAATAAGATGCCGCGCCTCCCCAGGGAACCCGGTCACTGCCGAAAGGAACATCGAGACGGCCATGGAAGAGGTTGCTGCGTTAAGGGAGATCACGGCCGGCTGCGGCTCGAAATGGCCGACGAAATACGGATCGGAGCGTGAATCGGCGAGAAGATCGCGTCTCACTGCGGCGGGATCGAGAAGGGAATGGCAGTTAAGGCAGGCCAGCGACTCGGCAAGCATTTGGACCCTAGTCGACATCGCGGCGACGACACCCTCCCGGGCGTCGATGCGCACTCCAACGTCGATCATTGGCAAACGATACTGATAGGCGATCTGATTGAGGACGGCGCGGCTGCCGTGCGAATCCGTGCAACACATGACAAAATCGCCGTCGAGCAACGTCCTGGCCACGGGCTCGTCAATAACGGATTCCGGTAAGGTCATAACCTCAATGTCGCGTTTCGCGCGTTGCGACGCTTCGGAGGCCACTGCGACCTTTGGTCGGTCAACGTCCTTCTGCTCGGCCCCCATCAATCGGTTGAGGTTGGTTCGCTCGACCTGTTCAGGATCAATCAAGTGCAGCCGACCAACGCCCAGCCGGGCGAGTTCCTCGACGACCACTGAACCGGTGCCGCCTACGCCGACGACCGCCACGGTGAGATCGTTGAGGATTCGCTGCCCTGCGGCGCCGAATGCTCGCACATTGCGGTCGAACACTTCCGGCAATGGGGCCGGATCTTCCGCGTCAGTCTCAGTTGGGTAAGATCGAACACTGCGCCCGATTTCCTGAATCCGATCGATGGTGAATGTGGTCTCGCCTTTGATATCGAAGAGGCGGCCACGAAATCCCGTCGGCCCGGCGATCAGGAATCCATGCGGCCCTTGCGGGCACCGAAAATGCAGCACCGGAGCCAAGAGTTGCTGCGCTGCGTCGTCGACCGATGAGAACGCCAGTCTGCGTTGCACAGGATGCGAATGCGCAAGAATTACGCCCGCTCGCTCCAGACGCGCGCGTTTGAGCACGCGCGACAGGAACATGGGAGTCAATGAGACTTCTATCGGGCTGCGGGCGATATAGTCGTCCGGAGCCGGGCGAATGATCTCTCTAACGATCAACCTCATCCCGCCTTCGAAACGACCACCGCCAACGATCAACGCAGCAGCAGATTCAAGGGGGGCAGGCGCGATAAGGTCATCTCGAAGAGCCGTCCATTCTCCACCCCGGAACATCAGACGGTTCATCGCGCCTCGCCCAGCCGCCGCCGGATCACATTCAAATAGGTAAGCAGATTGTCGCTGTTGGGCTTCCAGGTAGACGGATGCCAGGAAAACCACAGCCACTCCGAGGGAACTCCCGGGGTGGCCTGTTGCCCTGTGTTTTGTGGGGTTCCACCGTGTTCGAGGGCGAGCGCCGGCTCGGCCCAGAAGCAATCGGGCGCAGCCTGCGGATAGCCCGCAGGCACCACGAACTTTATGCCAACCTCGGCGCGGTTCCAGCCCTTTGGAAGTTGCACAGCCGGCATGCTGACCACTGCCGTACCTCCGGACTGGAGCTCAAGGGTCGCGTTAGGGTGCTTTTTGCTGATATCCTGGAAGTGACGTTCGAGGATCGACATTAGCCAAACGTCGCCGGAGGAACAGTGTAGAAGTGCATTCCGTTCTTGAGCGTAACAGCCTCATTGTCCCCAATCTGCCGATCGGCATCATGGCCGTGCCCCTCGAGGAACAACTGATATTGCTGGTCCTTGGCGGCGAGCTGCTTCAGCTCCGCACCGGTCATGCTTTCGCTTGTCGCTTCGATATGGACCCCATCAATATTGATGGAAAATTTCGGATGATCTTCTTTGGCCATTGTTCCCTCTGCAAAATGAACCCGAAAGAGCAGCCTCGGCATTCAAAGAGAATCAGAGCCGCTGCCTCGCTTTTATCGTGAAAGGAGTGATCGCAGAAGGCGGAATCAAGATCCCCCACCGCCGACGAGCACCCCGCATTGACACCTGCTATGTAGGAACAGCGCCACATTTTTTCACCCTCATTTCGTTGAGAATGATGCTGCCACGGCATTCAAATCCGGTCCGGCATTCGCACGCCTGCGAGGCTTCCTTGCGCCCGGCCCTCTCGAGTTCAACAAGGGACCGCGATCGTATCACACGCGATGGGCGATCGTGCGTCTGCGGGCGGTCGCCTTAGTTATGTTTGACCAGCGTATTTGGTGCCGCTGCGGCCTTCACGAAACGCCAGGCCCGCTCCTTTCCCGTCCGATCGTCCATGAAATCCCCTCTGCACGCACGACGCCGGAAACCTCCTTGCCGATATGATGCTCAAGCACCGGCCGCCATGGCACCAGCGTGAACTCGCGCGATTTCTCGATGACAGCGTATTTTCCGCCGGCGAGCTCGACGGAGCGGCGGAGCGTGCCTTCTATTCGATCTCCACTCTGGGCTTCAGAATAGGGCAGACCGAGTTCGTTCGACAACTGGCCGGCCACGCGGTTCAACTCGCGTTGGCGCAGCATCGAAAGCATGTTCGCGCGATAGATGACCCGATCCTGCTCTTCCCGAGCAAGACCTTGCGCAATCAGCCACTGCCGTCGGCGGCCTTGCGCCTCTCGGACATCGCGGCCGAAACCAGAGCTGTGCAAGGCCTCCGGTGTGTCGGAAACCAGCTCTCGATCGAGCCAGGTGGCGCCGTCGAAGCTGACTTGGCTCTCCAGCAGCATTGATGAGAGCTTGTCGACGACAACCGGCTCGGCCCTCGCTCGCTGACGCTCGTAGCCCGCGACGCGGTCGAGATGGTCCGGCGCGATAGTCCATGTACCGTCCGGCTCGCGCTCGACACCACCGGTCGCCCGGCGGATCGCCTCCAGTCGCCGCACGTGCGTTTCGGCAAAGCGTTCGGTGGCCGACGGGTCATGCTTGAGATGGATATCGATGCTGTAGCGCCCGTCATGGGCCGTGGCGATCTCGGCAATTGTGCGGTCGACTTGCCTTGGCCCGGCGTCCCTCGGCGTGACCCGCACTATGCAGCCCTCTGGCGCCGGTTGGGTGGCCTCGCCTTTGCCGATATCGACATAGTGGCTTTTGCCGTCCACGCCGTCGACGACGAGGTAATGGCGGTCATTGATTTCGTCGGCCAGGCCGCGCGCAACGATGCGGCCGACGACAGGCTGCATCTGCTCTGCAGATCGATCATGGACAACATAGTCGGCGGCACTGCGGGCGAGCCCCTTGCCGGTCAGTTCGCGGTGCATGGTCTTGATGATGTCGCCCCGCTCGCCGATGCGGCGCAGCGTCGCTTCAAGCTCGCCATCAAGGCGCCAGCGGCCCGAGCCGACTTCCTCAGCCAGACCCATCCGCTCGAGCTTGCGCAGGCGGCCCTGGTGCAGCGTCTGGCGAAACGTGTCTCGGCTGGCCGATGAGACATGCCCCTCATGGTCGCGCATGCGGAGCAGCTGCCGATCGATGCTGGTGAAGCGTTCCCGCTCCATTTCCTGGCGCAGGCGTTGCTCGATCTCGCGGTCCGTTCTCGGGCCAAGGTCGAGGCTGACCAGCTCGGCCGCCCGTTCACGGATTCCAGACGAGATGTAGTCCCGCGCGATGACGAGGTTTTCGCCGCGGTCGTCCCTGCCGCGGACGATAATATGGGTATGCGGATGACCAGTGTTGAAATGATCGACGGCCACCCAGTCGAGCCTGGTGCCGAGGTCTTCTTCCATCTGCGCCATGAGACGCCGCGTGAGCGGCTTCAGGTCATCATACTCGATGCCGTCTTCAGGGGCGACGATGAAGCGGAACTGATGCCGGTCGCCATCGGCACGATCGATAAAGGCCTTGCCATCGACGCGGTCGCTGTCGGCGCTATAGAGCTCGCCATGCTCCCCTTCCCGGGTGACGCCGTCGCGCTGGAGGTAGCGAAGGTGTGCACGTGCCCCGTCAACACCCTTGCCGGCCAGCTTGACGATACGCGCCTTGACGACGGCGCGCCGCTGCCGAAACGCCGCGTGGCGGTCGCGCGCTCTGAGAACGGCGGCAGCAGCCCCGCCGCGCCCCGCCCGGCTTCCGATGAAGCGGCCACGGCGACCGCTGCCGCCGCCGGCTCGGTTGATCGCGGCGCGGATCTGGCCGGCGAAACGCTTGCCTGCCTTCGAGCCGCGCGATGCGATTTTGCCCAGGCTCGGCTTGAACTCTTCATCCTGCATTGAGCCTCCTAGTAATCTTAAGCAAAATCAGAGGTTTGTCGGCAGCAGCTCTCCTGACGCTGAAGGCAGCCTCCGTGAAAAACGATGTGCAGACAAAGACTTCGCCGCCTCCAGGAGGCGATGCCTTTATCTTGCCTTCCGCGGACCTGCATCCCTGCCCCGCCCGACCCACGGTACCCCTGCCCTCACCTGCGATCCGGCCGGCCTGACCTTGCTCGCTCCGATCCGAGCGGCACCACAATTTGGCCATTCGGATCGGTCGCGGAAACACCGTTTCGCAGGAAAAACAGCGACTGCCCGGACGGGATTTCCGGCGCTTTTCCGGAACGGGATTTGCCGGTGAACGCGTCCATGTCGGCGGCCGAAATCCCCGCAGCCTTGAGCTCTTCCAGATACGAAACCGTCTCGCTGGGCAGCGGTCGCCCACGCTGCAAATGCTGTTCGTAGCGGTCCGGCCCAGCGTTATAGGCGGCAAACAGGCCGGGAAAGCCGAAGCGGTCATACATGGCGCGCAGATAGGCAGTGCCTGCCAGAATGTTGTCGCGAGGGTCGTGCGGATCGGCCCCCAGGCCAAGCTCTGCGCGCATCTCCTCGTAGGTGCCGGGCATCACCTGCATGAGGCCAATGGCGCCGGCGTGTGAGGCGATCGGCCGTCCGTCCAGCATTGTCTGCCCCCGGCTTTCGGCATCCATGACGGCATAAATCCAGGGCTGTGGAATGCTGAAACGCCGGCTTGCTTCGGCTACCAAGGGCTGCCATCTTGCCAGCTGCGGACCACGGGAGATGGCGGCCGGCTGAGCGTCGGTCGCGGCGGAACATGCGCATGGCGCTATCGCGACCATGCCCAGCATCAGGAGGGTTACTCGGTCCATAGCGGCACGAGCCTCCCGGCAATATTTTCGGCCGGCACCGGCCCGAAATAGCGGCTGTCGAAGGAGCGGTTTCTATCGTTGCCGAGCAGGAAAACCTCGGCGGCGGCGAGCTTGCGGCAGGCATTCCACCAAGGCAGCGGACGGTGCTGCGTGTCGGTTGCCAGCCGGCGCGCGACAATTTCGCCGCCGATGATGATGGCGTCGCCGAAGGCGCAGACATGCTCGCCAGGCAGCGCGGCAAGGCGCTTGACCAGCGGCACGTTGCTGGGCAGATAGAAGCGTTCGGCGGCGAGATCGGCGACCGGTTTTGGCGGGCGGACGAGCACGAGATCGCCACGAGCCGGCGATCCGGACGCGACGCGATAAAGGCCGACCGGCGCACTGGCCGAGGCGTTCCAGACCAGCCAGGGCGATGGGTTGTCGAAAGCGGCGAAGCCGATCAGGCTGAGGCCTATACTGGCCACGGCGATCGTCTTGCGCGCCCGAATGCGTTGCAGATGGCTGCCGATCAAACGGATAGTGGGACGCCGGCTCATGAGCGGCCTCCCTCACCGGCCGAGCCGGAATCGTGCCCGCCATCCTCGGGCCTGGTCTCCTGCGCGCGCCCCTTCGACCAGTCGTCGAGCTCGTCGATGTGATACCGAACATAGCGGCCGTGCTTGCGGAATTGCGGGCCACCGCCTTTGAGCCGCATCTTCTCCAGCGTGCGCTGGGACAGCCCGATATAGAAGGCGGCCTGCGCGGTGTTGAGAAACGGACTGCCCTTCTTCGCGCGGGCCGCGCGTTCGTTTTCGTCGTCCATGATGGTCCTCGTTTCGTTACGGACAAGCGAAGGCGAGGATCGGCGAGCGAGATCGTTTCGGGGACGGGCGAAGAGTGGGGGGCGAGTTTTCGCCGCCCCCTCCCGAAAGAGCCCCGCGCGGGTTGCGGGGCGGGGCTCGAGGCTGGCGGTTCAGTCGACCGGGTTCCAGATGATGGCGTATGTGTCGTCGTCATCCTGGCCGGCGGCGCGGCCGAGATTGGCGTAGAGCTTGCGCGGACCGAACTCCGGGGCGGCAATCGACAGGCTCACATAGTCCTTGCCGGAGGTCTCGCCGGTGCGGATCCAGCCGGCCCCTACTTCGACCCCTTGCGTCAGCACCCGAAAGTCGGGATGGGTGTCGGCGCTCTTTGCCTGATTGGGCACGATGTCGATGTCGGCGCGGACGCTGAGCGTCTTGAGCTGGCCCTTGTAGCCGCCGTTTTCCTGTTTGGTGACGTATCCGATCGCGGTCATTTTTAGTCTCCTTTTGGTGCTCGCCGGGGACCATTCCCCTGCGATGGCGGACCGTGATGGGCGCGTCCGGACCGCCGGAACCGGGACGGCCGCAGCGATAGCGGAGGACCCGAGCGGACAGCTTTTTTGAAGCGAAGCGGCGCGAGGAAGCCGCCGCAGGCGGCGGGGAAAAAAGCTGCTGGCGAGGGTTTCGGGCGGGCCGGATCCGCCCATAGGTCGTCAAGCCAGCCGCAGGGGAATGGTCCCTGAGACACATGGAGACAGGTGGCGCGATCGGCGGCACAACGAGCAGGCGGCATAACAGGGCGCCGGCTGCGCGGGCTCTGTCGGCAACCCGATCGGACAATTGGCCCCATGCGCCTGGGCGCCTCGGCAAGCAACCCGGCGCGGTGCAGGGCTGCCCAAATGGGGGCGAGTTGGCGTCGGGATTTCTCGCGCGCGGCACTGGCTCGACAAGACGACCAATCGGCAGCCGGCGCGGCCCGGGGCGGCGCGCGCGACCTGAGCGGCGGCACTCGAGAGAACCGCCGCTCGGGCCCTGATCGACTATTCGCGCGCGAACAGCGGCTGCACTTGTGCCCACTGATCGGCGGTGCGGAAACCGCCGCGGCTGGTGTAGCTTTCGGCGGGGAATTTCATCCAGCGCGGCAGCCATGTCTCGACCTTCTGGCGGCCATTCTCGCCCGCCAGGAAGTCGCGGATGATCTTCTTTTGCGTCTTGACCTTCTCGGCGACATTGCCGTCCGCGACCAGCTTGCCGCCGACCTCGGCCAGCATCGAATTGGCGATTTTCCTTATCGCGCAAGAGGTCGAAGAAGGCATCGTCCGGTTGCCACCATGTGCCCATATCGACGTTCAGATGGTTGCCGAGCCCCTCGATGACGGCGCTGCCGGCTGCAAGCTTCTCGGCCATGACAAGGGTGAGAACGCGCATGACATCGTCGTCGCACAGCGCCAAGAGGCGCGCGAAGACGCCGGCGATAGCAAAGGCGTCGCCATTGCCGCCGGCGACCACGCCATCCTCATCCGGTGATCCGAGCAGGGCCAACACTTCGCGCCGCTTTTTGCCGAATGCGGCTTCAGCCTTGCAGCCGGCAAGGCTGGCAGTCACCGTCTCGTTGGCTCCTCGCTGCGGTTCACGGCGCACCTGCCACAGGCCGGAACCGGTGATGGCGTGCGCCACCACGAGGCGCAGCGCCACGGCGGGATGGTCGAGCATGGCCGCGCGCACGCCAGCATGGCGATGCAGATCGACATAGTTCTGCATCGGGCCGGTGAGTTCGGGGCGCGGCGGCTTGGCGGCTGTTTCTTCTTGCTCGCCGCCCTCGCGGGCGCGGCGCGCTTCCTTGCGTGACAGCCAGCCCTCGTGACACTCAACCTCGCCGCGATGCGAGACAGTGATGACGACCTTGCCGCCCTTCTTCTTCGGGGTCTTCTCGTGGTCCGATGCGTGGAAATATTGGCCCGGCTCCAGCAGCACCACCTCGCTCCAGCCGTCGTTAAGATAGGTGTCGCGTCTGGCGGCAATCGCTTCGTTCTGCTTTTGCCAGAACAGGTCGGCATCGGCGAAATAGCTGTCCTCGCCGAACAGGTCCGAGGTGATCAGGCCGGGATATTCGTCGATGGCAAACAGCGCCACCTTGGTGGAAATCGACTGGCCGCCGAACAGCCATTGCTTCAATTGAAAGCCACGCGGCGCGTATTGATCGGGATCGGCACAGAGTGCCAGCCAGTCCTTCTGCTGCGCCTTGGACGCCATGGTGAGATGGCGCACCGTCTCGGCGTCGATCTCCTCGCGCCGATAGGCTTCGCGGATTTTGGGCAAGAGGTAGCCAAGCGCCAGAATGCGTTTGACCTTCAGGTCAGTGATGCCGAAGGTCGCAGCGATGTCCGGAACGGTGCGGCCTTGCCTGACGAGCCGCGAAAACGTCTCCCATTGCGATACTTCGTCAGGATCGAGGCGGGCGAGGTTTTCGATCAGCGAGGCTTCCAGCGCATCGGCGTCGTCACCGTCCTCCATGATGGCGCAGGGCAAGGGATCGCCTTCGCCGCGCTCGTCGCAAGCGATTTGGCGGCGAAATAGCGCCGCCTGCCGGCGACGATCTCGAAGGTTTCCGGCTGGCCATTGGGCCGCAGAAGGAGAGGCACCAGCACGCCGCGCGCACGCACGGATGGCAGGATGTCGGATATGTCGGGCGCGCGTTTTCCACGGCGCATGTTGAGCGCGGAAATGTTGAGCTGATCCAAGGGGATGTGGGCAAGCTGCATGGTTACTCTCCTTCGCTTTGGTTAAGGTTGTCCCCGCCGCAGAGGCCGACGGCCGGCGCGGCGGGACGGTTTTTGCGCCTATCGGCGCTGCTATTCCGCCGTGTCGGGCGGAAGCTCGGAATGGGGCTTTGAAAGGGCGTCTGCTGCCTGCCGCAGAAGTCGCTCGGCCTCGGTGATGTGGCCGCAAATGCGGGCGGCTTCGGCATAGACGGAGAGCGTAAAGCGCGCCTGGAAATGCAGGTCGCGCTCTATGCCGAGGCCAAGCGGACCTTTTAGGGATGCAAGCTCGGCCAGACTGACGCTGCCGAGTTCGGGGAAGCCGAAGCCGAGATCGCAAAGGCCGAACAGCGTGTCGCCATCGGCGTCGAGTTCGGTCAAAAGCCACGTGGCGGCACCTGTCGGATTAAACAGTTTCACAACGGGAAAATGGTCGATGTCGGCGTCGGCGGCGCCATTGGCGAGCAGTCGTGCGCGCAGTGGATCGGTGATCAGGATCATGGAAAGACTCCTTGTCAGAACAGGTCGAGTTGATTTCTGCTGGCTTCATCGAAAAGGCCGATATCGAGCGGCTTTTGCGCCGCGCGCGGACACATCGGCGCGTCCATCAGGAGGGTGAGCCGATCGCGCGTGGTGATCGGCCGGACACCGGGAATGAGCATCTGCTCGCCTTGGCGTCGGCTCGGTCGCGGTCAGTTGAGGATCGCGCATCGTCATGCCGCAATCCCTTCCTGCGCCTCGCCTTCGGCATCGGCCTGAAGGCCAAACAGGAAATCGGCGGCCTTGGAGGCAAGACTGGCGGCACGGAAGATGGCGCGGTTGTCCTCGCGCAGCACCTTCAGCCATGAGCCGATGTAATCGGCATGACGCACGGTCGGCTCGATACCGAGATTGCTGCAGGCGAAGGCGGCAGTGATTTCGGCGACCAATTCTTCACGCGCGTAGGCCTTGGAGCCGAACGAGCCGGAGAGGTCGCGAGCAAGCCGCGTCGGGTGGCCGGTCCAGTGGCCAAGCTCGTGAAAGCAGGTCCGGTAATAGTCGATCTGCTGATGGAACGCCGGCTGCGGCGGCACCTGAATGTGGTCGCTGCCCGGCATGTAGAAAGCGCGATCGCCGCCGACCCTGAAATCCGCATCGCTGGCGCGAATGAGCGTCTCGGCCTGCGGCACGATCTCGCACTGAGGCAGCGGCTCGGCGGCGGCATAGAGGTGTTCCGGAAGATTATCGCACTGCGCGACATTGAAGACGGTGAAGCGCTTCAAAAAAGGCACGGCCTGTGGTTCATCGCCCTCGTGGCGTGCGCGCTCCTTCTCGCCCTTGGGGACAAAGCGGTCGGCATGCACGATGGTCGTGCCGCGCTCGCCCTTCCTGACATTGCCGCCAAGGACGAGCGCTTGCCGGAAGGTGAGCCAGTTCTGGCTGGGATAGCTGCGCTCGATGACCGCGCCCCACAGGATGAGGATATTGATGCCGGAATAGGTGCGCCCCGTGGACGCATTCCTCGGCAGGCCAAGGCCTGCCTTTGCGCTGCCCCATGGCTTGACCCATGGCACGGTGCCGCGCTCCAGCTCGGCAATGATGCGGTCGGTGATCTCCTGATAAAGGCTGGCGCCGGGGCGCCCGCCCTTGCCTGCGCCAGCCTCTCCGCTGGCGGTACGCTTGCTGTTTGCATGCATCGTCTCATCCTCCGCTCGCCAATCGCCGCGCCTTTCCCCGGAAGCGAGGTGGGCGGCGAGTCGCGACCGGAAAGGCCCGCCGTGGGAGGCGGACCGCATCCGAAGGACCGGAACGAAGAGGAGGACCCTGAGCGGCACGCGAAGGGTTGCGGGCTGCCGCGGCGGGCCTAGAAGGGAGTGCCGCCCACCCCGCGCCACCGGGAAAGGCCAACAGACAAACCGCGCCGCCCGCAAGGGCGGCGGCCGTCACAGCCCGAAGGGCTGCCCACGCCAAGGGGCGAAGCCGAATGGCCGAGACCGCCTGAGCTTGCCGAAGAAAAGCGGGCTCGGTTCACGAGCACCTGGTGCGCGTCGTCAGGCGCGCGGGCGCCCGCCAGGACGGCAGGCCGGACAGATTTTTCGCACGGATCATCGTCAAGCGCCGCAGTTACGTCGAGAAACTCGACGACATCGCCGCCGTGGCGCGGCTTCCTCCGAACAAAACCAGCGCTCGCCTTTCAACAGGTTGAGGCGCGTGTCCCAGTAATATTCCTGACCGGGATCATGATAGACGCGCTCGCCCGTTTGTGGCTTATATTGGCTTTGATGTTGCAGCCGACAACGGCAGGGTCGATTCGAAGGCAAGAAAGCCAGCCAGGAGTTGCTTTGATAGCTATGATTGCCCACGCCCTTCCCTCCGAAGAGAGAATGCGACGTTTGCGGCCTGGAGTCTACAAGTCGGGTCTAATTCACCGGTCCTGTTCCGAACCATTGAATGAACGGCGCATCCTTACCCGTGATATCCTTCACCGTCTTTAACAGCGCTTCATGGGTGCGTTGGAGAGCCCGGTAATGGTTGCTGCTAGGTGATAGAAGCGGCTGGACGATGCTCTTGCGCAGCCGTTCCGCCTCCGCCAGAAAGCGCTCGATTTCAGCCTGTGAAAGCTGCTTGCAAAGTTTGGTCCTAGCCATTGCGATCTCCGTTGAGGAATCGCCCCACCTAGGATTATCATCCTATATCGGCATGGCCTGGTAAAGACCCACCCGCAGCGGAATGGCAGCTTGCCGAAGAAAAGCGCGCTCGGTTCACAGCACCGGCGCGAGCCGTTAGGCGCGCGGGCGCCCGTTAGGATCGCAGGCTGGACAGAATCTCGCACGGATCAGCGTCAAGCGCCGCAGTTAAGTCGAGAAACTCGATGACGTCGAGACGACGCTCTCCACCCTCGTACTTGGCCACGAAGGATTGGGGACGATCAAGCTTCTCGGCCACCTGCGCCTGAGTCAGGCCTTTGGCCTTCCGCAGGGAAACCAGCTGGGCCAGAAACCGCTGGTGGCGGGGCGATCGAAGAGACTTGGGCATGTAGGCGAACCGGTCGGGTAAAGACCGGATCAGCGACTAATCCCGGTTTCGGATTATCCCATTTTGGGATATGCTGCGGGCGCTCAACAGGCGAGGTTCGCAGGCATGAATCGATCAATGGGAACAGATGAGACTCGAAACTCAACTCTGTGCGACGAAGTCCCCTGGTCGGAGAACCTCACGAGCTACGACAGGGAGCATTTCACGATCTACCTGAGGATCCTGGATGCCTGCGCCGACAATGCCAGCGAAGAGGAGATGGCTGATCTCATTCTCGGCATCGACCCGGCCCTTGAACCGGTCCGCGCCCGCAAGGCTCTTCGCAGCCATATCGACCGGGCGAACTGGATGGTGACGACTGGCTACAAGGAACTGTTCGCCGGCTGACGCACAGCACGGATTGTCATGCTCTTCAAACAAGGAAGTTCAGATACCCGCCATTCATGAGCGCACGGCCGCGAGAGACAGCGCGGCTGGAGCGGTCACAACTGGTTCGCGTGCTGTTTGACTGCCATTTCTAGTGCTTGGCTCAGAGGCACCGCCTTCGAGAACAGGAAGCCCTGAGCGGTCCTGCAGCCAAGCTTGTGCAGGGTTTGCCGATCCGCCTGTGTTTCGACGCCCTCGGCCATGACCTCGATCCCGAGCATGTTACCGAGATCGATGACCGATTTGACAAGCAGTCGGTCCTCTCGGGATTTGGCCAAGCCGCGAATGAAGCCCTGGTCTATTTTCACCTTGCGTATCCGACTGTCCTTGAGCGATGCCAACGTGGAAAAGCCGGTGCCGAAGTCATCGAGCGCGATGGAAATGCCGGCATGTGAAAGCCGTCCGAGCTTTTCATCCACTCTGTCCGGGTCCACCGGGGATTCTTCGGTAATCTCGATCTCGAACATTGTTGCAGGCAGAGCTCTTGCCGCCAGACCATCCAGAACCATGTCGTCGATATCGCCGGCTTCCAGTTCGCGCGGTGAAACATTCATCGCCACACGGAGATCACGACAGTCAGCTTTCACCAAGCCGTCGATAAAAGCACAACAGTCGGCGAATACGGTTTGCGTCAGCAGCTGAAGCATACCGGTTTCGCGTGCAGCTGTGATGATTTCGGGTGGAGAGATGGCACCATGAGTCGGATGGGACCACCTCAGCAAGGCTTCAAAACCGACCACGGCCTCGGTGTCGAGTTTCACGATCGGCTGGAACCAAGGTTGCAAGCTTCTCGTCTTTATCGCCGAATGAAGGTCCCGTTCGACGGACTGGCGGCGTTGCAGTTCCCTGTCGAGTTCGGCATCGAACAGGCAAAATTCGTTCCTGCCACGACGCTTGGCCGTATAAAGGGCGATATCCGCCCGCAACAACATTTCGGTCAGGCCCGGGCTTTCCGCCAGATATATTCCTATTGATGCCCCGACCCGGACGGACGCGACCTCGATATAGGGGCGGGCAATTTTGGCTATGATATTGGAGGCGAGATCACTGGCAGAAAGCGAAACCCTCGTTGAGGGAAAAAACAGCACGAATTCATCGCCGCCGATACGAGCGAGCGTTGAGCCTTCCGGTGCTTCCTCCTCTATGCGGCGGGCGATCCTGACAAGCAGTTCATCACCGGTCCTGTGACCGTAGGTATCGTTGACGGATTTGAACCCGTCCAGATCAATCAGCATTGCCACGAAGGGGCTATCCGCGGTCTCGAACCGTCCGATAGCGTGTTCGAGGCCACGCCTGTTGAGAAGGGCCGTCAGGTGGTCCTGCCTGGAACTGGCCTTCATCTCCGCCGCAAGCCGCTCGGCCTCATGCCTCAGGCGGCTCGCTTCGCGGAACCGTGCTTGCCCAACAAACGAAGCTCGAACCAAGCCGCCCATGAAGAGCAGAACGGTAAAAGCCAGAATGTAGTCTTCAAAATTGCCTTTCGCCAAAAGGCAACCCACCGTGATGAGGAGCGGAGGTGTGATGAAGTTGGTCGCCGCCGCGGCATACGAACTGCCGTATGTAACCGCACCAGCGGAAATGCCCGCCAGAATGACCAGATGCAGCGGTGCTTGAGGTGTCGTGTACCCAACAGTCAGGACGGCCAGGAAGGACCAGGCAAACCCTGCCAGAAGAGCAAGGATGCCAAACCAGCGAAGCCGCGGCAAAACCCCCACTAAACCGTCATGGCGCCCCGTTTCCTTTAGCTGATAACGCGCGAGTGCAAGGCGGGCGGCATTTATCGCATTGACGACCAGGAACCAGATTGCAGCGGCAAAGCCGCTGCCAGAAAGGGCGTGCACCGCCCAAATCAGGCCTGACAGGATACCGCTTATCGGCATCGACACGAAGAGGCCGGTCCTCAGGTCAGCAAGCTGATCCTGACGGATTTTGGCCTCCAGCGTGTCTACTTTCTTCGGGGCCATGGACGGACCAGCTTGCTCCCATCGTTGTTCGCGAGGACAAGCTTACGCAGGCCCACTGAAGGACGGGTTAACTATCCAGCGGGGGTAACCAGTGCGCTCACCATGTCTTCGGGGCGCACGTCTGCTCTTGGCCTTGCCGTCTGACCATCGAGCTCTTGCCCGCACGCGTGCCTTGATCCGAATCATCCCAGGATCGGCAACGTCACCATGGAAGCAGCCCTACCAACGGCATCAACGCGCCCGGCGAGACAAAAGAAAGCCGGGCCGAGATAGCGTTCCAGAGCGGCAGCGCTGCCTGCGATTCACCGCCTGAGCATGGCCGAAATGCCATGGCGGATAAAGGGAAGATATTGGGCAAAGCGAAGCCCTGCATGTCTTGCAAGCCGTGCCGCCGGGTGCTCGCCTGAGTAGAGAGCGACAAGTGCATTCGTAGCATGATAGAGCGGTGCCGCCGACAGACGCAGCCGGCTTTCGTATCTGCCGAGTATGTCGGGATCAGCAATGTCGCGGCGCTCGCGACATGCCGCCAGGATTCTATCGGCGAGTTGCTTCTGGCCACTGAGGCCGATGTTGAAGCCATGCGCGGTCACCGGGTGCATGCCGAGGGCAGCATCGCCGATCAGTGCCGCACTCGGAGCCCAGAACTTGTGCGCCCAGGTCGTGACCAGCGGATAGGCATGGCGGGTGCTTGCCAAGGTCATCTCTCCGAGGCGTCCTCGACACCGGCTCGTCGATTCCATGAGGAACAAATCGTCGTCGAGAGCAAGCAGTCTGTCGGCCTCGCTTGAGCGCAAAGTGAGAAGCAGCGACGACACGCCTTCCATGAGCGGCAACATCGCTATCGTCTGATGGTGATCGAACCATTCGACCGCGATCTGGTGATGGGCGCGCTCGTGCCTCACCCGGCAAATCAGCATGGAGTTGCCAAGCCGATTGATGTCGGCGCCAATGCCGAGCAGGTCGCGCGTCGCGGACAAACGCGAATCCGCTGCAACGAGCAGCCGAGCGGCCAACTGCCTGCCATCACAGAGCGTTATGACTGCTTCTTTGTGGCTGGTTGTTGCATTGACGACCGAGTGGCCGCACAGCAGCCGGGCATGATCCTGGAAGCGGACAATCTTGAACAGGGCGTCGCGGATCCGACAATTTGGGACCAGAATTCCGAGTGGTTCCCCAGATCCGCTGGGAGAATCGAAGCTCAGGGCGAAAGGGCTCGATCCGTTGAGCACGCGCGCGCCTTGTAGCGGTGATTTGTCCGAAGCGGGGATGGCATCCCAGGCGCCGAGCTCGCGAAGGATTCCAACCGATGCGTGGGTCAGCGCGATCTCGCGACCGTCGAAAGCCGGATTCGCCAGGCTTTCGAGCGACTGCCGTTCAACCACTGCCACCTTGAGTCGGCTCTGGGCAAGCGATGCGGCGAAGGAAAGTCCGACCGGCCCGGCTCCGACGACAATAACGTCGAATCTATCGACAGAGCCGGCCATCAGCGTGCGGCCATTGCGTCGGCTATCTGCGACGAAGGGCACTGGAACGCATCGCAATCGATCCACGGTTTGCGGCTCATCTCCCCAAGCGTCTCCACGCGACCTAACCGTCCGTTAGACATCCGTTCTCCGTTCAAAAATGCTCAATAAACCATGCCTATGAAGAGATAACCCTGATGTGGATCAACCAGGCTCGATAAACGCGGCAACGGCGGGTTCACGGTCGACTGGTCGATCGCCACGCCATGGTCTGGTCAGGTCATCATCGAATGGCCGGCTTCCCGTTCGGTGCGGCCCTTTCCTGGCCGAAAGTTCGGCAACGTATTCTGGCTGATCCGTTCGCACCCGTCGCGCGCCGAAAATCGGCATGACGCGAAGCAACCGCGGAAAATATTCGAGCGAGTCCTCGCATGGCAGGCTGGGTCAACTGCGTGGCTCGTCGCGGTCGATCAGGATCCGCTCGGCGGCGCCATCGAGATCTTCATATTGGCCGCTCCTCAAGGCCCACAGGAACCCCGCCAGCCCAAGCGCTCCGAGGAACAGGGCCACAGGTATGAGGTAGGCGAGCGTCGTCATGAGGATTGTGCCAGTGCGCCAATGTCGGAGCGCCTGTCATGTCGGGCATCTTGCACCGATGCATTTGACACGAAACCTTGCAGGCGTAGCGCATTGCCGATGACCAGGAGGGACGAGGCGGACATCGCGACCGCCGCGATCAGTGGCGTAACGTGCCCCAGAATGGCGACCGGCACGGCGATCCCATTGTAAACGATCGCGATGGCGATGTTCTGCCGGATCAGCCGTCCGGCCTTCCGCGAAATGTCTAAAGCAAGTGGGACCGCCAGAAGACTTTTACGCAGGAACACGAAATCCGCGGCGTTGCGCCCGATATCCGCCGCCGTGGCCGGAGCGATCGAAACGTGTGCGGCGCCCAATGCAGGCGTGTCGTTGAGCCCATCGCCGACCATCAGCACCTTGTGGCCAGTTCGGGTCAATGCTTCGATCTGTTCGACCTTCCCGGAGGGAAGCAACGCGGGAACGAAGCGCTCGACGCCCAGTGCTTCCGCCACCTCGCCGCAGGCAGCTTCTGTGTCGCCCGACAGCATCTCCACCGACACGCCGGCGCCGTTCAGTTGCTCGATGGCCGCCTTGGCATCGGCACGCAGCTCATCTTCGAAATCGAAAGTCGCGACAATGACCCCGTCCTTCGTCAGAACGGTTCCGCCATAGCCTTGTTTGCCTTCGCCGCCGGTCCGGCCTTTCAACTCACCCCATCCGCGGCGACCCAGCCGCCAGGTACTGCCCTCGGCGATGGCTTCGATGCCGAAGCCCGGATGCTCGCTGACGGACGCGAGTTTCGGCTGGCCGGCAAAGGCTGCATTGCAAGCGATTGCCTTCGAAAAGGGATGGCGGGAATGCGCTGCCATCTCGGCCGCCATGGCGAGCATCGTCGGATCGATGGACGGCGCATTGATCAGCCTGGGCAGTCCCAGCGTAAGCGTGCCGGTTTTGTCGAACAATGCCGTGTCGATCCCGGCCAGGCGCTCCATGGCGGAGCCGTCCCTGACCATGACGCCGCTTTCAAACAGCCGCCGCGCAGCGACCACCTGCACGATCGGCACGGCGAGACCGAGCGCACACGGGCATGTAATGATCAAAACGGCGATCGCGATTATTATTGCCCGGTGCCAGTCGCCGGTCGCCGCCATCCAGCCGAGGAACGTCACAAAGGCGGTGAGGTGGACCACGGGGGCGTAGAGCGCGGAAACGCGATCGGCGATCCTGCGATGGCGGGCGCGGCCGCCCTCTGCCGCTTCCATCAGCCGAACCATTTCGGCCAGGAAGGAATCCTTCGCGGCGGCCGTCGCCTCGATGGTCAGTGGACCGGTGAGATTGAGTGTACCGGCCTGGACCTGCGCCCCCGGGCCCACCGTTCTGGGCGTGCTTTCGCCGGAAACCAGGGAACAGTCGAGATCCGACGCCCCGCCAATGATCCTGCCGTCGATGGGCATCCTCTCGCCGGCCGCGATCAAGAGCTCCATTCCTGGTTCGATCTCGCCAACCGGCAAGTAGTCGCGCGAACCATCCTCGCGCAGCACCATGGCGCCGCGCGCCGCCAGCCGAGCCAGTCCGTTTACGGCCGTCCGAGCCCGTTCCCGCATCACGTGATCCAGCGTGCGGCCGATCAGCAGAAAGAACAGCAGCGACACCGACGCGTCGAAATAAGCATGGTCGGCATGGTTGATCGTTTCGTAGAGGCTCATGGCGTAAGCGAGCGATACCCCGACCGCGATCGGCACATCCATGTTCATGCGGCTGTGGCGCAGCGCATTCCAGGCCGAGCGAAAATAGATGCCGCCGGCGAAAGCGAGCACAGGAATGGCAATCAAGGCCGAGACCCAATGGAACAGGTCGCGGATCGCGCCTTGCGCGCCGGACCAGACGGAGACTGATAGCAGCATGATGTTGCCCGCCGCAAAGCCGGCGACCGCGACGGCGCGGATCAGTTCCGAGAGCGTCTTGTCCTTCCCGTCAGCCTCGGGATCGAACAGGTGCGCGCCATAGCCCAGCCGTCCAAGTGTGGCGACGAATGGCGGAACCTCCTCGCCGCTCCACCGGACCGAAACACGTTTCGTCGAAAGATTGACACGAGCGCCTTCGACGCGATCCAGCTTGCCGATCGCCGTCTCGATCGTCTGGATGCAGGCGGCACAATGCACAGCCGGCACCGAGAGGTCGGTCTGGCGAAGATTTTCGCCAATCGAGCGGCTCGCCAGGCTGATTTCCTGGCCAGAAGGCAGGACCAGTGTGACCTTTTCCAGGTCCAATGCCATTTCGGCGCCTGGCGCGCAGCAGCTCATTGCAGCGCCCCGCGGGAAATCACGATCCGGCGAACGTCGCGATAGGGTTCCGCAAGGCTCGCATCGGCGTCGATTTCGAAGATCCAGACGCCGTCCTTGGGCATGTGGTGCGCGGCGAATATCTGACCGGAGGCAGCGGCAAGAGTGACGGATTTGTCCTCTGCCTCGTAGGCGGGATGACGAAACAGCACCTTGACGCCATGCACGGCAACCGGCTTGCCGCCAGCATCGGTGAGGCTGTAGCGGACCTCACCGCCTGCGATGGTCAGTTTGCCAGTCCAGCCGAGGGCTGCCTGAGCTCGCCCTTGCTCGGCCTTTTTGTTGAATTGCTGGCTCGCCACATAGGTGTTTTCGACGACAAGGCCGGTCCAGCTCGTGTTGGCGAGCGTCGCCATCGTCAAATTGACCGCTATGACCACGCCGAAGAAGCCAAGGATGGTGAACAGCATATGCCTGCCGGTGAATTCGCAGGATTGTCGCGAGGTGTCGCTCATCTGGCGCTCTCCGGTGCGTTGAAAGTGGCCGTGTATTCGTCCGACTCGAACGTTGCCTTGTTTTCGACCCGGAACTTGAAGCTTTGCGCTGCACCCCGAACCTGATCTGCCGGCTGACGCACGAAAACCTTGAGCATCTTCAGCCGGTCGGGTTCGACCGGGATGGCGAAGGAGCGATCCGCCGGCAGGTCGATGCCGACAACGCTCATTTCGGCTCCATGCAGGCCCTGCATCGTGACAATGATCGTTCTTGGTTCGGGGATCATGTTGAGCAGCTTGACGGTGTAGCCGTTGCGGATCGAACCGTCGGACAGCGTCACGAACTGCGGGTTGCGATCGTGCAGGACATTCAATTCGAGCCGTTCGCGGGTCAGCAGCGAATAGAACAGCGCGAGACCGACTGCCGACCAGGCGCCCATGTAGATGAAGGTGCGCGGGCGAAAGATCTTGCGGATATGGAAACGGGCCACCTTGTCGGAGAACAGGCCGTCAGCGCTCCTGACCAGTGACGGGTTGACTGAACCGGAGCCGCCCGGGGTCGCCAGCATCATGTTGGCGTTGTAGTCGGCCAGCGTCGCATAGGAAATCAGTCCGCGCTCCCTGCCGAGCTTGTCCATGATACCGTCACAGGTATCGATGCAGAGCGCGCAGGTGATGCATTCAAGCTGCTGGCCATCACGAATGTCTATCCCCATCGGGCACACCGCGACACAGGCATTGCAGTCGACGCAGTCGCCGACGGGCTGCCCGGCGGCAAGGACCCTCTTGGCGTGACGCGAGCGCGGTTCGCCGCGCCAGTCATTATAGGTGACGGTGAGGGAATTCTCGTCGAGCATGACCGCCTGGATGCGCGGCCATGGGCACATGTAGGTGCAGACCTGCTCGCGCATCAGCCCGCCGAACGTATAGGTCGTCGCCGTCAGCACGGGCACGGTGATGTAGGCGACGGGGGCGGCGGTGCCGGTGAAGAGTTCCCAAAGCAGCGTCGGCGCATCGGCGAAATAGAAGATCCAGGCGCCGCCGGTCAGCACCCCTATGACCAGCCAAATGGCGTGTTTCGATGTTCGCAGCACGAGTTTGCGCGCAGTCCAGGGACCGGCGTCGAGCTTGATGCGCGCGTTGCGGTCGCCCTCGATGGCTCGCTCGACGACCAGAAACAGATCGACCCACACGGTCTGGGGGCACGTATAGCCGCACCAGGCCCGACCGACGGTGGATGTGATCAGGAAAAGGCCGATACCGGCCATGACCAGCAGGCCGGCGACGTAGTAGAATTCCTGCGGCCATATCTCGATGAAGAAGAAATAGAAGCGGCGGTTGGCAAGATCGACCAGCACGGCCTGGTCAGGGGCAAATGGCCCGCGATCCCACCGCAGCCAGGGCGTCAGGTAGTAGATCCCCAGCGTGATTGCCATCACCGACCACTTTAAGCGGCGGAAACTGCCGGAGGCCCGGTTCGGGAAGATCTTCTTGCGTGCGGCATAGAGCGGCTGACGGGTCTTGGCGGAGTTGACCGCATCGGCTTCGAGCCGTTCTATTTGCGTGTTATCGAGCACGAGAAGCTCCAGTCACCAGCGACGATTTCGCCGGAAGCCCGACCCATCGGTTTCTGGATGATGCCGAGGCCCGGCTCGCGCCGGGCCTCGTCGCTTGGCGGTTGGGGGGAGGACGAGAATAGGCTTGCGTTCCTATTCTCCGCCGCCAAGCGAATGGACATAGACCGCGAGTTCCTTGACCTTGATCTCGCCGAGACGCCCGATCCAGGCCGGCATGACGCCATGCCTCGGGGCGCGGACCTGCGCGGCGATGGCTGTTTCGCCAGACCCGTAAAGCCAGATCGCGTCGGTCAGGTCGGGTGCGCCGAGCTCCCTGTTGCCCTTTGCATTCTCACCATGACAGGCCGCACAATTCTCGGCGAAAACATTGGCGCCGAGTTCGATCAGGCTTGTGTCCTGAACAGGATCGGAGAGGCTTGCGACATAGGCGCCGACCTGCTTGATCTGATCCGTCGTGATGATGTCGCCAAAAGCAGGCATTTCCGACAGGCGCGTATCCGGGTCTGATGCGAAGCGGATGCCGTCCGCAATCGTCTGCTGGATCTGTTCGGCGTTGCCACCCCACAGCCAATCGTCGTCGTTTAGGTTGGGAAAACCCTTGGACCCTTGAGCGCCCGAGCCATGGCACTGCACGCAATTGACCTTGAACGCGGCGCCACCTGCGGC
Organism: Mesorhizobium sp. M0701; assembly: GCF_040320365.1. NCBI lineage: Bacteria > Pseudomonadati > Pseudomonadota > Alphaproteobacteria > Hyphomicrobiales > Phyllobacteriaceae > Mesorhizobium > Mesorhizobium sp. M0701. The sequence continues at coordinate 39,785 of NZ_JAMYPO010000043.1, forward strand.
GACCGCGAATTCGCGTAGTGTCTCGTCGGCAGTAATCTCGGAGACGGTCTTCGCCTGAATGGCAGCGACATATTTGCCCTTGGCCACTTCGGCCGCCGCCAGTTCATTCTTGACGTCTTTGCGGCTCGAATACCCCAGCACACCCCTGGTCGCGGAAGTCAGCATCGGCCATGCCGGATAGACGACGGTGTAGCCGATCGCCCAGGCAATGGTGATGTAGAAGGTGATGACCCACCAGCGCGGAAGCGGGTTGTTGAGTTCCTTGATGCCGTCCCACTCATGGCCGGTCGTCGAGATGCCCGAAACCTCGTCGATATGCTCGCTGCCCATGATCAGTCGTCCTTGAGAGGAATGTGAGCGGCTCTCTCGGCTTGCCTGCGGCTGCCGGGACGAAATGCAAAGGCAACGCATCCGAGGAAGAAAAGTGCCATGGCAAGCAGGCCCCAGCTGTCGGCAAACTCCCGCATGAAATTGTAGGTCATCGCCATTCTCCTCAGCGGTAACCGGCGGCTTCGTCATAGGTCCTGAAATCGACCAGCGTGCCGAGCATCTGGAGATAGGCGAGCAGCGCATCCATTTCGGTGACCTGCTGCGGATCGCCGTCGAAGTCCCCAACCTTGACTTTCGGATAGCGTCTCTCCAGGCCCGATGTGTCGGCATTCGCATCGGCCTGCGCCATGAGATCGGCATTGGCATGAGCGATCATGTCGTCTGAATAGGGCACACCGACACGGCTGTTGGCGATCAGATGCGTCGAGAAATCCTTCACCTCGATGGGCATGTCCTTCAGGAACGCGTAGCTCGGCATGATCGATTCCGGCACCACCGAACGCGGCTCGGTGAGATGCTGGACGTGCCATCCGTTCGAGTAGCGGTCGCCGACCCGGGCGAGATCCGGCCCGGTGCGCTTCGAGCCCCACTGGAACGGGTGGTCGTACATCGACTCGGCCGCCAGGCTGTAATGCCCATAGCGCTCGACCTCGTCACGGAACGGCCGGATCATCTGGCTATGGCAGAGGTAGCAGCCCTCGCGCACATAGATGTTGCGCCCCACCAGTTCGAGTGGCGAGTAAGGGCGCATGCCTTCAACCTTCTCGATCGTGTTGTCGAGATAGAAGAGCGGTGCGATCTCGACGATGCCGCCGATTGTTACGACCAGCAGGGACCCGAGGAGAAGAAGTGTGGCGTTCTTCTCGATGACCGCGTGTCTGTCCATCAGGCCCATTTTCTGGCTCCTGATCGCACAGGCTGGAGGGCGGGGATGGAGCGCGGCATCGGATCCTCCTCGCGCTGGTAGCCGAGGATGGTCATGGCGATGTTCCAGGCCATGATGAGGGCGCCCGACAGATACATCGCGCCGCCGATGGCACGCATGATGTAGTAGGGATGCATGGCGGCGACGGTTTCGGCGAAGGAGTAGACCAGGAAGCCCTGCTCGTTGTATTCGCGCCACATCAGGCCCTGCATGACGCCGGAGACCCACATCACCGCGGCGTAAACGACGATCCCAAGCGTCGCCAGCCAGAAGTGCCAGTTGACGAGCCGCAGCGAATAAAGCCGGTCGCGGTTCCATAACGTCGGGACCATGAAATAAATCGCGCCGAACGAGATCATGCCAACCCATCCGAGCGCGCCCGAATGGACGTGACCGATGGTCCAGTCGGTGTAGTGCGAGAGCGAGTTGACGGCCTTGATTGACATCATCGGGCCTTCGAAAGTCGACATTCCGTAGAAGGCGATGGCCATGACCATCATACGGATGATCGGGTCGGTGCGCAGCTTGTCCCAGGCGCCCGAGAGCGTCATCACGCCGTTTATCATGCCGCCCCATGACGGCATCCACAGCATGATCGAGAACACCATGCCGAGCGTCTGGGCCCAGTCCGGCAGGGCGGTGTAGTGGAGGTGGTGCGGACCGGCCCAGATGTAGAGAAAGATCAAAGCCCAGAAGTGGATGATCGACAGCCGGTAGGAATAGACCGGTCGGTTGGCCTGCTTGGGCACGAAATAATACATCATCCCGAGGAAGCCGGCGGTGAGGAAGAAGCCGACGGCATTGTGGCCGTACCACCATTGCGTCAGGGCGTCCTGTACGCCGGAGAAGGCTGAATAGCTCTTGGAGCCCAGGAAGGAGACCGGCATCGACAGGTTGTTGATCACATGCAGCATCGCAATGGTCACGATGAAGGCAAGGTAGAACCAGTTGGCGACATAGATGTGCGGTTCCTTGCGCTTTAGAATCGTGCCGAGGAACAGGATGAGATAGGCGACCCAGACAATGGTCAGCCACAGGTCCACATACCATTCGGGCTCGGCGTATTCGCGGCTCTCGGTGATACCGAGCAGGTAGCCGGTTGCCGCCATGACGATGAACAACTGATAGCCCCAGAACACGAACCAGGCGAGATCGCCGCCGAACAGACGCGCGCGGCAGGTGCGCTGCACCACATAGAGAGACGTGCAGATCAGCGCGTTGCCGCCGAAAGCAAACACAACACCGGATGTGTGCAGCGGCCGCAGTCGGCCGAAATTGAACCAGGGCTGGATGTTGAGATCCGGGTAGGCGAGCTGCAGGGCGATGACCACGCCGACCAGCATGCCGACGACGCCCCAGAATACGGTGGCGATGGCGCCGTAGCGGATCGGCCCATCCATGTAAGCGGCGGGGTCGATCGGAACTGCCGGCTTGAACTCCGTGTTGCGCAATAGAATCGCAGTGAAGCCAGCCACGGCGAAGAACAAAACCCACATATGCCGCCGAAAAGGTTCATCTACGCCGAAGCCGGCAGCCAGCAGGGCCGCAAACGCAAACAGGCTTAGAAGGACGATCTCTGTGCCGAATTTCATCGCAAGCCCCGATTTCCAATTCCGGCGGGCGCCAAACCGCAGTGCCTTATTGCGCAGCCGTGGCCTGCTCGCCCTGATCCATGTCAGAGCCGCACGATTTTGCTTCGAGCAGCATCGAGTTCGGTGCGATCAGACTGCGGCGATCGAATGTGGACGCGCAGCGTCGGCCGCCACGCTTATGGACAGGCCCGGCGTCCCCGGTCGGGTCGGGTATGGAGGCGATCGGGGGCGTGTGGGGAAGCGCGCCTTCTGTGACGCTGGAAAGTAGGCCGACGCCTTGAACGTCGATCGTTTCAATGCCTTGGGACAGCCAGCGCCAGCGTTGCGCTGCCTTCGTGACATTCATGGTTCGGGGAGACGGCGATTTTCCCCTGCGTATGAGGCGTATTGACTTCGGCCGAGTGCGATCCTGCCTGGAACAGCCGGTTGCACGTCGAGCACCTCGAGATGGATGCTTCGCCGACGAGTTGGCCGAAACGCACCTGGCTCATGCGATCGGATGGAGAGCGGGCTATCGCTATGCGACTTCTTCTAAGCCCAACGCGAGCATGCCCTGCCCCGAACGAAGTAAGTGACGTAGGCCATGCAGCTTCGGTGTCATTCAAAGGGCGGTTGCGCCTCGGCCGCCGCAGCGCCGTTCCAGCCGGCTCATGCTGTCCACGGTGACACGGCGGTTGTTCTCGATCCGAATCACGCCGTCCATTCTCAGGCTGGTCAGCTGACGGCTCACGGTCTCGTTTGTAATTCCAAGGAAATCAGAGATGTCGGCACGCGTCATCGGCAGCTCGAAGCACGCCGACCTAGCCGCCGGGTCAACACTGGAACCGATGTTCCGGGCGATCATGAGGAGAAAGCTCGCCACCTTCTCCGGTGCGGTCTTGCGCCCCAGAGTCACCATCCATTCGCGTGCCTCGTCGAGTTCGTTCAGCGCCTGCTTGAGCAGGCGATGCATAAATTCCGGTGATTCCTTCATCATCCGTTCGATGGCCGCTCTCGGAAACGAGCATAGCGAGACAGCTGTTGCCGCTTCCGCATTGATCGCGCTTTTCATCTTGAAGGGCCGTCCCAGAAAATCCGGCGCGAACTGGAGGCCGACGATCTGCTGGCGGCCGTCCGAAAGGCTCTTCGTCAGCTTCACCACGCCTGAAAGCACATTTGAATAGCTGTCGACCGCCTCGGCGTCGCCGATCAGTTCGACCCCCGGCTCGATTTTGTGCCGCGACGACGTCTTGGCGAGCCGAGCCAAACGGTCTGGTTCGAGCGCACCGCAGACGCCGCGGTGCCGTGCCTCGCAAGACAGGCAAAGAACGGGAATGCCGGAAGTGTGAATGTCCTGCCGTAATGTCATTCGATCGCTCTACCGGTCCCCAGTGCCGGCAGGATAGCAATCTACGGTAGAAAAATCCTTGCGGCAGTTTGTCCGTGCTGAAGGTTGACCGAAATCAGGGCTTTGCCTCATCAAGGCGTCCAGAGTTCCGGCGACGCAAAGACGGTGGACCACGACATGCGACCGGAGCTAACTGCCAGACTTGGCGAGAACGTCCCGCGCTATACCAGTTATCCGACCGCCACGCATTTCCATACGGGGGTCGATGCTGTCGTCTACCGAGGCTGGTTGGAGGCGCTCGAAGGCGGTGACGAGATATCGCTTTACCTGCATATTCCCTATTGCGACAGGCTCTGCTGGTTCTGCGCGTGCCATACCAGACAGACGCGCCACTATGAGCCGGTAGCCGCTTATCTGCGCTCGCTGTATGCGGAGATCGCGACGGTTGGCGGCCTTGTCAGCGGCAAGGGCCGAGTTCGCGCAGTTCATTTCGGGGGCGGTTCGCCGACGATGCTGAGGCCCGAGGACATGCTGACACTGGGCACGGTGCTGCGGGACAGCTTCGTTTTTCTCGGCGATGCGAAGGTCAGCGTCGAGATCGATCCGAACAATACGGACGAAGCCCGCCTTGATGCGCTTGCCGAAATCGGCATGACGCGGGCGAGCCTCGGGGTGCAGGATTTCGATCCGAAAGTGCAAAAGGCGATCAACCGCGAGCAAAGCTTTTTGCAGACCAAGGCAGTCGTCGACCAAGTTCGTTCCCGCGGAGTGGATTCCGTGAACCTTGATCTGCTCTACGGCCTGCCGCATCAAACCAGGGAGACTCTGTGTTCCACCGTGGCGCAGGCGCTCACCCTGGAACCGGACAGGATGGCGCTGTTCGGCTACGCTCACGTGCCCTGGTTCAAGAAACATCAGACGATGATCGACGAGGCATGGCTCCCCGGTCCCACGGAGCGGTTCGCTCAATCGCGACTTGCCGCGCGAGCGATTGTGGACGAGGGCTATGAATCAATCGGGCTCGACCATTTCGCAAAGCCGGGCGACGCGTTGGCGGTAGCGGCCCGCGCGGGCGCTTTGCACCGCAATTTTCAGGGCTACACGGACGATCGCTGCGAGACATTGATCGGACTTGGCCCTTCGTCGATCAGCCGTTTTCGCCAGGGCTACGTGCAGAACATGCCTTCGACCGGCGAATACGGCCGCGTGGTTGCAGACGGCAGGTTGGCGGCTGTGCGCGGGATCGTGCTCTCCGACGACGATCGCGTCCGGGGATGGATCATTGAACGGCTGATGTGCGATTTCGCCTTCTCGGCTGTCGATCTGGTGGAGAGCTTCGGGCAAGCCGGCCAAAGGCTCCTGCTTCAGGCAAGCTCCATCGCCCTTAAGGATCCTGCTCAACTGCTTGAACTGCAAGGCGACAGTTTCGTCGTACCGGCGGCAAATCGCCCCTTCGTGAGGAGCATTGCGGTGAAGTTCGATAAATATTTTGAAAGTGCAAAGGCCAGGCACTCAGCGGCAGTCTGAGCACCGCACAGGAACGGTCATGGTTTCAATCGATCGTGAACCGATTGCGCTACATTTTTGTCTCTTCATAGGCGACCGTCGCGTCGAGATAGGATTTCTGATCGGACCAGATGCGAAGACCTTTGGCATAGCGACGATGTCGTCCAGTCGTGCCTTCCATTTGTTGCGACCAGAGGGCTGCTTGCCACCTTTCTGCGGCGTGCCCAAGTGATGTTTGTTTTATCGTCTGTTCGCGACAGTCTCACTCTGCCGCGGCCAGTCTCGCCAGGTGCCTGTTCGCGCTTCGCGACGACGGCAGGATCATTGATGAAATCGGTCCTGCGCCCCGGGCTTGCTGCCTCGTTGGCTTCGATCATTCCTTCGGTAGCGCATAACGGACAACGCGCAACGTTTCCTCGTCTTCGAGGATCACTTCAAGAACCTGGTTCACAAGATCATCGTCGTCCAGCTCGATCAGCGCCATTTCGAAAAGTTCGATCTGCATGTCGAGATCCATGCCTGGCGGGCCGTTTAGGCAAACAAGCCCTGCGTGGATGGCAACATCTGCATACTGTCCCTTGGTGCCCGGATTATCCTTTGGCCCCCTAAAATCCACCGAGTTCTTGGTTACGAAGGTCCAGTCGCCTTCAAGAATGATCGGCTTGAGCTCCCAGTCCTTGAGCCCGGCGAGCCCCAGCCAGACAACGTGGCTGGTCTCGCAATGCCCCTTCCCATGCGCAATTTTTGCAAGCTCGGGGGTGAGACATTCATCGATCAGGAACTTCATCCCGCCTTCCTAAGACGCGGAACACGGCGATCGGAAGTGATGACGGAGCCTTTTGGAAGGTCTCCAGTACGAGGACGCCCTCGCAGGGGGTTCGCCTCTGCATAAATCGCCGCGAGCCGTACCTTCTCCGTGTCAAGGCTCGGGTAGGCCCCAAGAATGCGCTCAACCGAATGACCGACAGTGACGGATGCCGCGACATCATACACGGGGACGCGAGTGTTACGGATAACGGGCGTGCCGCTGAGCACGTCATCCGACGACGTGACCATCTCGCGAGCCGCCTCGAGATCGGACAGACGTTCACTCGTGCTCTTCAGGAACGGCATCAGATCGATGGTTAGAAAGTCGTCTCGCACGGTCCAGTCCTCGCGCAGCAGTGCCGCCCAAGCGAGCGAGCGCGAGCGTGTTAGCTTGGGCTCAACCGTCCTGATCGCAAACAGTCGTTCTTCCGAGGTTAGACGCTTTGCGGTCTCGAAGTAGAAGCTGATGAAGGAGCAGGCTCCAGCCAGGACGTGCCGGCCGTTGTCAACCGATACGAAGGCATCGGGCAGGATGCGTTCATCGATTGCGCGATTGACATCTCGCAGGCTTACACGCGAGACCACGGCGGCCTCGGTTGCCTTCAGCATTTCGGCTACAGCTGCCATGGTCGCTCCTAAATAAATCTTCCGACGCATCGGAGATATATAATGAGAGGGTGCCTTTTTCAATGCCTGATGGCGATTTTGACCTTCACAACTTGGCCGAGCTTCTGAGCTGGCTTTCTTTTTTTGGCGTCCAGCCGCCCCAAAGTCACTGCAACACGGGCTTGAATTCCCCGGTTCTCGAAAAGGCGGCCAGGTCGGCATCATCCCCTTAGCAGCCGTACATCCAGTTCAATCGGCCGGAACTAACGGCTGCCATTGCCCCAGATATCCGCCGACCGAAGCCGATCCCTTTCAGGCAGCGAACGGACTCCCCTCCATGGCAAGAGCTCACTCGGGAGACCTGGGGCAAGCTCCTGGCAACCTACTGAGCGAAAAATAACGTCCCGCCTCCATAAGCACGCAGCTAACAGGCGGCGGCTGCTGTGGCCCGCCTGAACAGGATAGTTACTCTCGTGCCCTCATTCGGGCTGGAGTTCACGTCGAATTGCGCGTTGGCGTTTTCGATCAGCGAGCGCGCAATCAACGCGCCGAGCTTACCGTGCTTGGGCCATGTCTCGCCTTCTGGCAGGCCGATACCGTCATCAGCGACGACCACACGGCAGCCTTCACCCTCAACGATGCTGTGCAGGGTGATCGTGCCTCCCTCGCGTCCTTGAAAAGTATGCTTTAGTGCATTGGTCAGCAGTTCGTTCACTACCAGTCCGGCGGGCATGGCGACATTGATCGAAACTGGGTAGGTGTCCACGCTCATGTCAAGCCGGATGCCCTCTGTAGCATGCGCGGTCATGACTCCCGATGCGATTTGACTGAGATAGACGCCGAGATCAACCTCGTCCTTTGGTTCGTCACCGGAAAGTTCTTGGTAGAGCATCGCCAAGGCATCGACACGTCCTGCTAGGCGCTCGAAACGCTTTTGGTCCGGCTCTACCGCATTGCGAGTTTCGATTCGGATCAGGGCGGTGATCATCTGCAAATTGTTCTTGACCCGGTGCTGGAGTTCGCGCAACTGAACGTCTTTTTCGCGGATGCGCTCCTCGATCTTGCGGCTGTCAGTCTCGCCGTGGGCCGAAACGTCGACCAGCGCAACCAAGCGAAAGCAGACCTTACCGTTGTCCTCCTGGATGAGATTTGAATAGACGTCGACAATAGCCGGCTTGTCTTCGCCGCGATCCAAGCGGAACGTGCCGACGAAATCCGTCTGCTCCACGAGGGCCTGGACCAGCGCCTTGTCGGCCGGCTGACTGATAGCGCCGCCGGAAAGGACCGCCCAATTCTCCCGAGTAAGCTTTGCCGCCGTTACTCCAGACAGCTTCTCGAACTCGGGATTAGCATAGACGACACGCTCGTCGCTTCGCAAGTCCGACACTGCGATCGCAATCGGCACTTGATCGAGAAATCTTGTCGGACGACACAGAAGGTTGGACAACGACACAGATCGTTTGACTCTTCGCAACCAAATAATAAGAAAAAGCTGGCTGGCGACCTCCCGAGTTAAGCGACTATGCCGCCATCTCTCCGCGGCCGCCTTCCGCGCCATCCTCAGCCGAACCGAATATTGAATCGGGACTAATTGCTACCGAGCGAGCCGTGGAAAAGGACCTCATGAACTAACTTGTCGCCGGCCTCGCCAGTCTGCACCTCTAAAAGCTCGTAGTCGACAAGCCTCTCTGCAAGCATTTCGCGATATCGGATTTTTGCGAAGAGTTGCGCCGAATACGCCGCAACAGCGAGGCCCGACACATGACCGCACCGATCACATGCCCTCGATGTTCGAAAACCCCCTTGCATTACGGGGCATCCACACATGATGCTTGGTACCCGCGATGACCGGCAAGATCCGACCCCTTGCAGACCATCCCTGAAGAGAGGCCAAGGGAAAGTCGTGACCCGATGCCGCCTTTCCGGCGCCGATTTTCCTCTCAAAGAGGACCTTCGTCGCTATCCAGCCACCGTTTACGACCCTCGTTCCTCGTTCCTCGTGCCGCGACCGCTTAGCGCCTGATGCACGAACCCGCTTCGCGGGAGGGTCGCCTGGTTCTGAGATGACGCGTATTCATAGGCCTTGAGCAGGTAAAGCCTGCGATCCGACCATGGAGTTCCCTTCAACGAAAGGAACTTGCCATGGCTACCTTGTCGACCGACGCTCCGATCACGCCACTTCGCCAGCGCATGCAGCAAGACATGCTGATGCGGGGCCTGGGACCGCATACGCAGCAGGATTACGTTCTTCATGTCCGGCGCTTCGCCGCGTTCCTTGGCCGCGCGCCCGACACCGCAGCGCCCGAGGACATCCGGCGCTTCCAGCTGTATCAGCATGAGAACGGCGTCGGTCCTGCGACGATTAACGGCGCGGTCTCGGCGCTGCGGTTCCTGTTCACCGTGACGCTGAAGCGGCGCGATTTGGCGCGCGCGCTGGTGGTCACCCGGTATCCGCGCAAGCTGCCCGAGGTGCTGAGCGTCGAGGAAGCGGCGCGGCTGCTCGAAGCGGCGCCAGGCATCAAGTACAAGGCCGCGCTCGGTGTCGCCTATGGCGCCGGTCTGCGCGTGTCCGAGGTCGCGCATCTCAAGGTCGACGACATCGACTCGACACGCATGCTGATCCGCGTCGAACAGGGCAAGGGACGCAGGGACCGCAACGCCATGCTCTCGCCGCAACTGCTGGAACTGCTGCGACTGTGGTGGCGCGAAGGCAAGCGGCGCGGGGTGATGCTCCCGCATGGCTGGCTGTTCCCGGGGCGCAGTTGCATCGCGCCGATCTCATCGCGGCAACTGCATCGCGCGGTCCAGGAAGCAGCCGAAGTCGCCGGCATCCGCAAGCGCGTCAGCCCGCACACGCTGCGTCACAGCTTCGCCACCCACCTGCTTGAGCAGGATGTCGACATCCGCGTCATCCAGGTGCTGCTCGGGCACAGCAAGCTCGATACCACCGCGCTCTACACCAAGGTCTCGACCCGCACGATCCACGCGGTCGCAGGGCCGCTGGACCGGCTGATGGCGCTGATGGAAGGCAAGACGCCGTCCGGCTGAACTGGTGCGCGCCGACCTGGAGGTCGCCGATATCTTCCGTGCTGCCGGCCCCGGATACCGGGTCTCCCACGCCGGGCATCTGAGCCTGCAGCAGCTCAAGGTCATGTCGGCGATCGAACAGTGTCGCACCGCTGCATTGGGTGGTCATGTCGAAGCCTGTGCGGACTGCGGCCAATGGCGGATCGCCTATAACAGCTGCCGCAACCGGCACTGTCCCAGGTGCCAGGGCGCGGCCGCGCGTACATGGCTCGCCGAGCGCGAAGCCGACCTGCTGCCAGTCGGATACTTCCACGTCGTGTTCACGCTGCCGGCCGAGGTCGCCGAGATCGCGTTCCACAACAAGGCGCTGGTCTATGACCTGCTGTTCAAGGCGGCATCGGAGACCATGCTGACGATCGCGGCCGATCCCAGGCATCTCGGCGCGCGCATCGGCATCACCGCCGTGCTCCACACATGGGGATCGGCGATGACCCACCATCCGCATGTCCACATGATCGTGCCGGGCGGCGGCATCGCGCCGGACGGGAGCCGCTGGATATCGTCGCGCCCGGCCTTCCTGCTCCCGGTCAGAGTACTGGGCAAGTTGTTCCGCCGCCTGTTCCTCACCCGGCTGATCGCGCTGCACGACGCCGATCGGCTCGCCTTCTTCGGCACCCTTGCTCGTCTCGTCGAGCGGCAGGCCTTCCTGCGGCACCTGTCGCCGGTCCGGAACAAGCGCTGGGTGGTCTACGCCAAGGCGCCCTTCGCCGGGCCGGAAGCGGTGCTCGCCTACCTGTCGCGCTACACGCACCGGGTCGCGATCTCGAACCGCCGCCTGATCGCCTTCGACGAGGCTGGAGTCACCTTCCGCTACAAGGACTATCGCCGCGATGGTGTCGAGCGCCAGCGCGCCATGACGCTTGCCGCCGACGAGTTCATCCGCCGCTTCCTGCTCCATGTCCTGCCGCGTGGGTTCCACCGCATCCGTCACTATGGGCTGCTCGCCAGCTCCGCCCGCAAGGCCAGCCTCGCACTCGCGCGCGAACTGCTGAACGTCGATCTGCCGCCCCAAGACGACACTTCGGAAGAACCGGCTGACGTCCGCCGGCCTTGCCCTTGCTGCGGCGGACGCATGGTCGTCATCGAGAGGTTCGAACGGTGGGGCCAGCCTCGTGCACCGCCTGCCTCAAGAGCGCCGAACCGGGAGAACGCCCCATGACCCGGCATGACCAAGTTGCTCGTACGACCGCGCCACGCCGGCGCCGGTCAACAGGATCTTATGTGCACGTTGCCGTGGCGCTGGTCGTCACGCACACCAATCCCGTCGGAATCAACGCAACAGCCTCTGCGACCTGGCCCGGAAGCCGCTTCCACGACATGCCCGGCGCATCTTATGCAGAAGTTCGCGACAGCCGCTGGCGCACCCCGAGGCACAAATCCCCATAGGCAATCGCCTGCGGCCCGCGGGTTCCTGCATCAGAGACTTTCGTACGCCTGACGGCACCCGAAACCCTTCAGCAGTTCCAGACGTTCGCAGCTGGCAGCGAGGAGCCCAACAGCAGACATTCGCTTGAACAATTGATCTCGCCCGGACCCTTGTCCGCACGGTCTTAAAGCGAGTGGCGTCGTTAAGATTTTTCAAAGGCAAGGTGCGCGCGACGGCGCTGGACGGCGTCGAAGCGGCGAGGATGTATCGCCGAGAGATTGTTCGGTTTCGGTGATAGCTGCAGCGCGAGTCGCCACAAACCGTCACTCCAAGGACCGCGCTACTTCCTTCGCAAGACGCACGATCATTTCCGCATTGAGTTCCTTAGCGCAGGCCCAGGCCGTAGCCGTGAACTCGGACTCCTCATCGTAGAGGTCGTCCAGATCTCTGCAGAGGTCCTTCAGCCGGTCGCCCGCGTCGGTGTTGTTCTGATGACGCTGGGCTTCGACGATGCCGCGCAGATCCTTCAACCGGCGTTCGCAACTGCGCCATGTGTCGCGGCGGCCTTCGCAGAGTTTCTCCGTATCAAGATTGAGGAGTTTGACCGACAGCTTGACTCTCAGCGCCGCCACCTGGTCTCGGGGATCGGCGCAAGTCGGCTCGCCAGCCCCGTTGAAGGTCATGAGGTCCGGATCGCCCCACTGCGTGGGATCCAGCAGTAGGGGAACCTCCAGAGCTGTCGAGGGGCTGGCGCCGGTGGCTCGGTTGGTATCATCGTTTAGCGGAAAATCGTTGGACTTGGCGATATTGGGCATGCCGCCGCACAAGCGCATGTTTCTCCAGTCGAAGGCGAGCCAAGGATAGAGGCTCTTGGGACGGTAATGGTCAACGTGCCAGAAGGACACCCGGTCCTTGGCTTCCGAGTACCAGCATTTTCCCGAAGACAGGGCTTCCAGGGCGGGCTTCAGGTCGCTCCAGATCTCGCTTCGGCTGGCGACGTAGACTTTGGCCGCTTCCACGGACATCTGAGCCGCGATGCTGGCGGCGGTCTCGGCCCTGGCCCGCCAGACGGCCTCGATCGCGCCCACTGGATAGTTGATGTATTTCACCGAAGACCCTCAACGATCTCCTGCATGAAGCGGTTCTGCGCTTCGACCTCTTCAGGCGTGTAAGGACCGCGCTCTTCTTGGTCAGCCCGATGCAAGGAGCGCAGGAAGTCTTCGAAAGCGGGGTTGCTGCTCTGGTAGGCCAGTCCGAGGGAGTCCAGCTTGTTGTTCAGCGCGAACAGGTCGGCGTCTTCGAGCTCCGTGCGTGTCGGCAGGACAAGCAGTGCATTGCGGTCGTCGACCAGCTTTTGCGTTTCAGCATCCAGCGTCGTCGCCATGCCGAAGATCTGGCGGAGCACGCCGGATACACCGAGCCCTTTCGGATCGACAGCGGGCTGCGCCGCCTTCACCTCGGTGTCCCGGCCCCTAAAGAGCACCTGCACCTGGGACTTCTCTAGGCCGGCGATCGTCAGAGGGTCGTGGCTAGTCATTATGACGTGGCAGTTCTCGTTGCGGCCCGCGACTTCCTTGATGAAACTCAGATAGTTCCACTTCCACGCCGGGTTCAGATGGGTGTCCGGCTCGTCGAGCAGGAACAGCGACTCGTCATGGGCAGCGAAACGCATCATCCCCAAGACACTGAGCAACTGCTTCTCGCCGTCGCTGATCTCGTGAAACGGGATGGCCTCCGAAGCGCCTTCCCGCGTGACCCAGATCCGGATCGTTCGCACGAGGTCTGACAGGTCGAGGGTTTCCAGATAGGCGAAGAAGGTCTGTTCGTCGCGAAACGGCGCGGCGAGTGACCTGAGCGCCTGCTCGTCCCTGAGATAGATGTAGATCTGCTCCTCGGACGCGCCTGTTCGGCGATAGTCCTCCGAGACGCTTTCCTTGTGCCGGATGGGCGTGAGCGAATGGGTCCAGAGACCATCCAGCAGCTTGCGAACAATGCCGCGAGCGTACCAGAACCGGCTGTCCGACTTGGCCAGCGCCTCGCCGACCGGCTTGCGCTTGCCCCACTCGGTCCGGCGGAGCGTGAGCAGAGCGGAATCGAACCGACCGACGCCCAAATGTCGCTTGAGGAACGCCTGCGCCTCGTTGTCAGCGAAGGCGAAATAAGTCAGGAGGGCCAAGGCGCCATAGCGTTCCCGGACGTAAAAGAGCCGCCGCAGCGAAGACGTTCTCGGGTCCAGCTTCTCATCGGCACCGACTTCGATGGCCGCGTCGTAGAACCGGCGCTGCGGCGGGTCGAAGATGGCGCGCATCCGGTCTGACTCGCCTGAGTAATAGCCAAAAACGTGGTTCGGCAGGAAATCGCTGTCTCGTGCGCGGATCACGCCCATGGGTGTCGCCTTGCCATCGATCGTCGCGGTAGTCGTCGCCGCATCTGAATGCCGATGGTCGATCCGGACCTTGCGGCCCTTGCATTGGTACGTAATGTCGTATGCGAAATCCGTTTCCCGGCGCGGATCGTCGAGATCCCGGAAGATCGTCGCTAAGGCTTCCAGCACGTTAGACTTGCCGGTTCCGTTCTGCCCGATAATGACGGTTTCCAGACGGGACGCGTCGAAGTCAAGATGGACGTCGCGAAGGTTCTTGAAGTTTCGAACTGCCAGATGGTCAATGCGCAAGCAGGCTCTCCTTGTCACTCGACTCGGTCAGGCGGCCCGCCGCCAGTTCGTCCCGGATGCGCCGGTAAAAGATGTCGATGGGAAGACCGCTCAACTTCCATAGAGTGTCGGCGCGCATCGAGCCGCCGGCCTCGCGCACCGCCGCGGTGATCTGATCTGGTGTCATGAAACGATCCGGGTTTGGCGGGGTTGTAGGAGAGGCCGACTTCGGCGACCTGTTGGGTTTACGGCGCTTGCGCTCCACTTCGAGCGTGCGTCGTTCTACGGCGATGTCGTCGAGAAGCGACCGGGCGGAGGCGCCTGAAACTGAACTCGCGGCGCCGAGGGCACCCGACATGGCTTGAGTGATCGTACGCACGACGAGGTCGTCCGCCACGCCCATGGCGCGCGAGGCCTCGGACGCCAGCATGTCGGCGCGATAGAGCAACCGCTTGATGCGGCCTGTAATGGCCTGCTGCTCCTCGAGCGGCGGTAAGGCGATATGAAGGGCGCGCAGCTCGGGGAAATAAATCGTTGTATGGGTCGAACCTCTGCCGAAGCGGCGGATGCCCTTTCCTTCGGCCATCAGCGCATACAGCAGATACTCCGGCATCAGCGCCGGGGAGCAGGTCCAGGTCACGAAGTCCTGGCTGGTCGCCATGGGGCGGCCGAGCAAGGTGACGTAGCCGACGGACGCTGTGCGCGACAAACAAACCGTCCGGGCCGGAAGTATGCGTGCGGATGAGCCCTCCAGACCGGCGGCGGTAATGGTCTGGGCGGTTCTGTCGATGACCGCACCGTGATGTTTGCGGGCGTCGCGAATGCCGAGCCAAGGGACGTCCCCATCCCAGTATTCCGGATGTCGCCGGCTTGGCGTGTGCCCGGTTTCCTGGCGTGCCAATCGCAGGAGCGGCGTCCACCGCCAACGTGGCGGTAGAGGCGTTCCTGGATCGTTGACTGCGATCGCCGCCTGACCTGCCATCCGCGTATCCGTCGGCTTGCGCCCACCCGGTGCTTGGGTCGGCGCTGGGATCCGCTCCAGAAGGGCGTTGACGCTCTCGACGTCGGTGGCTGTCTCTCGCCATCGCGCCGTCAGCTGACCGGTCACGCCGGCCTTCAAGCCGCTCACCTTGAGCGCGCCCGCCGCCCTGAGCGCGAGTTGCGCCTCCGACTTGGCTTTCTCTGACCGGGCCATGACCGTCCGGATTCTTTCAACCAGCGCCGCCTGCATATCTTCGGGCGGGAGGGGTAGGGGCGCGGTGCGCAGGACAGCGAGGTTGATCCGGATCCGCCCCACGCCCTTGCCGTGCTCCGAGAAATATCGCGCGAGCGGCGGGCTGTTGAGCCAGAACATGATGAGGCCGGCGTCGACGCGGGGGTGAAGCCTTGAGCGGAAACAATCGGCCTTCACGATCGCGGAGCCGAGATCCTCAGGCACGAGGCAGGACCGACCGAGTGGGTCGCCCAAGGCGGCCGTCAGTATGTCCCCAGCTTGGGCTTCGTGCCGACGCAGTTCGGGAAATCGGCGCGCATCCACATAGGCTTTGTCCGTGTCGTTAAACGTAGCGACGTTGATGTTGTTGAGCCGGATCACCCGGCAGCCTTGAGAGGTGTAGTCGCTAGACTTCAGCGCGCTTCCGAACGGGCCGTCGACGATCGCGCCGGGCGCCGGATGGAGGAGGTCCTCAAGAGTGCACGTCACCCAGTCGGCCGGAAGCGTCATTCCCGGTCATCCCAAGCCGCGTTATCATCGCCCAGTTCGTCGATGAGGGATCGGATCTCGCCCAAAGCGGAGACCAGATGGCGTTCGACGACGGCGGCGACTGCATCCGGAGAGGCTGATTCGAGCGCCTCGTCCTCGCTCTCCTCCTCATTCAGCCAGACGATGTAGAGGTCGTCGCCTCTTTCCGCGATCGCCTGGCGGCTGAACCGGCGGAATCGGCCGTTTGGCCCATCCTGTTCGCGCGGTGACCGACCGAGGGGGTCGTCGCCGAATGCCAGGCCAAACGCGTGTAGACCAGAGGCGAAATCACTTCCACTGCCGCCATTCCCGGCCTCCGCGGCTCGAAGATCGTAGATCCAGATCGTCTCTGTCGCGCTTTCGTCCGGTGGGGCAGCCGGCCGGCTGAAGAAGAGCACATTGGTTCTGACCCCCTGGGCGTAGAAGATCCCGGTGGGCAGGCGCAGGATCGTGTGCAGATTGAAATCCTGCATCAGGGCCTGACGCAGTGCCTTGCCCTTGCCCCCCTCGAAGAGGACGTTGTCGGGAACAATGACCGCCGCTCGCCCGCCTGGAGCGAGCGCCCACATACAATGCTCGACGAACGGCAGCTGGAAGCTTGCGGATTTCGCGGTGATCGAGAGATCTTCGCGAGACGACGCGCCGCCCGACGGCCCGAACGGGGGATTGGAGAGGATGACGTCGGTGTTTTGAAACTCGGGAGAGGCGCCCAGCTGCGACAGGGTATCGCCCATCAGGACGTGTTCGGACTCGATCCCGTGCAGATAGAGGTTCATGCAAAGCAGACGATAGGTGTCCAGCACGTTTTCTACGCCGCGGAGGGCGCGCGTGCGCTGGAAGGCCAAGGCCTCTTCTGACCCTCGCCAATCCGCACGCAAGGCGCGATCCGCCGCGATGAGAAATCCGCCGGTGCCGGCTGCGGGATCCTGCACGATCTCGCCAGGACGAGGTTTGAGCAGCGAAACGATGCAGTCAACCAGAACGCGGGGCGTAAAATACTGACCCGCGCCACGCTTGGTCTCTTCGGCGTTCTTCTGGAGCAGTCCTTCATAAGCGTCGCCAAACGCGTCTCGTTCGTCCGAGAACCAGTCGGAGCCGTCGATAGCGTCGACCAAGCGCCGCAGGGTCGCCGGGTCCCGCACAACGGTGACGGCCCCGGCGAAGACCGCCTGCATAGTCCGGCTGTGTCGCGACATGCCCAGTATGGCGAGCGTCTGGCGGTAGCGATCAAGGATCGCATCGTCCCCGCTGCCGAGGAGGTCGCTCCAGCGGTGCCCCTCCGGTATCGCTAGGTTTTCAGCCTGCCGCTCGGAAGCGAGCTTAAGGAAGATCAGATAGGTGAGCTCGGTCACATATTGGGGATAGGTTACCCCGTCTTTGCGCAGCAGACTGCAGAGGCGCCAGAGGCGGGTCACGAGGTCAGAATAGGGCGTCACGCAGTTTGTCCTTGGGCCGGTACGGGCGGCTACCCCTCTTCGTAGAAGATCACTCGGCTTATTGAAAGCCGCCTTCTGGCGAAGCCCTTCCCTACGGCCGCTCGATTAACAGTCGAGAGGCCTATTCGGCCTCCCACGCCCAGAAAGTGGACTGTCTGGAGGCGGCCCCGATCAAGACGTTCGGTACATCGCCCTCAAGCGTCCGCAAGCGGCCCATTTCGACCAGAACGCGACCTTAGAGTATCTGCTCGGCAATGACCGCTCCTGGCGGATTTTGTTGAAAAAGTCTGGCGCTCCGGAGGGCATACCTCTGAAGTAGAAAGGCATTTCTCGCTGCGCGTACTGCTGAAATTAAGATTCACAGGTGACCTTGCCCCTCTGATCTAATCCGGTTTGAAGTTCGTTCTGGCCCATCGAGAGGACCAGGACATGAAACGTAGCCGCTTCTCTGAAGATCAGATCATCGGAATTTTGAAGGAACATGAGGCCGGGGTATCGGTTGCCGATCTGTGCCGCAAGCACGGGGTCAGCGACGCCTCGATTTACAACTGGAAGGCCCGCTTCGGCGGGATGGATGTCTCCGAGGCTCGGCGACTGAAGGCTCTGGAGGACGAGAACACGCGGCTGAAGCGGCTTCTGGCCGACGCCATGCTCGACAATGCCGCGTTGAAGGATCTTGTGGGAAAGAAATGGTGACGCCCGCGGCCAAGCGGAAAGCTGTCGCTCGCCTGAAGGAAGGCTTCGGGATGAGCGAACGGCGGGCGTGTAAAGCCATCGGCTGTTGCCGCATGACGGTTCGCTACGAGACCAGCAGGCCGGACGACCGCGAGCTTCGCGAGCGGATGAAGGCGATCGCGCAGGAGCGTCGCCGGTTCGGCTACCGGCCGCCAGTCTGACCTGGTCGATTCCGAGCAGCGCCCGCGCCGCGCGCATCTGTGCGGAAGTGATCAAGGCAGCATCCCTCGTCTGGCCACATAAAGCGGCACTAAAACGTTATAGTCACGTCTCCTTCATGGTGCGTCTCATGAAGTAGCGATCTCCTGACTCGCCCTCCCCAATGGGGAGTGAACGTATCCGATGATCAAATTTTGCCGACCTGAAGTCCCCATCTCTTTCATAAGCACACTTCGTGCCGTCCAGATTGAACGAATATCCGGCCGGGATGACGAGACCCACAACCGAACGCCTGGCGCCCGCCTTCTCCATCTTCTGCATGAGCGAGGGGAGCGCGGCCTCCGAGGAGGACGTTGCGAGGACAAGCAGCAGCTCTTCCTTGATGTAGCGAATGAGAGAACAGATCGAAAAGCCGTTGTAGCGGCAGACCGCGCCGAGAACCCCGAACACGAAGAGAAAGGCGGTGAAATAAAACGTCGCGACCAGCATCGCGAGGTTGACGACCGAACCGATGCCATATCTACCGATGGTGAAGGCCATTGCGCCGAAGGCGCCGATCGGCGCGGCTTTCATGAGAATGCCGACGAGTTTGAAGACAGGCGCGATGAGCGCCTGTAGGAAGGAAACGACAGGCTTGCCCGTCTCTCCGGCCATCGCGAGCGCCATGCCGAACA
>NZ_JAMYPO010000044.1:0-57338 GCF_040320365.1 Mesorhizobium sp. M0701
CGCCCCCCTTCTGCGCCCCCCCCCGCCAGGGGCGGCCGCTTGGGGGGGGCGGCGTATTTCAACGGGCGGGGGGGGGCCGGGGGCCCGAGCGCCTGGGCGTGGGCCCCCGGCCGCACGCTGAAGGCCGCGATCGAGCAACTGCCGCCGATGGAATGCCCGCAGCACAAAGTGGTGTCGCTGACCGGCAACATCTCGCCGGACGGCTCGGCGGCCTTCTACAACGTCATCTTCACCATGGCCGACAGGGTCAAGGCGCGTTCGTTTCCGATGCCTTTGCCGGTCATCGCTTCCTCGCCCGAGGAGCGCGAGATGCTGCTCAGCCAGCCGATGATCCAGCCGACGCTGGCGCTTGCGGCCGAGGCCGACGTCACCTTTGTCGGCATCGGCGATCTCGGCCCGAAGGCGCCGCTTTACGAGGACGGCTTCATTTCGGAGGGTGAATTAAAGGCGCTGCAGAAGGCCGGCGGCGTCGCCGAGATCGTCGGCTGGGTATTCGATCCTGACGGCCGCATGATCGAGGGCATCACCAATGATCGAGTGTCGTCGGCACCGCTGCCGTCGCGCGAAAAATCGCTGGTGATCGCGCTTGCCATGGGCGACCGCAAGCTGCCGGGCATCTTCGCCGCCGTCAACCGGCGGCTGGTCAACGGCCTCATCACCGATGAGCGGACCGCCGCCGCCTTGCTGGCGGGCGCATGATCTCCGAGCCGCTGGTGGTCGGAAACGATCATGTGAAATCGAAACGCATCTGAATCCCCGATAAGACGAGCGTCACTACTGGTGCCGGCCGCAAGGATCGTTGCCGTCGAGAAAGCCCATGTCGCGCTGCAGATGCGGCGGCAGCTCCCGGACGTCGAGATAGGCCCGTTTCCGCGCCGCGTGCCTTGCCAATCCCCGCGCCAACCGTGAAAACCAGCCATGGGCTGGAGCAAGAAGCAGCTTTTCCTGTATTGTGGTCATGATCGTCAGCCTTCGCTATCTCTAGGCGTAATTGATCTTCAATACGAAATATCGGTAGGACCGGCCGGTGCCGCCAATCAAACGTCGATCACTGCCCATAAGGAGGGCTTATGCCGGAGCTCAATTCACGACAGCTGGTTTCGCAGCTTCCTCCGCTTCAGGCGATCCGGGTGTTCGAGGCGGTGGCGCGGCATCTCTCGTTCACCAAGGCCGCCCAGGAGCTTGGCATGACGCAGGCGGCGGCAAGCTATCAGATCAAGCTTCTGGAGGAGCGCATCGGCGCGCCCCTGTTCTTGCGCCAGCCAAAACAGATCGTGCTGACCGAACCCGGCCAGCGCCTGGCGCCCGCGGTCAGCGAGGCGTTCGCGCTGTTGAGCGGCGCCTATGCCGCCGCGCGCACCGGCGCCGACGGCGTGCTTTGCGTTTCGACGCTGCTGACATTTGCCTCCAATTGGCTGGCGCAGCATCTCGGTTCGTTCCAGGTCGCGCATCCGTCGCTGGCGGTGCGCGTCGATACTTCGAACAGGGTTGTCGACTTTGCCAGAGAGGATATCGACATCGCCATCCGCTCCGGCGGCGGCAACTGGCCGGGCGTCGAGACCCATATGCTTTTCAGGGCCGATTTCACGCCGGTCCTTAGTCCAAAGCTCGCGGCAAGCATCGGCGGCGTCAAGGAGCCGGCCGACCTGCTGCGGCTGCCGATCCTCGACCCGGGTGACATCTGGTGGCGGGACTGGTTTGCCGCCGCCGGCCTGCCGGTCGAGGAGCTGGCCAAGCGTCCCGGCACCAGCATGGGCGCGCAGGCCTACGAGGCCAATGCCGCGATTGCCGGCCACGGCGTGGCGATCGTTACCAAGGCGCTGTTCAAGACCGAACTTGCCGACGGCCGCCTGATCCAGCCCTTTGATCTGGTCGGTGACGACGGCCACGCCTATTGGCTGGTCTATCCGACGGCACGACGCAACGTGCCGAAGATCCGCGCCTTCCGCGATTGGATCCTGAGCGAGATCGCTTGCCAGTAGGCTGAATCCCAGCGAGCCCGATAGCAAAGCGCCGGGCCCAATCAGCCCGGCCGAATCCTTCGTCAGACATGCCGCAAACGTCCCAGGCTTGCCGCTGCACGAGACCCGGCGTGCTGCGCTGCAGCAACGAATCCGTCTTGACATAATTCATCGCAAGTGAGTAATTGCTCACAGCCAAGGCAAATGCTCATCTTGGTTTATGGGAGGAATTTTGATGAAACTTCGCACGTTCACCCTAGGCCTGTTCTCGGCCAGCGCCCTCGCTTTCGCCGCGCATGCCGAATCCATCACCATCGCCACGGTCAACAATGGCGACATGGTCCGCATGCAGAAGCTGACCGACGACTTCACCGCCAAAAATCCCGACATTCAGCTGCAGTGGGTCACGCTCGAGGAAAACGTCCTGCGCGAGCGCGTCACCACCGACATCGCCACCAAGGGTGGCCAGTACGACGTGATGACCATCGGCACCTATGAAGTGCCGATCTGGGCCAAGCAGAACTGGCTTTTGCCGCTCGACAAGCTCGGCGACGATTACGACGTCAAGGATATCATCCCGGCCATAGCCGGCGGCCTGTCGGTCGACGGCAAGCTCTACGCCGCCCCGTTCTACGGCGAAAGCTCCTTCGTCATGTACCGCAAGGACCTGATGGAAAAGGCCGGGCTCAAGATGCCCGATGCACCGACCTGGGACTTCATCAAGCAGGCCGCCGACAAGATGACCGACCGCGCCAACGGCGTGAACGGCGTCTGCCTGCGCGGCAAGGCCGGCTGGGGCGAGAACATGGCCTTCCTGACCGCCATGTCGAACTCGTTCGGCGCGCGCTGGTTCGACGAGAACTGGAAGCCGCAATTCGACCAGCCCGAATGGAAGAACACGCTGCAGTTCTATGTCGACCTGATGAAGGCCGACGGCCCCGAGGGCGCGTCGTCCAACGGCTTCAACGAAAACCTGGCGCTGTTCCAGCAGGGCAAATGCGGCATGTGGATCGACGCTACCGTCGCTGCCTCCTTCGTTTCCGACCCGAAGAACTCCACCGTCGCCGACAAGGTCGGCTATGCGCTGGCGCCGGACAACGGCCTCGGCAAGCGCGGCAATTGGCTGTGGGCATGGTCGCTAGCCATCCCCGCCGGCACGCAGAAGGCCGACGCCGCTCAAAAGTTCGTATCCTGGGCAACCAGCAAGCACTATGCCGAGCTCGTCGCCTCGAAGGAAGGCTGGGCCAACGTTCCGCCGGGAACGCGCTCGTCGCTCTATGCCAATCCCGAATACCAGAAGGCAGCACCTTTCGCCAAGATGACGCTGGACTCGATCAACTCCGCCGATCCGACGCACCCGACCGTCAAGCCGGTGCCTTATGTCGGCGTCCAGTTCGTCGCCATTCCTGAGTTCCAGGGTCTCGGCACCACCGTCGGCCAGCTCTTCTCGGCGGCACTTGCCGGCCAGTCGAGTGTCGACGATGCCTTGAAGCAGGCGCAGGACGCCGCCACCGCGACGATGACCGAGGGCGGTTACATCAAGTAAGCTCCTCCCGGTGCCGGTTGCCAATGGCGACCGGCAACGGCCGCCCGAATCCCAGTTCGGGCGGCCAGCTTTCACACCGCTGAAAAACTTGGCCGACCTCGAAGGGTGACCGTCATGGCTACTCAGCAGACCCGTTCGCTTGCCCGTTTCATGATGGCGCCATCCGTGGTGCTGCTGCTGGTCTGGATGATTGTGCCGCTGGCATTCACGCTGTGGTTTTCCTTCCAGCAATACAACCCGCTCAATCCGATGCGCGACGGCTTCGTCGGGTTTTCGAACTACGCGCTGTTCTATTCCAACCCGGCATTCCTGCAGTCGATCCTCAACACGCTCACCATCGTCGTCAGCGTGCTTTTGATCACGGTGATCGGCGGTATTCTGCTCGCCCTTCTGCTCGATCAGCCGATGTGGGGACAGGGCATCGTCCGCATCCTTGTCATCTCGCCGTTCTTCGTCATGCCACCGGTGGCAGCACTGGTCTGGAAGAACATGATCATGCATCCGCAGTACGGGGTTTTCGCCGATATTGCGCGCTTCTTCGGCGGGCAGCCGATCGATTGGTTCGGGCAGCACCCGCTCCTGGCGATCATCATCATCGTTGCCTGGCAATGGCTGCCGTTTGCTACGCTGATCCTGTTGACCGCGCTTCAGTCGCTCGACGTCGAGCAGAAGGAAGCCGCCGAAATGGACGGCGCCGGCTTCATCAGCCGCTTCATCTATTTGACGCTGCCTCATATGTCGCGCGCCATAACCGTCGTCATCCTGATCCAGACGATCTTCCTGCTGTCGGTCTATGCCGAGATCCTCGTCACCACCAATGGCGGCCCGGGTTACGCCTCCACCAACCTGCCCTTCCTCGTCTATCAGAAGGCATTGCTGGAGTTCAAAATCGGCCAGGCGTCCGCCGGCGGTATCATTGCCGTCATTCTCGCCAACATCGTTGCCTTCTTCGCCATGCGCGCTGTCGGCAAGAACCTGGATAAATAAGGGAGGATAAGATGGCACGTGCAGTCACCACCCAGCACAAGACGATTGCGACCGCGGCCGCCTGGATCGTTGCGCTGCTGATCTTCTTCCCGATCCTCTATACGATCATCACCTCGTTCAAGTCGGAGCAGGAGGCTATCCAGGGCTTCAACCTGTTCCCGTCGGGAACCACGGAGAGCTATTCCGAGGTCCAGGCGCAGAACGGCTATTTCAAATTCTTCCTGAACTCGGTGTTCCTGTCGGTCGGCTCGACCATCCTGGCTCTGCTCGTCGCCATACCGGCGGCGTGGTCGATGGCGTTTTCGCCGGGCAAACGCACCAAGGACATTCTGATGTGGATGCTTTCCACCAAGATGATGCCGGCCGTCGCCGTGCTGTTTCCGATCTATCTGATCTTCCGCGATACCGGTCTGCTCGACAGCCGCATCGGCCTGATGGTCATGCTGATGCTGATCAACCTGCCGATCGTGGTCTGGATGCTTTACACCTATTTTCGCGAGATCCCGGGCGAGATCCTGGAAGCGGCGCGCATGGACGGCGCATCGCTCTGGAACGAGATCATCTACGTGCTGACCCCGATGGCGGTCCCCGGCATCGCCTCGACCATGCTGCTCAACATCATTCTCGCCTGGAACGAGGCGTTCTGGACGATCCGGCTGACCACCACCGAGGCCGCGCCGCTCACCGCTTTCATCAGCTCCTTCTCCAGCCCGCAGGGGCTGTTCTGGGCCAAGCTTTCGGCCGCCTCGACGCTGGCGATCGCGCCGATACTGATCATGGGCTGGTTCAGCCAGAAGCAGCTGGTCCGAGGCCTGACATTCGGCGCGGTAAAGTAGCGGGCATCGCCTGACGCAAAACGAAAGATAGCCCTTCGGGGGAGGAAACCATGGGAAACATCACGCTCAAGAACGTCTCCAAATCCTTCGGGGCGACGTCCATCATCCCCGGCCTCGATCTGGTCATCGAGGACGGAGAGTTCGTCGTCTTCGTCGGCCCGTCGGGCTGCGGCAAATCCACCCTGTTGCGTCTGATCGCCGGTCTCGAGGATACCAGCGGCGGCACCATCATCATCGATGGTCGCGACGTCACCGGCGAGGCGCCGGCCAAGCGCAAGCTGGCTATGGTGTTCCAGTCCTATGCGCTCTACCCGCACATGACAGTGGCCAAGAACATCGCCTTCCCGCTGAAGATGGCGGGCGAGGACCAGGCGACCATCGACAAGAAGGTGAAGGACGCCGCGCGGATCCTGAACCTCACCAACTACCTCGACCGCCGCCCCGGCCAGCTCTCCGGCGGCCAGCGGCAGCGCGTCGCCATCGGCCGCGCCATCGTGCGCCAGCCGTCGGCCTTCCTGTTCGACGAGCCTTTGTCTAATCTCGACGCGGCGCTGCGCGGCACCATGCGGCTGGAGATCAGCGAACTGCATCACCAGCTCAAGACAACCATGGTCTACGTCACCCACGACCAGATCGAGGCGATGACCATGGCCGACAAGATCGTCGTGCTCAATGCCGGCAATATCGAGCAGGTCGGCTCGCCGATGGAGCTCTATAAGACGCCGAAGAACCTGTTCGTCGCCGGCTTCATAGGTTCGCCGAAGATGAACCTGATCGAAGGCGCGCCGGCCGCCAAATATGGCGCCAAGACAGTCGGCATCCGCCCGGAGCATATGAACATTTCGAAGACGTCAGGCGACTGGAAGGCGACGGTCGGGGTTGCCGAGCATCTCGGCTCCGACACGTTTTTGCACGTCCAGGCGGATGGTGTCGGGCAGCTGACGGTGCGTGCCGACGGCGAGTTGGCCGCCCATCACGGCGACACGATCTACCTGACGCCGGAAAAGGCCAAGCTGCATCGTTTCGGCGCCGACGGGAAGGCGATGCTGCAATGAGGCTCCGGGGTAAATCGGCGCTGATTACCGGATCGGCGCGCGGCATCGGCAGGGCGTTTGCCGAAGCCTACATGCGCGAAGGGGCGACGGTCGCGATTGGCGATATCAATCTCGAAGCCGCCGAGAAGACGGCTTCGGAAATCGGCCGCAACGCCTACGCGGTAAAGCTCGACGTCACCGATCTCGCGTCTATCGATGAGGCCGTCAAGGCGGTCGAAGCCAGGGCCGGCGGCCTGGATATCTTGATCAACAACGCTGCTTTGTTCGACCTGGCGCCGATCGTCGAGATCACCAAGACAAGCTACGACAAATTGTTTTCGGTCAACGTCGCCGGCACGCTGTTTACGTTGCAGGCCGCCGCCCGTTCGATGATTGCCCGGGGCAAGGGCGGCAAGATCATCAACATGGCAAGCCAGGCCGGGCGGCGCGGCGAGGCGCTGGTCGCCGTCTACTGCGCCACCAAGGCGGCGGTCATCTCGCTCACCCAGTCGGCAGGGCTCGACCTGATCAAACATCGCATCAACGTCAATGCCATCGCCCCGGGTGTCGTCGACGGCGAGCATTGGGACCATGTCGATGCCTTGTTCGCCAAGTTCGAGAACCGGCCGAGGGGCGAGAAGAAGAGGCTGGTCGGCGAAGCCGTGCCTTATGGCCGCATGGGCACGGCGCAAGACCTCACCGGCATGGCGGTGTTCCTGGCCAGCGATGAGGCCGAGTACATCGTCGCCCAGACCTACAATGTCGATGGCGGCCAGTGGATGAGTTGAGGGGGCGAAGGCGCTCTTCCCCCCGTCTCCTCCACGGGGGGAAGAGCCGTCCCGCTAAAGGGTAAAAGCAGATGACCGTGAAACTCTCTTCTTCCATCCTCGCCAAGCTGCCGCCCAAGGTCGCCGGCCCGAAATATGATCGCGCCGCGCTCAAGGCCGGGATCGTGCATTTCGGCGTCGGCAATTTCCATCGCTCGCACCAGGCCGTCTATCTCGACGACCTGTTCAATTCGGGTGTCGGCCACGACTGGGCCATTGTTGGCGCCGGCGTCTTCGAGGGCGAGAAGGTCGGCCGCGGCAAGTTGCAGGAGCAGGACTGGCTGACCACCGTGGTCGAGCAGGACAGCGGCCATATGAGCGCGCGCGTCACCGGCGTCATGATCGACTTCCTGGTGCCGGGCGATGCGGCCGCAATCGTCGAGCGGCTTGCCGATCCGGCGATCAAGATCGTCTCCCTGACCATTACCGAGGGCGGATATTTCATCGATCCGGCATCCGGCGTCTTCAATCCGACACATCCCGACATCGTTGCCGACGCTGAGCCGGGGGCGACCCCGAAGACCGTCTTCGGCCTCGTCCTCGCCGGGCTGCTGCGCCGCCGCGCCGACGGTATCGTGCCCTTCACAATTATGTCCTGCGACAACATCCCCCATAACGGCCACGTCACCTCAGATGGCGTCATCGGCCTTGCGCGGCTGATCGACGAAGGTTTGGCAAACTGGGTGAGCGAGAACGTTGCCTTTCCCAATGGCATGGTCGACCGCATCACGCCGGCCACCACCGACCGCGAGCGCGGCATTCTCTCCAGCGAGTTCGGCCTCGACGACAATTGGCCGGTGTTTTGCGAACCGTTCAAGCAATGGGTGCTGGAGGACCGTTTCACCGACGGCCGCCCGCCGCTGGAAAAGGTCGGCGTGCAGTTCGTCAGCGACGTCGCGCCCTATGAGCTGATGAAGATCCGCATCCTCAATGGCGGCCATGCGACCATCGCCTATCCGGCCGGGCTGATGGACATCCATTTCGTCCATGAGGCGATGCAGGAGCCGCTGGTACGCGGCTTCCTCGACAAGCTCGAGCATGACGAAATCATCCCGACCGTGCCGCCGGTTCCGGACACCGACCTCGAAGATTACTACCAGCTCATCGAGCACCGCTTCTCCAATCCGAAGATCGGCGACACCATACGCCGGCTTTGCCTCGACGGCTCCAACCGCCAGCCGAAATTCATCATCCCGACCATCGCCGACCGGCTGAAGGCTGGCAAAAGTGTCACCGGCCTTGCGCTGGAATCGGCGCTCTGGTGTCGCTACTGCTTCGGCACGACGGATTCCGGTGCCGTCACCGAGCCCAACGACCCGAACTGGGGCCGGTTGCAGGCGACGGCCAAGGCGGCCAGGGACATGCCTGCCGCCTGGCTTGCCATGGAGGACATCTATGGCGATGTCGGCCGCTCGCCGCCGTTCGCTGAAGCCTTCGGCCAAGCGCTGAGACTGCTGTGGACGGACGGCGCGCGCGCGACACTGACGCGCTATCTCGCCGGCGACCTCTGAAGCCGATCCAGCGCGATGACGCCTGAACTGGTCATTTTCGACTGTGACGGCGTGCTGGTGGACAGTGAGATGCTGTCCGTCTCGGCATTGCTGGAGATGATCGCGCTTGCCGGCGGCAACGTCAGCGAGGACATTGCCTACGAGCACTTCCTCGGCAAGAGCATGAAGAGCGTCCGCGAAATCCTCGCAAGCGACTTCGGGCTCGATCTCACCGACCAGCATCTGACCGAGATGCGCTCCGAACTGATGCGCAGATTCCGCGAGGAGCTGAAACCGATGCCAGGTATCGCACAGGTCCTGCCGAGGCTCGGCGTACCGTGCTGCGTCGCCTCCTCCGGCACCCTGGAACGCATCCGCTATGCGCTCGCCGTCACCGGGTTGCTTGGGCTGCTGGAGCCGCATTTGTTCAGCGCCGCCATGGTGGCGCGGGGCAAACCGGCGCCCGATCTCTTTCTCCATGCAGCAGATAAAATGAGAGCGGCCCCGGGAAACTGCCTCGTCGTCGAGGACAGCCCGGCCGGCATCGAAGCGGCGCGGGCGGCCGGCATGCGCGTCCTTGCCTTCACCGGCGGCTCGCACACCGGCAACCCGGCATTGAAAGCGCGGCTTGCGTCGAGTGAGCCGGACTTTATATTCGCTGACATGCTGCAATTGCCCGATCTGATTGCAGGCCTGGGAGCGAGAGCAAGAACACCTTGACCAACAGTTTCGTTTGCGCGGTCGATGTCGGCACCGGAAGCGCTCGTGCCGGCATTCTCGACACCGGTGGCGCCTTGCTCGGCCGCGCCGAGCACCCGATCGCCATGCAACAGCCGAAGGCCGACCATGCCGAGCACGATTCGCAGGATATATGGTCGGCGGTGTGCATGGCCGTCCGCGCTGCCCGCGAAAAGGCGGGCGTGCGGGCCGAGGATATCGTCGGCATCTCCTTTGATGCCACCTGCTCGCTGGTGGTGCGAGACCGGCATGGCGGCCAGCTCAGCGTGTCCGTCACTGGTGAAAGGCGCTGGGACACCATTGTCTGGCTCGACCATCGCGCAATTGCCGAGGCCGACGAATGCACTGAAAGCGGCCACGCTGTGCTCGACTATATCGGCGGCGTCATGTCGCCGGAAATGGAGACGCCGAAGCTGATGTGGCTGAAGCGCAACCTGCCCGGAACATGGAACGAAGCCGGCTATCTATTCGACCTCACCGACTTTCTCACCTGGAAGGCAAGCGGCTCGCTCTCCCGTTCACAATGCACGCTAACCGCCAAATGGACCTATCTAGCCCATGAAGCAACCGGCTGGCGGGGCGACTTCTTCGAAGCAGTCGGGCTCGGCGATATCTTTGAGCACGGCAACCTGCCGGAAAAGGCAAGCCCGGTCGGTGCCGATATCGGCCCGCTCGGCGCGCAAGCGGCGACGGAGCTTGGCCTCACCGAAAAATGCCGGGTCGGCGCCGGCGTCATCGATGCCTATGCCGGCGCGCTTGGCGTGCTCGGCGGTTTCGCCGGTGACGCGACGAACATCGGCCGCCATCTGGCCCTGATTGCCGGTACGTCGAGTTGCGTCATGGCGATGTCGCCCGATCCGCAGCCTTTCGCCGGTGTCTGGGGCCCATATTATGGCGCAGGCCTTCCCGGCCTGTGGCTGTCGGAAGGTGGCCAGTCGGCCACCGGCGCGCTGCTCGACCACATCATCCGCTGGCATGGCGCCGGCGGCGAGCCGGATGCCGCCATGCATGCCAGGATTGCCCACCGCGTCGCCGAGCTGCGCGCCGCCGAGGGCGACAACATCGCCGCAAGGCTGCACGTACTGCCCGATTTTCACGGCAACCGCTCGCCGCTCGCCGACCCGCATGCCGTCGGCGTCATCAGCGGGCTGACGCTGGATGCCTCCTTCGACAGTCTGTGCAAGCTCTACTGGCGCACCGCCGTCAGCATCGCGCTTGGCGTCCGTCATGTGCTGGAAGCGCTGAACGAGAACGGCTATCTGATCGACACGCTGCACGTCACCGGTGGCCACACCAAGAACCCGCTGTTGATGGAGCTCTATGCCGATGCCACCGGCTGCACGGTGGTCGAGCCGCTGGCGGACGAGGCGGTGCTGCTCGGCACCGGCATGATTGCCGCCACCGCGGCCAGGCTTTTTCCCGATTTGAACGCTGCCTGCGTCGCCATGCAACAGGGCGGCAGGACGCGAGGGCCCAATCCGGCTGCCGCCGGCCGGTTCGATCGCGACTACCGCGTGTTTCTCGAAATGCACAGGCAAAGGCAGGCGCTGGACGCGATCCGATAAATCGGGATCGGTTGCTATCTCTGGTTCCAGCGCCGGATGACCGGCTCGTCAAGGTCGTGCTCATAACCGAGCACGCTTATGCTGGCGGTATCCAGCACGAAAAACGCGCCGGCTTGCGGCGGCAGGCCGAGCCAGCGTGCGGCCAGCACCCTAAGGAAATGCGAGCTTGAGAAGACCAGGACATTGCTGCCGACCTCGCGCAACTGGCTGACGATCCGGTCCGCCCTCGAGCCGACATCCGTGGCGGACTCGCCGCTCGGGCAGCCGTCGCGAAAGAGACGCCAGCCGGGGCGCTCGGCGAGGATTTGCTTGGTGGTCAATCCCTCATAGGCACCATAATCCCACTCCGCCAGATCGTCCTTCTTCACGCTTGACGAGCCGAAGCCGGCCAGCGCACAGGTGTTGAAGGCGCGCTGCGACGGGCTCGACCACACCGCGGAGAAGGACAGGCCCTTGAGCCGCTCAGCGATCCGCCTTGCCGCTTCCTCGCCGGCCGGCGTCAGCGGTATGTCGGTTCGGCCGGTATGTTTTCCGGACGCACTCCATTCCGTCTCGCCATGCCGAACCAGATAGATTTCGGGAAACGCGCTCATCAGGCTGCCTTTCAAATGGATCTGCCGCGACCATAGCGGCTTCCATAGCCTCTCCAATAGCCTACATTGAACCGACTGGCTTAACCCTTCCGCAAGTCAGCCTCTTGCCACCGGTGCCCATTTGATAGACAAACCCGTCGTAATGCGGAATCCGGCCGGTCTTGGCCATTTTCCGCGCTGAGACGCGGCTTCCGGCTCTTGCCGACGTGCCGCAATCGGATAGGCGGAAAACTAGAATGTCTGCGATCGAAGCCGACGCTCGCGCGCCGGAAAACCTTTGGCGTCGGGAAATCAGGGCGATGCTGGCGCTCGCCTGGCCGATGGTGCTGACCAATCTCGGCCAGACCGCGATGACCGCTACCGACGTCATGATGATGGGGCGGCTGGGGCCGGACACGCTGGCCAGCGGTGCGCTTGGTGCCAACCTCTACTTCATGCCGCTCATCTTCGGGCTCGGCCTGATGCTGGCGACCTCGCCGATGATGGCGACCGAGCTCGGCCGTCGCCGGCACTCGGTGCGCGACCTGCGCCGCACCGTGCGCCAGGGTCTGTGGCTGGCGATCCTCATTTGCATTCCGATATGGGCCCTTCTCTGGCACGGCGAGAGCGTGTTGCTGGCCATGGGTCAGGAACCGGCGCTGGCGCACCAGGCCGGCATCTATCTGCGCTGGCTCGAATGGGCGGTGCTGCCCTTTTTCGGCTACATCGTCCTGCGCTCGTTCATTTCGGCGCTGGAGCGGCCGGGCTGGGCGCTGATCATTGTCTTCGTTGCCGTCGCCTGCAACGCCTTCTTCAACTGGCTGTTCATGTTCGGCAATCTCGGCATCCAATCGATGGGCATCGCCGGCTCCGGCCTCGCCACCACTCTGTCCAGCACGTTGATGTTCGCCGGCATGGCGGCGGTGGTGATGCTTGAGACGAAATTCCGGCGCTATCGTCTGTTCGGACGCTTCTGGCGCGCCGATTGGCCGCGCTTCAAGGGCCTGCTGCGGCTCGGTCTGCCGATCGCGGGCCTGCTGGCGTTCGAGGTGACGATCTTCAACGCGGCGGCCTTTCTCATGGGCCTGATCGATGCGGCTTCGCTTGCCGCCCATGCGATCGCCATCCAGATCGCCTCGATCACCTTCATGGTGCCGCTCGGCCTCAACCAGGCGGTGACGGTGCGCGTCGGACTTGCCCACGGCGCCGGCAATCCGGAAGGTGTCAGCCGGGCTGGCTGGACCGCCTATGTCGTCGGTGTCTCCTTCATGGCGCTGATGGGGCTAGTGATGATCCTGTGGCCGCATCTCTTGATCGGCGCCTTCATCGATCTGGGCAATCCGGCTAATGCCGAGGTGGTGGCGCTTGCCGCGTCGTTCCTCGCCTTTGCCGCGCTGTTCCAGGTTTTTGACGGTGCGCAGGCGGTCGCCAGCGGCATGCTGCGCGGCCTGCACGACACCAAGGTGCCGATGATCTATGCCGCGATCGGCTATTGGGGCATCGGGCTGCCGCTCGGCGTGCTGCTGGCCTTTCGTTTCGGCTTCAACGGCGTCGGCATCTGGATCGGCCTGTCGTCGGGACTGGCGGTGGTTGCGGCACTCCTGCTGGTGCGCTGGCTGCGGCGTGACAGGATCGCGCCGCCGCTGGTATTCGGGCGTTGAATTGCTGGTCGCCCGCTCAGCGGGCCGCCGCCCGCTGCTCGAGCGAACGTGCGTATTGCGTCAGCGGAAAGCACATGACGAAGAAGATCAGCGCTACCAGCCCATAGACTTTGAATGGTTCGAAGGTCGCATTGTTGATCGCGTTGGATGTCCTCACCAGCTCCTCGAAACCGATGATCGACGTCAGCGCGGTCGACTTGATCAGCTGCACCAGAAAGCCGACGGTCGGTGCGCGGGTGATCGAAAACGCCTGAGGTAAGATGATCAGCCGGAGTTCCTGCAGATAGTGCAGGCCGAGGCTGGCGCCGGCGTCCCACTGGCCGCGCGGCAGTGCATCGACGCCGCCGCGCCAGATCTCGGCGAGATAGGCGCTGGCAAAGAAGGTCAGGCCAAGCACCGCCGCGGTCCACGGCTCGATGCGCAGGCCCAGCATCGGCAAGCCGAAGAACATCAGGAAGAGCTGCATCAGCAGCGGCGTGCCCTGGAAAAGCGCGATGTAGCCGGAGGCAAACCGGCGCGCCCATTTATTCTTGGCGATCCGGAAGAACAGCACGATCATGCCGACCACGGCCCCGCCGACAAAGGCGGCCAGCGACAAGAGCACCGTCCAGCGCGCCGCCAGCAGCAGGTTGCGCAGAATGTCCCAGAAGGTGAATTCGATCATGACACGCCGGCTCCGAGAAGCCGGCGCCCGCCGCCGACCAGCAGCCGGCGCAGCCCAATCGACAGGATGAGATAGACCATCGTCACGATGAAATAGGTCTCGAAAGCCCGGAACGTGCGCGCCTGCAGCATATCGGCTTCATAGGTCAGCTCGCGAACGGCGATCTGCGATACCACGGCGGATTCCAGCATCATGATGACGATCTGGCTGGTCAGCGCCGGATAGATCACCTTGAGCGCCTGCGGCAGCACGATCTTGATGAAGACCTGGCGCGGCCTGAGCCCAAGCGCCAGTGCCGCTTCCGTCTGCCCGGGCGGCACCGCGTCGAGCCCGGCGCCAACGATCTCGATCGTATAGGCGGCCATGTTGAGCGTCATCGCCAGCATGGCTGCCAGCACCGGATCGAGCCTGACGCCGATGCTGGGCAGCCCGAAGAAGATGAAGAATAGCTGCACCAGGAACGGCGTGTTGCGGATCACCTCGACATAGACGCCGATCGCCCGCTTGAGCAGGAGCGGACCGTTCCGCCGCCCTGCGGCGCCGAGGATGCTGAGCAACGTTCCCGCCAGCGTGGTCACGGCGATCAACAGGATCGTCGTGGCCGCGCCGCGCGCGATCGCCCCTGTCGCCCCGGCAAGCCAGCCGAAGTCGAGGCTATAGCTCACCGGCCATCAATCCTTGAGATTGGCGGGATCGAGCGGCGTCTTCAGCCAGGCTTTCGAGCTTTCGTCCAGCTTGCCGTCGGCCAGCATCTTGGCAACCGCGTCATTGACCGCCTGCTTCAGGCGGTCTTCCTTCTTGTTGAGGCCGATATGCGAGGGCGAGGTGAGAAGCTGGAATTTCTGCTCCGGCTTCAGTTCCTCCTGGCGGGCAAGCACCTGGGCGCCGACATCGTTGCCGACCACCATCAGCTGGGTCTGGCCCGAAATGAAGGCCTGGATGACGGAATTATAGTTGTCGAAGCGACGGATGTCGGCCGAGGCCGGTGCCGCCTCGGTCAGCGAGGTATCCTCCAGCGTGCCGCGATTGACGGCGATCGACTTGTCGGCGAGGTCTTCCTTGCCTTTGACCGCAAGAGCTGCCGGGCCGATGACGGCGATGTAATAGGGCGCGTAGGCGGCGGCGAAATCGATCACCTGCTCACGCTCCTTGGAATAGCCGACGCTCATCAGCAGGTCGACGCGCTTGTCGGTAAGGTACGGGATGCGGTTCTGGCCGGTCACGCTGACCAGATTGAGCTTGACCTTGAGCTGGTCGGCGATGAACTGCGCCACGTCGATGTCGTAGCCCTTGATGCTCATGTCGGCGCTGGCCGAGGAGAAGGGCGGGAAGTCGGAAAAGATACCGACATTGATCGCGCCTGCCTTGGTGATGTCGTCGATCGCGTCGGCATTGGCGGCCTGGGTGAAACCGAAACTGGCCGCGCCGAACATCAGCATGGCGGCGAAGGTTGATTTTAGCTTGATGTGAAGTGTCTTCATGTGAAGCGTCATTGTCATTCCCCTGCTGGAAGCTTGTTTGTTTGAGTCCGGCCGCCGGCTCCAGCGCGGCGGCCGCCTTCTCTACTGGACCATGATCTTCTCCGAAAACCGGTTCCCACTTTCCGGATCATGGTCGAGCGTGTCAGCCCGCCTTGCCGGTGATTGCCGGGCTGAAGACCATCAGGCTGAGGATCTCGAACAGCACCTGCGCGCCGGCGTGCGCCGTGTTGGTGGTCGCGTCGTACTGCGGTGCCACCTCGACGACGTCGCCGCCGACGATGTTGAGTCCCTTCAGGCCGCGCAGCAGCTCGAGCACTTCGCGCGTCGTCAGCCCGCCGACTTCCGGTGTGCCGGTGCCCGGCGCGAAGGCCGGATCGATGCTGTCAATGTCGAAGGAGACATAGGTCGGGCCGTCGCCGACTATCCTGCGCGCCTTCTCGATAATGGCGGGAATGCCGAGGCCGGTCACCTCTTCGGCATGCACGACGGTCATGCCGGACTCATAGGTGAACTCCCACAGATATTCGGCCGAGCCGCGAATGCCGATCTGGATGGTGCGGCTCGGGTCGAGCACGCCGTCCAGCACCGCGTTGCGGAACGGCCCGCCATGGTGGAACTTGGTCATGTCGAACAGGCCGCTGGTATCGCAATGAGCGTCGATATGGATCATGCCCACCGGCGCCTTCTTGCCGACCGCCTTCAGGATCGGGTGGCTGATCGAATGGTCGCCGCCGACAGACAAGGGCAGGACGCCGGCGTCGACGATCTGGTTGGTGCGGCGTTCGATGTCGTCATGGCTGGTCTCCAGCCGGTAGCGGCTCTGGAACGGCACGTCGCCGATGTCGGCGACCTTCAGCTCATGCGTCGGTGCGCATTCCAGCACATGATTGTAGGGGCCGATGCGCTCGATGGCGCGCAACGCCCTTGGCCCGAAACGGGCGCCCGGCCGGTTGGTGACGCCCAGATCCATCGGCACACCGATCATCGCCACCTGCAGATCGCCGAAATCCGGATTGTCGGCGGCGATTTCACGATAGGGCGCCGCGAGGAAGGTCGGGATGCCGGAATAGGGCGCCAGTCGCGTGCCGGTCTTGGAGAAGATCTTGTCGGCGACACGCTGGAATTTCGGGTCGAACATTTCGCCGCCATGGCTCTCGCCGTATTTGCGGCGCAACGCTTCGAGCTTGCCGCGGTCGTAACCCATGTCGGTCCTCCATGGCTGGTGCGGCGCGCGGGCGGCGGCCTCGATAGCCGCAGCCGCCGGCTGCCTGCAGATTTCACGTCTTGATGCAATGCCTGGGCAAAGTGTCCCGTAGCTGCATTGAAAAATCAATTGATATTGTTAGCGTGTTATCTGTGAGAAAATCTCACAGAGCCTAGGGTCCAAATGGCCAAGCGTTTGCCACCGCTCAACCCGCTGCGCGCCTTCGAGGCGACGGCGCGCCACGCCTCGCTGAGCAAGGCGGCGGCTGAGCTCAACGTCACCCACGGCGCCATCAGCCATCAGATCAAGGCGCTCGAGCAATCGTTGGGTGTCAAGCTGTTCGAGCGTGCCGGTCAGCGGGTGAAGCTGACGCCGCACGGCGCCGAGTTGCTGCCGGCGGTGTCGACCGCCTTCGACGGCATTGCCGCCGCCACGCAGCGCATGACGAGACCGGCCAGCACCGGCGTTCTCTCTGTATCCTGCGTGCCGGCGCTACTGTTGCTGTGGATGATCCCGCGGCTGGGCAGCTTCACCTCGCAATATCCGGATATCAGGCTGACGCTGATCCCATCCAATGATGCCAAGGACGTCCGCGCACCGCACATCGATGTCTGCGTGCACTATGGTGACGGCAGCTGGACCGACTGCTGGATGCGCAAATGGTCGGGCCTCGAACTGTTCCCGGTGGTCAGCCCGACGCTGATCAACAACCGCCCGATCCGCACCGTCCGCGACCTCGCCGATCACGTCTTCCTGCATGGCGACGACGGCCGCGAATGGCATACCTGGCTGGCCGCCGCCGACGCGCTGGACCTCGAGCGCGGCCGTCGCCATCATCTCGGCGATGCGCGGATGGCGACCGAGGCCGCGGTTCACGGCCATGGCGTGGCGCTCGGCGATACGGTGACGGCAAGCGGACTGCTCGCCAGGGGCCTGCTTGTCGCCCCGTTCAGTCTTTCCGTGCCGGCCGTCGACGATTTCTACGTCGTCTGCCGCAACGAGATGCGGTCGGCGCCGATCGTGCAATTGTTCATCGACTGGCTGTTTGCCGAGAAAGAACAGGCCGACCGCCGCGCTGACGCACCGGTGGCAGGCCGCATCGGCATTCGCCGCAAGCGTCCGGCGCTCAAGGTGGTCGGCGCCAAGACCGCATCCTGAGGCGGAAACTGCCGTAGGCGCCGCTTGCAGCAGGGGCTTCTTTTTGTCGGGCCAGCCCGCAAAGCGGGAGGCGCGTTCAAAAATTCGATGCTAAGAGGCATTTGGAGCAATTCCAGGAAAAGTGCGCAGCGGTTTTCCGTCCGGAATTGCGCTAGACAAAAGCTAGAGCGAGCAACGAAGGCGCATTAAGCGATGGCAAAGACCGATATAGCGCGGCGCGTCTACAATCACACCTGGAAGCTCGACCCGATCGTCCGCAGCTTGCTCGACACCGATTTCTACAAGCTTCTGATGCTGCAGATGATCTGGGGCATGTATCCCAAGGTCGACGCCACCTTCTCGCTGATCAACCGCACCACGTCGGTCCGCCTTGCCGAGGAGATCGATGAGACGGAGCTGCGCGAGCAGCTCGACCATGCCCGCACCTTGCGCTTCTCTAAGAAAGAGATGATCTGGCTCGGCGGCAACACCTTCTATGGCCGCAAGCAGATATTCGAACCGGAATTCCTCGCCTGGCTGGAAAATTTCCGGCTGCCCGAATACGAGCTTTCCAAGCGCGACGGCCAATACGAACTCGCCTTCAGCGGTCCGTGGATGTACACGACGCTGTGGGAGATCCCGGCGCTGGCAATTATCAATGAACTTCGATCTCGCGCGGCCATGCGGGCGTTCGGGCCGTTCGCGCTCGACGTGCTCTATGCCCGCGCCAAGGCCAAGATGTGGGCCAAGACCGAGCGGCTGAAGGCGCTGCCCGGCATCCGCATCTCGGATTTCGGCACCCGCCGCCGTCATTCTTTCCTGTGGCAGCGCTGGTGCGTCGAAGCGTTGAAGGAGGGCATCGGCGAGGCCTTCACTGGCACCTCCAACGTGCTGCTCGCCATGGACAATGATCTCGAGGCGCTCGGCACCAATGCGCATGAACTGCCGATGGTGTTCGCCGCGCTCACCAATTCGGAAAAGGAATTGAAACAGTCGCCCTACAACGTGCTGCAGGACTGGCAGCGCTACTACGGCGGCAACCTGCTGATCGTACTGCCGGACACCTTCGGCACCGCGGCGTTCCTGCGCGATGCCCCGGACTGGGTCGCCGACTGGACCGGCTTCCGCCCCGACAGCGCGCCGCCGATCGAAGGCGGCGAGAAAATCATTTCCTGGTGGCGCGAAAAGGGCAAGGACCCCAAGCAGAAGCTGCTCATCTTCTCGGATGGGCTGGAGGTCGAGACCATCGAGGAAACCTACCGCCACTTCCGCGGCAAGGTGCGCATGTCCTTCGGCTGGGGCACCAACCTGACCAACGATTTCGAGGGCTGCGCGCCGACCGAGACCAACCGGCTAGACGCCATCTCGCTGGTCTGCAAGGTCACCGAAGCCAACGGCAGGCCGGCGGTCAAGCTTTCCGACAATCCGGCCAAGTCGACAGGCGACGAGAAAGAGATCTCGCGCTATTTGCGCATCTTCGGCCAGAAGGACCGCGTGGAGCAGTTGGTGAAGGTGTGAAGTAGGGGAACTCTTGCGTAGTATGAGTTCCTTCGCGCCCCCCTCTGTCCTGCCGGACATCTCCCCCGCGAGGGGGGAGATTGCGCCCTCATTGCTGCTTTCGCCAATTGCTGAAGTTGCAGAAGGAGAGCCGACCGCGGAACCGCCGATCTCCCCGCTTGAGATGTCCGGCAGGACAGAGGGGGGCGCTGTAGAGCGCTGCATTTCGGCAATCAGGCCCTTTCCCGGCCTCGTCGCTTCCTTGGCATTCCCATCCACGCCCGCCTTCGCCCACGCCTCCGACCGCGGCCACGTGCTGCTGCTTCCCACCGGCTACTACGTCGTCGGTGGCGCGCTCGCGGTTGCCGCCAGCTTCCTTGTCCTGGCTCTACTGCCGCCGGACTCCCTCGACCGCTGCTGGCGCAAACGCCTGCCGCTTTTCGCCTTCGCTGACGGCGCGCGGACTGCCGTCAGCCTGGTATCCTTTGCCGGCTTTGCAATCCTCATTGCCGCCGGCCTGTTCGGCAGCCGCGATCCGCTCTCCAATCCGCTGCCGTTGACCGTATGGACATTGCTCTGGGTTGGGCTGGCCCTGCTGCAAGGGCTCGGCGGCGATCTCTGGTCATGGCTCAATCCCTGGTACGGGCCGTGCCGCGTCGTCTCGCGCCTGTCCGGTAGAACGCAGCCGTATCTGCTCCCCCAACGGCTCGGCTATTGGCCGGCTTTCCTGCTGTTCTTCGCCTTCGCCTGGTTCGAGCTGATCGACCCTGCGCCCGACGATCCGGCGCGGCTGGCCTGGGCCGCCGGCCTCTACTGGCTGCTGAGCTTCGCCGCCATGCAGGTCTTCGGCTACCGCGACTGGACCCTGCGCGGTGAGTTCCTGACCGTGTTCTTTTCCATGGTGGCGCGCTTCGCCATCGTCGAACGTAGTGCAGACGGCCGGCTAAAACTCTGCTGGCCGGGCGCCAAGCTGCTCGCTGCCGCGCCGCTACCGCTCAGCGGCGTCGCTTTCCTGCTGCTTGCGCTGTCGTCGGTGTCCTTCGACGGCCTGTCGAAAACCTTCTTCTGGCTAGGCTGGTTCGGCATCAATCCGCTGGAATTTCCGGGACGCACCGCTTTGATCGGCATCGGCAGCTTCGGCCTTGTGATGACTTTTGCCGTGCTTGCGGCCGTGTTCGCGCTCGCCGTCTTTCTTGGCCAGAACCTTGCCGGCAGCAAGCATTCGCTCGGTCACGCCGCCGGGCTTTTGGTCTGGTCGATCGTACCGATCGCGCTCGCCTACCACTTCGCGCATTATCTGACCGCGCTGCTGGTCGACGGCCAATATGTGATTGCCGCTCTCTCCGACCCGTTTGCGCTGGGCTGGAACCTGTTCGGTACCGCCGACATGTCAATTGAAGCCGGCGTCGTCGCCGGTGCCGGTTCGGCGTGGTGGCTGTGGAACCTCCAGGCCGGCGTCATCATAGCCGGCCACATGCTTGCTGTGCTTGTCGCCCATGGCTTGGCCTGGCGGCTGCACGCCATTCCGGCTCGCGCCGCGGTCAGCCAGTTCCCGCTCACCGTGCTGATGATCGCCTACACCGTCCTCGGCCTATGGCTGCTTGCGACGCCGAGCGCCGGATGAACGAGGTGTGCGATGCCCGTCAATCGAACCTTGGGGAAAGCTCGCTTGCCACGTCAGAGCTTTGGTGATTTAGTTTGTACACATGCAATTTTCGCCCCTCATAACAAGAGTGGCCTGCCTGCTACAGCCATTGGTCAAAGCTCAAAAACAAGGGGAACTGCCGTGACTGACAAGAATGGGTTTTTCGATCTCTCCAGATACGCTCTCACCCGCCGCACGGCGCTGAAGGGCCTTGCCGCCGGCGCCGGTCTTGCCGTCGCGCCGGGTTTCGTGCGTTACAGCCAGGCGCAGAGCTCGGCGCCGATCAAGATCGGCTTCCAGTCGCACCGCACCGGCATCGGCGCCGCCTATGGCCGCTGGTACGAGAGGACCACAGCGGCTGCCGTCAAGGCGATCAACGAAGCCGGCGGCATCAACGGCCGGCCGGTCGACGTGATCATCGAGGATGACGGCACCGATCCCGGCCGGGGCGCCGAAGTCGTCGGCAAGTTCGCCTCTCAGCACAAGACCGATATAGTCTACGGCACGCTGTTTTCGCATGTCGTCATCGGCTCGGCGCCGGCCGCCGGCGAGGCCAAGATGCCCTATTTCGTTGTCAGCGAAGGCCACCACGTCGCCTCGACCAAATTGAACCGCTACGTCTTCCAGCCCGGCATCACCGATGTGAAGAGCCAGATCCAGTCGATGGCACCGTGGATTGCCGCCAATGCCGGCAAGAAGGTGACGCAGATATTTCCCGATTTCGCCTTCGGCTACGACCATCGCGACTACCTTCCGCCGGCCCTGAAGGCGCAAGGCGCCGAGGTTATCGCCCAGATCGCCATCCCCCCGACGGAATCCTCCTTCACCAAGTATTTCCCGCAGATCCCCGCAGAGACCGAGGTGATCTACCACGTCATGGTCGGCCCGGCGGTGCTCACCTTCGTCAAGGAGCTCGGCGAGTTCTATGGCTCCAATCGGCCACAATTGTTCGGCTTCATCGATTCGCTCGAAGCTACCGACATCAACAGCCCCGGCCTCGAATTCCTCGACGGCAGCCATTTCTGGGAAGGTTCGCCGCGCTACGCGCAGCCCGATGATTCCCCCGCACAGAAGGCCTACCGCGCCGCCGTCGGCATCGACGACAACGGTGCTACTGTCGGCGACCCCAAGGACGTCTCCACCGCCGCGCATATGTTCGGCTGCTGGGAAACGCTCTACGTCGTCAAGAAGGCGATGGAAGACGCCGGCTACAAGGGGCCGGAAGACCGCGCCAAGCTGGTCGAGGCGACCGAGGCGTTGACCGAGTTCGCCGAGGGGCCCGAGCATCCGCAGGGACCGAAAACGTTCAACGGCAAGATCCACCAGTGCTTTGGTATCCAGAACATCTCCAAGGTCGAAGGCGGCCGGCTGAATGTCGTCCACAAGACCAAGATCGAGGACGGCCTCTACGAGCCGGAGGGGGATTACACGACGCAGACGCTGTGAGCTTGGTTTCATTAAGCACAGTGCGCTTCGGCCCACCCCCCTTTGTCCTGCCGGACATCTCCCCCTCAAGGGGAGAGATTGGCAGTTCCTGCGAAGGCGGCCGCTTTCCGACCTCGACGATTGGCGAAAGCAGTGATGACAGCCAATCTCTCGCCTCGAGGGGGAGATGCCAAGTTTTGGCAAAGAGGGCAGGCCAGAGGGGGGTGCTTCGCGCATCCGCCGGTGCTTAGCCGATGCACTTCGGACCTCACCTGCTCCTCGCCGCTCTCGAAGGCCTCGTCACCTCCGCCGTGCTGGCGCTGACGGCGCTTGGGCTGTCGCTGGTGTTCGGCGTCATGCGCGTCGTCAATGTCGCGCATGGCGAGTTCTTCATGCTGGGCGCGGTGCTTGCCTGGGCGATCTCAACGGCGATATCTGGCCATCCGGCTCTCGGCTTCCTGGCCGCCCTGGTGCTGGCGCCGCTGATCGTCGGCCTGATCGCGCTGCTCGCCGAACGGCTGGTGCTGCGCCGGCTCAACTACAATCCGGAAGCCACCATCGTCGCCACCATCGGCATGCTCTACATCATCCAGCAACTGGCGCTGACCTTCTACGGCCCGGAGGCGCGGCCGGTGGAGCCGCCGTTCAGCTACCGCATCCTCCTGCCGTGGTTCGGTTATTCCGGGTACAAGCTGTCGATCATCGCCGCGTCGGCGCTGCTGCTGGTCGCGACCTGGCTGGTGCTGACGCGCACGAAAATCGGCCTCGTCATGCGCGCCACGCAATATGACAGCGAGACGGCGCAGGCCTTCGGCATCCCGGTGACCAGAGTCTATGCCGGTGTTTTCGCGCTCGGCGCCATGCTGGCTGCTGTCGCCGCGGTGCTGATCGTGCCGATCAGCCAGGCTCACTATCTGATGGGGCAGGACCCGCTGTTGCTGTCGTTCATCGTCGTCATCATCGGCGGCCTCGGCTCGCTGCGCGGCACGGTCGTCGCCGCGGTGCTGATCGGCCTTTCCGACGGCATCATCTCGGTGTTCTTCTCACCGACGCTGGCCAAGATCATCGCCACCTTGCTCGTCGCCATGGTGCTGGTGTTCCGGCCGCAAGGCCTGTTCGGGACGACATCGCGATGAAGGATGCTTCGCCGGCAAAGCCATATGCGCTGCACCTCGGCGTCATCGCCCTGCTTTTCGGGCTTAGCTTCGTCCTGCCGGAATACCATCACGGCCTGCTCGCCCGCATCATGGTGCTGGCGGTCTTCGCCATGGGCTACAATCTGCTGTTCGGCTATGTCGGGCTGCTCAGCCTCGGCCATGCCATGTTCTTTTCAGCCGGGCTCTATGGCGCCGGCCTTGCCGTCATCCATCTCGGCTGGAGCGTGCCGGCCGCCTTCGCAGCCGGGCTTGCCTGCGGCGCGCTTCTCGCGCTGGTGATCGGGCTGCTGGCGCTGCGCACCTCCGGCGTCGCCTTCATGATCGTCACCATGATGTTCGCGCAGGTATTCTATCTGGTCATCCTCTATTTCGCTGCCTGGACCGGTGGCGACCAGGGCATGGTCGTGCCGCAGCCGATGCGTGTCCTTGTCCTGGGCAGCACGTCGCTCGACCTCACCAACCCGACCGTGCGCTATATGAGCGCGCTGGCACTGTTCTCGATCGTGCTGCTCATAAGCCTGGCGATAGTCCGCTCCGGCTACGGTCGCGTGCTGGTCGCCATCCGCGAGAACGAGGAGCGGACCAAGATGCTCGGCTATGACACGTTCTCCAGCAAGCTCGCCGCCGTCGTCATCTCAGGCAGCATCTGCGCGGCTTCCGGCGCCGCCTATGCGCTGCTGTTCGGCTATGTCGGCTCGAGCTTCGCTTCGGTGCAATATTCCATCCTGCCGCTGCTCTGGGTGCTGCTAGGCGGCGCCGCCACCACGCTCGGTCCGCTGATCGGCACGCTGTTCATGTATTATGTCATCGACGTCGCCAGCGGCTACACCTCGGCCTATCTGCTGATCGTCGGCATAGCGCTCATCCTGCTGGTGCTGTTCTTCCCGAGAGGCATTCTCGGCAGCATCCGCCAGCGCTGGCTCGGGTGGTTGCCATGATGCCGCTGCTCACCACCAAAGGCCTGTCGCGCAGTTTCGGCGGCTTGCGTGCCGTCGACGGAGTCGACTTCGCGCTGATACCGGGCGAGATTCGCGCCATCATCGGCCCCAACGGCGCCGGCAAGACCACCTTCGTCAGCCTGGTCAGCGGCCGCATCCAGCCCTCGTCGGGCACGATCATCTTTGACGGCGCCGATATCACCAGCCTGCCTGCCTACGCCAGGGTTCGCCTCGGCATCGCCTATACGTTCCAGATCACCAGCGTCTTTGCCAATCTCAGCGCCTACGACAATGTTGCCCTGCCGGTGCAGCGCACGCTGACCGACGGCCGCTCGAAGGGTGCTGTGCACACCGGCGTCATGGCCGCGCTCGAGCGTACCGGCCTTGCCGACCGCGCCGACATGCCGGCCGGGCAGCTGTCCTACGGTCACCAGCGGTTGCTGGAAGTGGCGATGGGACTGGCCCTGAAGCCGCGGCTGCTGATCCTCGACGAACCGACGCAAGGGCTGGCCGACAGCGAGATCGATAATTTCATCGAGCTGGTGCGCGAGATCGCCGATAGCGCCACCGTGCTTTTGATCGAGCACAACATGCCGGTGGTCATGCGGCTCGCCGACCGCATCACCGTCTTCAACGCCGGCAGGATTTTGGCTGAAGGCACGCCCGAGCAGATCCGCGCCAATGCCGCGGTGCAGGACGCCTATCTGGGGACGACCCATGGCTGAGGCCCAGTCCAAGGCACTGACGATCTCCGGGGTCGACTGCTTCTATGGCGAGGTCCAGGTGCTCTATGGGCTGGATCTGGTTCTGAACGAGGGCGAGGTGCTTTGCCTGTTCGGCCGCAACGGCGCCGGCAAGACGACGACGCTGAAGGCAATCATGGGCCTGGTGCCGGTAAGCTCCGGCTCGATCAGGCTCGAAGGGCGGGAATTGACCGGCTTGCCGGCGCACGAGGTGCCCAAGGCCGGAGTCGCCTACGTGCCGCAGGGCCGGCGGCTGTTCGCCGAGATGACGGTGGCGGAAAACATCGAGATCGGCCTGATAGCCCGCAACAAGGGTAAGGCGACGCG
This sequence comes from Mesorhizobium sp. M0701, assembly GCF_040320365.1. Classification (NCBI taxonomy): domain Bacteria; kingdom Pseudomonadati; phylum Pseudomonadota; class Alphaproteobacteria; order Hyphomicrobiales; family Phyllobacteriaceae; genus Mesorhizobium; species Mesorhizobium sp. M0701. The sequence continues at coordinate 25,436 of NZ_JAMYPO010000044.1, forward strand.
CGAAAACGTGCTCGATCTTTTCCCGCTGCTGCGCCAGCGCCTCAGGCAGCGTTCCGGCACGCTGTCCGGCGGCGAGCAGCAGATGCTGGCCATGGCCCGCGCCCTGTGTCTGGAACCGCAGGTGCTCCTGCTCGACGAGCCGACCGAAGGGCTGATGCCGTCGATGATCGCCAAGATCCGCGAAACGGTGTCGAAGCTGCGTGCGCTTGGCGTGTCGACAATTCTTGTCGAGCAGCGCGTCGATGCCGTGCTCTCGGTCGCAGACCGCGTTTGTTTCATCGAAAACGGCCGCAACCGCGAGACGGTCGACGTTGAGGAGCTGCGTGCCGATCCCTCGGCGGTCCGCCGCTATGTCGGCGTCGGCTGATCAGGCAAAGAACAGCAAACCGGCGAGCAGGAAAGTCGGGATCAGCACGGCGCCCGACCACGCCATGTAGCCAAAGAAGCTCGGCATCTTGATGCCGCGATGCCTGGCAATGGCATAGACCATGAAATTCGGCGCGTTGCCGACATAGGTGTTGGCGCCCATGAACACCGCGCCGGCCGAGATCGCCGCCAGCGTCGAGGCGAGCTCGGTCATCAGATGCTGCGCATCGCCGCCGGCCAGTTCGAAGAACACCAGATAGGTCGGTGCATTGTCGAGGAAGGACGACAGCGCTCCGGTCAGCCAGAAATACGCGAGGTTGTCCGGCGCGCCGGTCGGCGAACTGACCAGCAGCACCAACGGCGCCAGCGCGCCGTCGAGGCCGGCCCGCAATATGGCGACGACCGGCACGATGCAGATGAAGATGCTGGCGAACAGCTTCGCCACCTCGGCAATCGGCCCCCAGCTGAAGGCGTTTGCGCCGCGAAACTCCTTCGGCGAGACGACAAGCGAGGTGAAGGCCAGTATCAGGATGGCGGCGTCGCGCACCAGATTCTGCAGCTCGAGGCTGACGCCCTGAAAAGAGAAACTCACTCCCGGCTTCCAGGCAGCGGAAATCAGGATCGCGGCGATTACGCCGGCCAGCAGCGGGATGTTGGCCAGGCCGCGAATGCGCACCTTGCTGTCGGGCGTCGGATCCTTGATCTTCGGCGCGCCTTCCTCCCGGCGATGCATGATGATGTCGATCGCCAGGAAAACAGCCAGCACCACGCCGGCGACGAACAGCGTCTCGGGCAGCAGGTGAACTGTCGTCCAGAAGAAATCGACGCCGCGCAGAAAGCCGACGAACAGCGGCGGATCGCCCAGCGGCGTTAGCGACCCGCCGATGTTGGACACCAGGAAGATGAAAAAGATGACGACATGGGCGTTGAAGCGCCGGTTGTCGTTGGCGCGGATGAGCGGCCGGATCAGGATCATCGAGGCGCCGGTTGTGCCAATGATCGAGGCAAGCAGCGCCCCTCCCAGCAACAGCCCGGCATTGACCAGCGGCGTGCCGTGTATGTTGCCGGCAACGAAGATACCGCCCGAAATGGTGAACAGCGCAAACAGCAGGATGATGAACGACATGTATTCGGTGAGCAGCGCATGCAGCACCGCCTGCGTGGCGGACGGGATGCCGAAGGCGATGGCCAGCGGCCCGATCACCAACGCTGCCCAGAAGGCAGCGATCTTGCCGTAATGGTGCTCCCAAGCATGATGGAACAGCAGCGGGCCGGTCGCGATGCAAAGCAATAGCCCGGCAAACGGCAGCACCCACCAAAGCGACATGGCGGCGCCCGGCAATTCGTGCGCTTCGGCCGCGAGAACCGCTCTCGGAGAAAAGATTGCTGCAATAAGTGCAGCACTTGCCGTCAACGCCGCAAACCGCATGAAGCCCCTCAAAAGTCTGTCAGGTTCGGCTGGATGACGTTCAAATCAGTGTCACGCCGGCATCGCGCATCCGGCCCAGCATCCTCTCCACGGAGCCGTTGAGATCGATGCCGCGGCAGGCGTCGAGCCGCACGGACGTCTCAAAACCGAGCTTGACCGCGTCGAGCGCCGAAAAGGCGACGCAGAAATCCGTCGCCAGGCCGACCAGGGTCAGCGTCTCGATGTTCCGATCCCGGAGATAGCCGGCAAGGCCGGTCGGCGTCGTCCGGTCGTTCTCGAAGAATGCGGAATAGCTGTCGATCGCAGGACGGAACCCCTTGCGGATCACCAACTCGGCCTTGCTCCAGGCGAGGCCCGAATGGAAATCCGATCCCAGGCTGCCCTGGATGCAGTGATCCGGCCACAGCGTCTGGTGGCCATAAGGCACGTCGATCGTTTCGAACGGGTGCTTGCCGGGGTGGCTGGAGGCAAAGCTCGAATGGCCGGCAGGGTGCCAGTCCTGCGTCAGCAGGACGTGCTCGGTCCGCCGGATCAGGTCATTGACCAACGGCACGATTTCGTCGCCACCGGCCACTTCAAGGGCGCCACCCGGGCAGAAATCGTTCTGCAGGTCGATAACGACAAGCGCTTCGTCGGCCATGGAGCCTCCTTATTTTCTTGGTCTTGAGCTTAGGCTCCAATGAAAACGCGACCGGACGCAGAAACTTGACCAGATGGCCGGCTGCGTCAACCTCTCATGGCATAACAAATGCGTTCCGGGTGCACCGGTGCCAACAGCCGTGCAAACTCTGGCTTTGACAATTCCTGCCGGCTTGATATCATTTGCATACGAATGAATTTCCTGCCTTGAATGCTCGGGAAAATCTTTCGGCAGGATCCCCTCTCGGGAAGCCCATTCTGGGAAGGCAAAGCGTGATCCGTTACGCAAAACCCACCACGGTCGACGACGCCCTCGCTTTGCTGGGCGAAGGGCAATGGCGCATCCTCGCCGGCGGCACCGACTTCTATCCGGCACAGGGCAGCAAGCCTTTCCGCGACAATGTCCTCGATATCAATGGCCTGGTGGCATTGCGCGGCATTGCCGAAGCCGAAAACCATTGGCTCGTCGGCGCGCGCACCACCTGGACCGATCTCGTCCGCCATCCTCTGCCGGCGGCTTTCGACGCGCTGAAGCAGGCGGCGCGGGAAGTCGGCTCGGTGCAGATCCAGAACGTTGCCTCGATTGCCGGCAATCTCTGCAACGCCTCGCCGGCCGCCGACGGCGTGCCGGCGCTGCTGGTGCTCGATGCCGAAGTCGAACTGCGTTCCGCTGTGGCGACCCGGCATCTGCCCCTTGCAGAATTCATCCTCGGCAACCGTCGCACCGCACTGCAGCCCGGCGAAATGGTCACGGCAATCCGCATTCCCAAACCCGCGACCGCCGGCAGCTCCGCCTTCGTGAAACTCGGCGCGCGGCGTTATCTCGTCATCTCCATCGCCATGGCCGCCGCACGCCTGGCCGTCGAAGATGGTATGGTCAGGAACGCGGCCGTCGCCGTCGGTTCCTGCTCGGTTGTCGCCAGGCGCCTGGCGGGTGTCGAGGCGGCGCTACGCGGCCGGCCCGTCGGCCACGCGCTGGCCACTGCGATCCAATCCGCACCGATGGACGAGCTGTCGCCGATCGGCGACGTGCGCGGCAGCGCCGAATATCGACTGGACGCTGCGCGCGAGATCGTCGCCCGCGCCGTGCTTGGTGCGATGGGCGCTGTTCCCGACGAAAGGGCGGCGGCCTGATGGGCATGGAGCGCGCCGACATCGCCTTCGAAGTCAACGGCGCCGCCGTCAGCGTTTGTGTGCCGCCGGTGCGGCGGCTGTCCGCGGTGCTGCGCGACGAGTTGCGGCTGACCGGCACCAAGATCGGCTGTGATGCCGGCGATTGCGGCGCCTGCACGGTGCTGGTCGACGGCGAGCCGGTCTGCGCCTGCCTGATGCCCGCGGCTTCCGCCTCCGGCACCGTGGTGACGACAGTCGAAGGCCTCGCCAATGGCCGGTTGTCGGCGCTGCAGGCTTCGTTCCTCAGCCATGGCGCAGCGCAATGCGGCGCCTGCACGCCCGGCCTGCTGGTCGCGGCAACGGCACTCCTGGACAGGACGCCTTGCCCGAGCGAGGCCGAAACGCAGGATGCACTGGGCGGCGTGCTCTGCCGCTGTACCGGCTACCGCAAGATCGTCACCGCGGTGATGGATGCTTGGCGCCACGCCGATGGTCTCGATCAGCGCATGCCATCCTCTGGCCATGCCGTCGGCTCCTCCCCGATCCGCCTCGATGGCCTTCCGAAAGTCACTGGCGGCGAAAAATTCGGCGGTGATTCATTCCCGGCCGACGCATTGTTGGTGCTGGTGGTCCGCTCGCCGCATTATCATGCCGCTTTCACTTTTGGCGATCTCGGCAGCTGGGTGAAATCCCGTCCTGGCATTGCCGGCGTCTTCACCGCCGCCGACATTCCGGGAAAAAATTGTTTCGGCGTCATCGCGCCCTTCGCCGACCAGCCGGCGCTGGCCGACGGGGTTTCGCGCTTTCGCGGTGAGGCGGTGGCGCTGGTTGCCGGCGAACGCGAGGCTATCCTCGATCTCGACCTTGCCGATTTTCCTGTCAGTTGGACCGAGTTGCCGCATTTTCTGGAAACTGGCGAAGCGCAGGCCGGCGGTGCGCAACTGGTCCATGAAAACCGGCCCTCGAACCTGCTCACCTCCGGCTTCGTCGAGCGTGGCGACCCGGAAGCCGCGCTTGCCGGTGCGACTTTCGTCGTTTCCGGCGCCATCGACACCTCCTATGTCGAGCACGCCTATATCGAACCGGAAGCCGGCTATGCCTTCATGGACGGCGACACGCTGGTCGTCGTCGCCTGCACGCAGGCGCCCTATATGGACCGCGACGACACGGCAAAAGTGCTCGGCCTTGCCCCGGAACAGGTGCGCATCGTGCCGACCGCCACCGGCGGCGGCTTCGGCTCCAAGCTCGACGTCTCGCTGCAACCGCTCATCGGCCTCGTCGCCATGAAAACCGGCCGGCCGGCGGCGCTCGCCTACAGCCGCACCGAATCGATGATCTCGACCACCAAGCGCCATCCCGCTCAGATGAGAGCGAGCATCGGCGCCGATGCCGACGGCCGTGTCACCGGCATGATCTTCGCCGGCGATTTCAACACCGGCGCCTATGCCAGCTGGGGGCCGACGGTCGCCAACCGCGTGCCGGTGCACGCCTCCGGCCCCTATGCGACGCCGAACTATCGCGCCGAAGGCCGCGCCATCCACACCAACGGCCCGATTGCCGGCGCCTTTCGCGGTTTCGGCGTACCGCAGGCGACGATCATGCAGGAGACCCTCTATGACGAGCTAGCCGACAAGCTCGGCATGGATCGGCTCGACTTTCGCCTGAAGAACTGCCTTCGGAACGGATCCGAAACAGTCACCGGCCAGCGGCTCGAGTCGGGCGTCGGCATCGCCGACTGCCTGGAGGCCCTCCGCTCACATTGGCGGCGTGCCCTAACTGACGCCGACGCGTTCAACGCCCGTAGCAGCAGCGAAAAAAAACGCGGCGTCGGCGTCGCCTCTTGCTGGTACGGCTGCGGCAACACCTCGCTGCCCAATCCGTCGACCATCAAGGTCGGCATCTCGGCATCGGGCGAAGTCGTCCTGCATCAGGGTGCGGTCGATATCGGGCAAGGCTCGAACACCGTCATCGCGCAGATCTGCGCCGATGCGTTGGGTCTTCCGCTCGAAAAATTCATGCTGAAAGGCGCCGACACGGCGATCACCCCCGACGCCGGCAAGACCTCGGCCTCGCGCCAGACCTTCGTCACCGGCAAGGCCGCCGAAAAGGCCGGCCGCGCCTTGCGCGAGGAGATCTTGCGTTTCGCCAATGTCTCGGAAAAGGCGGCGATTGCGCTGGACGGCACAAGCCTGAGCATCAGGGAAGGCGAAGCGACCCGCCGCGTCGATCTTTCCTCGCTGAAGGCAGACCCCGAAGGCTTTGTCTTTCGCGCCGAGGAAAGCTACGACCCGCCGACGCTGCCGCTCGATGCCAAGGGCCAGGGCAAGCCTTATGCCGTCTATGGCTATGGCGCCCAGATCGCCGAACTCGAGGTCGACCTCAGGCTCGGCACCGTGAAGCTTATAAAAATCACCGCCGCTCACGATGTCGGCAAGGCCATCAACCCTTTACTGGCAGAGGGCCAGATCGAGGGTGGCATCGCCCAGGGCATCGGCATGGCGCTGATGGAGGAATTCATCCCCGGGCGCACCGAAAACCTGCACGATTATCTGATCCCGACGATCGGCGACGTGCCACCGATCGAGACCATCCTGATAGAAGTTCCGGATCCGGAAGGACCCTTCGGCGCCAAGGGTTTGGGCGAGCATGTGCTGATCCCGACGGCGCCGGCGATCCTCAACGCCATCCGCCACGCCACCGGTGTGCTGGTCACCAAAATTCCGGCGACGCCGACCCGCATCCGCGCCGCCATCCTCGACAAGGAGGCGCGCCGATGAGCGAGCTTGCCGAACGCTTCGAGACACACGATCCCGGCGAGAAGCTGGTGGCCGAGAAGATCCGCTGCGATGCCTGTCCGGTCATGTGCTACATCGCCGATGGCCGCACCGGCGCCTGCGATCGCTACGGCAATGTTGGCGGCAGGATCGTGCGGATGGATCCACTGACCATCCTCGACCACGCGGCCGAGACCGGCGCCGCAATCGTACCCTTTGCCGAAGGAGGCGAGGCATGGGACGGCGAACTGGTCAACACCGGCCGCCGCTTCGTCACCGCCATCGGCGCCGGCACCACCTATCCCGATTACAAGCCGGCGCCCTTCATCGTCAGCCAGGAGGTCGAGGGCGTCGATCTGGTCACCGTCGTCACCGAGGGCATCTTCTCCTATTGCGGCGTCAAGGTGAAGATCGACACCGACCGTCATATCGGCCCCGAAACGGCTACGGTCCGTGCTCAAGGCGAGGCGATCGGCCATGTCACGACCGGCGAATACGGCTCGCAGATGCTGTCGCTGGGCGGCGTACATCATCTGACCGGCGGCTCGAAGGCTGAAGGGCGCGCCACCTGCGACGCCATGCTCGCCCTGTGCAACCGCAAACCGGTTGAACTCGTCATCGACGGCGGCGCCACCGTCATCGTCGAAGCCGGCAAGCCGCCGGTCATCGACGGCAAGCTTGAGCAGCGCATGCGCGTCGGCTGCGGTTCGGCTACCATAGGCATGTTCGCGACCCAATGGCGCGGCCTTGTCGACGAGGTGGTGGTGGTCGATGACCACATCACCGGCGTCGTCTCCGAGCATCAGGCCGGCAAGGTGCTTGGCTGGCAGGATACCGGCATCAAGATCATCGGCCGCCGTTCGACGCCGGGCCGTTATTTCAAGGTGTCGGAGCCCGGGCTCGGCTGGGGCGGCACCAGCATTTCCGACCCGCTGTCGATCCTTGGTGAATGGAACGCCAAAAAGGGTGCGCGCCCCGGCATGTCGCTGCTGATGGTCTCGACCACCGGTGAGCAATTCGCTTATTACGAGCTCGACGACGAATTGAAGCCGGTCCAGAAACCGTTCCCGGAGCGGCTGCGGAAGTCGGTCGAACTGATCGAGGACAATTGCGAGCCGGCGCTCTGCACCGTGCTTTTCGTCGGCGGCGCCGGCGGCTCGCTGCGCGCCGGCGTCACCGAGAACCCGGTCAATCTGACCCGCTCGGTGCAGGGCTTGACGACCTACGTGACGGTCGGCGGCGCGCCGGTCTATGTCTGGCCGGGCGGCGGCATCACGCTGATGGTCGACGTCACCCGCGTCCCGGAAGGCGCCTTCGGCTATGTGCCGACGCCGGCGCTGGTGGCGCCGATCGAGTTCACCATGCGCCGCGACGATTATGTCAGGCTTGGCGGCTACGAAGCCGAAATCCGCAGCGTCGACGATATCCTGGCCAAGGGCGGCGAATATCTCAATCCGCGCCGCGGCACGGCCGCACCCCGGGACAATCCCTGGCCGCCGCTGGCGCAGTTGCGTCGCGCGGCCGCAAACGGGACCGGGCGATGAACGGCCCGCAGGCGCATTGGCTCGAGGACGGCCGGAGGCTTCACCTCAATCATGGGCCGATCGACCTGATCGTCGAGGCATTCGGCGAGGCGAGTGAATGCAGCGCCGCATATCGCCAGGCAGTGGCGCGCTTCCAGACAATCCTGCCCGAACTGGTCGAAGAGTTGCCCGAACTGCGGCGCCCGGCCGCCTCGCGGCCACGTGCTTTCGCCGGCCCGACGGCGCGCCGCATGGAAGCGGCGGTCGTTCCGCTAGCGAAACAATTCATCACACCGATGGCGGCCGTCGCCGGCTCGGTAGCCGACGAAGTGCTTGGTGCGCTGCTTGCCGGCCGCCGGCTCGAGCGCGCCTATGTCAACAATGGTGGCGACAGCGCGATCTATCTCGGCCACGGGCAGTCGATGACGCTTGCCATTGCCGGGACAGGTCATGGGTTGGCAGATCGTCTCACGATCCGCCCCGAAGACGGGATCCGCGGTGTCGCGACAAGCGGCTGGCGCGGCCGCTCCTTTTCGCTGGGCATCGCCGACGCGGTCACGGTGCTGGCGCGAACGGGTGCTGAAGCCGATGCCGCCGCGACCTTGATCGCCAACGCCGCCGACCTGCCCGGTCATCCGGCCGTTAGGCGCGTACGGGCGCGCGATCTCGCACCTGACAGCGACCTCGGCGACCGTTTGGTGACGCAGGGCGTGGGGCTGCTTTCCGCCGCTGAAATCGCTATTGCGCTGGAAGGCGGATTTGCCGTTGCCGAGGAGTTTCGGCGGCGCGGCCTGATTGCCGCCGCGGCACTTTTCCTCGGCGGTCAGGCGCGCATCGCAGGTCCGATGGCGCTCGCCAATAAAGTTTTAGAGAGGGAAATTGCTCATGCCTGAGTTTCCGATCCGCAAGATCGCCGTGCTGACCGAAGAGATTTTTCACGAAGGCGGGCCGGTGGCGAAGGTGCCGCGGCGCCGCGCGGCGGCCATGGCTGTGGTCAAGAACCCGTTCGCCGGCCATTACGTCGAGGAACTGCAGAGCGCCATGGAGGATTTGAAGCCGCTCGGGCTGCTGCTCTCCGACAGGCTTGTTGCCGCATTGGGCGGCGACGTCAAACAGATCGACGGTTACGGCAAGGGCGCCATCGTCGGCATGGCGGGCGAGCTGGAGCATGGCGCGCTGTGGCATGTGCCGGGCGGCTATGCCATGCGCGAACGGCTCGGCGACGCCAAGGCGATCGTGCCCTCGGCAAAGAAGGTCGGCGGCTTCGGCGCGCGGCTCGATGTGCCGCTCGGCCACATCAACGCCGCCTATGTGCGCAGCCATTTCGATGCCATGGAAATCGGCATCAGCGATGGCCCCCGTCCCGACGAGATCCTGTTTTGCCTCGCCATGACCTGCGGCCCGCGCGTGCACGACCGCATGGGCGGGCTGGCGGCCAAGGACATTAAGGCATGGGACGGGCTGCGGTGAGCGCCGAGGACAATCGGCTCAAGCTGGTCGAGGCCGAGGAGCCTGACGAAAACGACTATCGCTTGCAGGAGCAGGTCGGCTTCATCCTGCGCAAGGCGCATCAGCGCCATGTCTCGATCTTCGCCGCACACATCGCCGATCTGACGCCGCCGCAATTTGCCGCTTTGGCCAAATTGCGCGACGTCGGCGAGACCTCGCAGAACCAGCTTGGCAGCCTGATCGCCATGGATGCGGCGACCGTGAAGGGCGTCATCGACCGGCTGAAAGCGCGTGGCTTTGTCGAACTTAGCAAACACGAAGTCGACAAACGGCGCCTGCTGGTCAATCTGACCGCCGAGGGGCGCGACGCGATCGAGCGGCTGATTCCGCTTGCCCGTGAGATTACGCAGGAAACGCTGGCGCCGCTTTCCGCCAAGGAAGCGGCCATTTTCATGAAGCTGCTGGCCAAGCTGGCTTAATCTGCTGCCTGCCGGCGTTTGGTTGTTGTTCCTGCCGGGCGCTGAACGCCCGGCAGGAAAGCCTCGTCTCAGAGGCCGTTGTCCTTCAGGATCTGGGCGGCATTTTCCTTGGTGATCTTCTGCGTCGGCAGGGTGATGGTCTTTTCCACCTTCTCCCCGTTCAGGAACTTGATCGCCTGCCGCAGCCCTTCGGCGCCCGGCGTCACATAAGTGAACGTCGCCGTCAGCTCGCCATTGGCGACGAGCTGCACGCCTTCATTGGGCAGGCCGTCGATGCCGATGAACTTGATGTCCTTCTCACGTCCGACGTCCTTGGCGGCAAGATAGGCGCCATAGGCCATCGGATCATTGTGGCCGTAGACAAGATCGATTTTCTCGTTGTTGCGCAACGCGGTCGCCATGATGTTGTAGGCCTGGTCCTGCTTCCAGTCGCCCGACTGCTGGTCGAGCAGGTATTTTATGCCTGGCTCCTTGTCGGTGAATTCATGGAAGCCGTCATGGCGGTCGTGTGCCGGCTGGGTGCCCATGCCGCCCCAGATCTCGACGACGTTGCCGGCGGCCTTGCCCTTGCCGCCAAGCAGCTCGACGGCATATTCACCGGCAGCCCGGCCGATCAGCTTGTTGTCGCCGCCGACGAACTGCGTGTAGTCGTTGGTTTCGACGTTGCGGTCGAGCACGAAGACCGGGATCTTGGCATCGATCGCCTGCTGCACGACACCGGTCAGGCCGGCGGATTCTTTCGGTGATACCAAGAGCGCATCGACCTCCTGACGGATAAGGTTTTCGACATCGGCGACCTGCTTCTCGGTCTTGTCCTCGCCGTCGGTGATGATCAGCTCGACTTCCGGATGCTTGGCCGCTTCGGCCAGGATGTCCTTGTTGAACTGGGCGCGCCAGGGTTCGATGGTCGTCACCTGCGAGAAGCCGATCTTCCACTTCTTGTCCTGCGCATGGGCGCCGCCGGCAAGCATGGCGGTCGTGGTCAGGAGTGCCGCTGTCAGCCCGGCGAGCTTCAACAATTCACGTCGTTTCATTTCTTGTTTCCTCCAATATTCAGAGACGCGGTCTCTTGCGACGGCCGCTTTGCCGCGGCCGTTTCCTTGTGCGCTTGCCCGCCGGGCAGTCGCAGATAGAAGAGAAGATCACCGGCACTGCGCTCCTGTACGAGCACGGTACCGATGATGATCATCCCCTTCAGCACCAGCTGAAGGTTCGAATTGATGTTGTGCAGCTGCAGGATGTTGGAGAGCAGCCCGAAGATCAGCACGCCGCAGAACGTCCCGGTGAGGCTGCCGCGTCCGCCCATCAGGCTGGTGCCGCCGATGACCACGGCGGCAATTGCGTCGAGCTCCAGCCCGGCGCCGGCGTCCGGCTTGCCTTGCCGGTACTGCGCGACATAGAGCACCGCCGCGATGCCGGCCAGCAGCCCTGACACGGCATAGGTGGCGATCTTCACGCGGCCTGCGGCGATGCCCGACAGCCGCGCCGCCTCCTCATTGCCGCCGATCGCATAGACATAGCGGCCGAACGGGGTGAAGCGCAGCACGGCGCCGTAGATCAGGATGGCGCCGAGGAAGAACAGGCCCGGCATCGGGATCACGCCGAATACCAGCGAGCGCAGCATTTCGAAATCGGCGGTGGCATTCGAGCCGGTGTAGACCGGCAGCACCGCATTGTTCTGGCCGGCCGTCAGCCGGGCGATGCCGAGCGCAGTGACCATCATCGCCAGCGTCACGATGAAGGGCTGCAGCCGCCCGGCGACGATGATGAAGCCGTTGAGCGCGCCGAACAGCAGGCCGACGCAAGGCGCCACCAGCAGCACGCCGAGCACGCCGAATTTTGAGCCCACCTGCGGCAGCAGGAACCACAGCACCAGACTGCACAGGATCACCCCGACAATGCCGGGTGTCACCAGCCCGCGAACGCTGTCCAACCTGATGTCGTGCGTGGCCTGCGCGCCGGCGCGGGATTTTTCGATGTTCAGCAGGATGAAACGAGTGACGAGGATGCCGAGGCAAAGGGCTGCCAGGGCAACTGTCGGCACCCCCAGCACCACCGCCGGCGTCACGCCGGGGACCGTCAGCAGCATGGCACAGACGACCGTGCAGATAGCCATCAGCGAGCCGACGGAAAGGTCGATACCGCCGGTGATGATCACCGCAGTCATGCCAGTGGCAATCAGCCCGGTGGTCGACACCTGGCGCAGCACATCGAGCAGGTTGCCGTAGGACAGGAAGATGTTGTTGCCCTTGGAGCTGATCGGCGAGCCGAGCACGCCGATCAGGAAGATGGCGATCAGGCCCCAATAGAGCTTCGTCCGGGACAGGATATGCAAAATGCTCATGCGGCAGGCCTCGTCATCGTCCGTCGCGGCGCCGCAAGCCGCATGATGGCCTCCTCGCTGGCTTGCGCGCGGGACAGGATTCCCGTCTGGCGGCCGTCGGCCATGACCAGGATACGGTCGGAAAGATGCAGCAGCTCCGGCAATTCCGAGCTGATGACGGCGATCGCCAGCCCGTCTCGCGCCAGCTTGAAGATGAGATCGTAAATTTCCCGCTTGGCACCGACATCGATGCCGCGTGTCGGCTCGTCGAGCAGCAGCACCCGCGGCCTCGTCGCCAGCCATTTGCCGATGACGACCTTCTGCTGGTTGCCGCCGGACAGCGTGCCGGCCGGCTGCTCGACGGTCTCGCAGCGAATGCCGAGCGCCTTGACGGCGTCCCGTGCCAGCCCTTGCTCACCGGCCAGCGAGCGCACGCCGAACCGCGCCAGCGCGCCGACCAGCGGCAGCGCGACATTGTCGGTGATCGAGGCCTCGAGATGCAGGCCTTGCGTCTTGCGGTCTTCCGTGACCAGAGCGATGCCGAGCCGGCGCGCATCGCGCGGCGAACGGATTTCTACTGCCTCGCCATCGAGCCTGATCTCACCGCCGGCGCGTCCGCCGCTGGACCCGAAGATGGTTTCCAGGATTTCGGTACGGCCCGAGCCCAGCAGCCCGCCGATACCGAGGATTTCTCCTGCGGCAAGATCGAAGCTGACGCCGTCGAGCACGGTGCGCCAACCATGGCGATTGGGCTTCGACAGCGACAGCTCGCTTACGGACAGGACGGTGTTGCCACCGGGGATGCGGTGCTCCTGGGAGGAAGCAAGCAGGTTTCGCCCGACCATCGCCGAAATTATGGCGTCTTCGTCGAGCTTGTCCATCACCCGCGTCAGGACGTGGCGTCCATCGCGAAACACGGTGACGCGGCTGGCCAGATGCATGACCTCGTCGATGCGGTGCGAAATGTAGACGATCGCCACGCCGCTGTCGGCGAGCTGGCGGATGATGCGGAACAGCCGCTGGCATTCGGCTGGCGAAAGGGCGGAGGTCGGCTCGTCCATGATCAGGATGCGTGCCGACATCGACAGCGCCTTGGCGATCTCGACCAGTTGCTGTTCGCCGACGCGCAAGGCACCGACGCGTGCATCCGGGTCGAGCTCGATGCCGAGCCTTTCCAAGAGCGTTCCGGCGGCGCGGCTGCTCGTCTTGCGGTCGACGATCAGTCCGGCGATCAGCTTCTCGCGGCCGAGAAAAATGTTGTCGGCGACGCTGAGTTCGGGGACGAGGTTCAGCTCCTGGTGGATGATGGCGATGCCGGCGCGCTCGGCCTCGCGGACGCCGGTAAAGCGCACCGGGTGGCCATCGATACTGACCGTTCCGTTATAATCCGTGTAGACGCCGGACAGGATCTTCATCAGCGTCGACTTGCCGGCGCCGTTCTCGCCCATCAGCGCATGGACTTCGCCGCGCCGCAGCTCGAAGCCGACATCGACGAGTGCCGCGATACCGCCGAAGGATTTGGAGATGTGCTCGGCCCTCAGCACGATAGCCGAGCCGTCCGCCGTAGCGCCTTCCGCAGGGATGGAATTGCCGTGCTGCATGACAAGGACGGCCTCCCTCCGTCGTCACCTAACGCCTCAAACGCTAATCTAAACGTTTCGATCATGTCAAGCCAATATCTGGAGCGTAAGATTGTTCCATTTCAATTCTTGCGCAAAATCATAAGATTCCGTACGTATTGCTGCCGCGGAGTGGTGAAACGTTTCGAAAATGACAGCGTCAGGACGAAAAAAGCAGCGCAAATCCACTGCACCGACCATGCTTCATGTGGCCGAGGCGGCGCGTGTTTCCGTGGCCACCGTATCGGCGCTGATCAACGGCACCGCGACCGTCAGCCCCGAGCTCAGCCAGCGCATCGAACAGGCGATCCGCGACATCGGCTACAAGCGCAACGCCATTGCCCGCAGCCTGAAGATGGGCACCACACGCACCATCGGTCTTACCGTCCCCCATATCACCAATCCGTTCTTTACCGACGTGGTTTCGGTCATCCAGCAGGCTTTCGACAGGGCCGGCTACGCCGTCATGCTGTGCTGCACCGACGAGCACCTGAACACGCAGGACGACCAGATCAGGCTGCTGCTCGACCGCATGGTCGACGGACTGATCGTCGCGCGTGTCGGTGACGGCGCGATCCTCAAACGGATTGTCGACGACGCCAATGTGCCCGTCGTGCTGCTCGACCGTGTTTGCCAGGGTGTCGACACCGATGCCGTCGTTCTCGACAATCAGCGCGCGGTGTTCGACGCCATCACTTACCTGATCGATCTCGGCCATCGGCGCATCGGCTACATCTCCGGCTCGTTCGATATCTCGCCGATGCATGACCGCATGGCGGGATACCGCGAGGCCCTCCAGGCCGCCGGCCTGCCGGCCGAGGCCGAACTCGTCCGCTTCGGCAACTTCCATGAAGTAGACGGCTACAACGCCACCATGCAGCTGCTTTCGCTGCACGACCGGCCGAGCGCCATCTTTTCGGCCAACAACCCGATGGTGATCGGCACCATGAAGGCCATTCGCGATATCGGCCTGTCATGTCCGGAGGATATTTCGGTCGCCTGCTTCGACGACTTTCCGTGGTCGGATGTGTTCCGGCCGCAATTGACCACGGTCGCACAGCCGGTGCAGGCGATTGGCGAACAGGCGGCCAATCTGCTGCTCGACCGGCTCGCCGGAAACAGGGATGCGCCGCCGCGCAAGCTGACGCTCAAGGGACGCTTGATGATCCGCAATTCATGCCGTCCGCTAGGTGCGACTGCGCAGAGTGTCAGCGCGTAGCGCTTGGGCTCTGTTCAGAAACTTTGCAATGCCGGACGGACAGCGCTCCCTCTGTCCTGCCGACCCCGGGCCTTCGCAGCCACTACGGGCGTTCGTCTTTCGAAAACCGAGCAATTGAAGGACGCGGCGCCGATCGAGCCAAGTGGCCAACAATCAGCCAGCCGACAGTCAGGAAAATCTTGGCAATCGAAGCATGTCGGTTTAGGAATATGACGAGATGCGGCTGATCGCCCACACGGGCGCCGGCTTGAGTCATGCGCGTGAAATCGATCCTAATCGGGCTGGGACTTGCTGGGATGGTCGCATTCTCCGGCTGCACCACCGGCGGCGCATTAAAGACTTTCCCCTCGGCCTATGGCGGCCTCACCGACGCCGGTTTCCGCGTTCCGCCGGTTCCGATCTACAAGGTCGACCAAAAGTTCCATCGGCAGACAGTGCCTTATGCGACTGAAGAGGCGCCGGGCACCATCATTGTCGATACAGGAGCGAAGTTCCTCTACTACGTGTTGGGAGACGGTCAGGCGCTGCGCTACGGAATCGGCGTCGGCAAGGCGGGCTTCGAGTGGCATGGCACTGCTCACGTTGCGAGGAAGCGCGAATGGCCGGATTGGAGCGCGCCGTCTGCGATGATCGTGCGCGAGCAGAAGCGAGGCCGCATCATACCGGCCCATATGGAGGGCGGACTCATGAACCCGCTCGGGGCGCGGGCGCTCTATCTCTTTAACGAGGAAGGTGACACTGGATATCGCCTGCACGGTAGCCCTGAATGGTGGTCCATCGGCAAAGCTGTGTCGGCGGGCTGCATTCGCCTCATGAACCAGGACATCATCGATCTCTATGACCGCGCCACAATCGGCACCAAGGTGATCGTCATTTAGTGGACGCCGCGTTTCCCGCTAACGGACGAGCATGACGGATCGAAAACCTCCGCGTAAAACGCGCGAAATGTTCGCTATGTCTTCGCACACCTGTTCGCAATGTTCCCTGCCTAAGGCGGGCCTTGCCCGCAACAGTGGCAAGTGGCGAACCAACTCTCAGGCAGCTTCAGACAGCGATTTGTGAGCGTCGGCCAGGATCTCGAACGAGCGCACCCGCGCCGCATGGTTGAAAATCTGCGCTGTGACCATCAGCTCGTCGGCCCCCGTGCGGCGCACAAACGCCTCGATGCCTTGCCTGACCGTTTCCGGGGAGCCGACGACGGCGCAGGAAAGCGCTTGGCCGAGCATGGTCTTGGCTATTGGATCGAGGTCGCGCTCGTGTCCTTCGACCGGCGGCGGCAATCGGCCGGGCCGGCCGGTGCGCAGATTGACGAAGGCCTGCTGCAGCGAGGTGAACAACAGCCGCGCCTCGGCATCGGAAGGAGCGGCGAAGACGTTGAGGCCGAGCATCACATAAGGCTTGTCGAGCTGCTCCGAAGGCTGGAAACGCGAGCGGTAGATCTCCAGAGCATGGTCGAGCTCGGCCGGCGCAAAATGCGAAGCGAAGGCGTAGGGCAGGCCGAGCATGGCGGCAAGCTGCGCGCCGTAGAGGCTGGAACCGAGAATCCAGACCGGCACCTTTTCGCCTTCGCCGGGCACCGCGCGGATGCGTTGGCCGTCTTCGGCCGGCTGCAAGTAACCCATCAGCTCGACGACGTCCTGCGGGAAATTGTCGGCGCCAGCGTCGAGGTTACGGCGCAGCGCCCGTGCCGTGGCCATGTCGGTGCCGGGCGCCCGGCCGAGGCCGAGATCGATGCGGCCAGGATGCAGAGCGTTAAGCGTACCGAACTGCTCGGCGATGACCAGCGGCGAATGATTGGGCAGCATGATGCCGCCGGCGCCGACGCGTATCGTATTGGTGCCGCCGGCCACATGGGCAATGACCACCGAGGTGGCGGCGCTGGCGATGCCCGGCATATTGTGGTGCTCTGCCAGCCAATAGCGCCGGTAACCCAGCCGCTCGGCATGACGGGCGAGATCGAGCGAATTGGCGAGTGACTGTGAAGCGTTGCTGCCTTCGACGATCGGCGACAGGTCGAGAACGGAAAGAACGGTCATCGGCGCGGGTTTCCTGTGGGCCGAAGGGATGTAGGAAGCCGTTGCCGAGGCGGCAAATTCAAAATGTTGATGGAGCGCTGAGGGCGGACGTGCGACCGATGCAAGGTCGTGATCTGCCCCATCGGGGGGACGCTTTTGACCCTTTAAGCCGCTACTTTTTCACCTCGGGAATCTCTTCGTCCTCGATCGCTGCCGTGTGTTGCGCCGCCAGGAAATTGCCGACATGGCTGAGACCGTCGAAATGATCGCAGAACACCTTGATGACGACCAGCAGCGGCACCGCCAGCAGCGCGCCGACAAAACCCCACAGCCACGACCAGAAGGCGATGGCGATGAGGATCGCCACTGCGTTGATTTCGAGACGGCGGCCGACCACCGTCGGCGTCACGAACTGGCCTTCGACGACATCGCACATAAGGACGAAGGCCGGCGCCAGCAGCGCATAGGACATCGTGTCGAAGCTTATCAGCGCGATGATCGTAACCAGCGTGATGGTGGTCAGCGCCCCGATATAGGGCAGGAAATTGAGCAGAGCCGCTGCCGCGCCCCAGACCTGCGCGTTGGGCACGCCGAGCGCCCACAGGCCGAGCCCGATGACCACGCCGAGACATGTATTGATGACCGTGACAGTAAGCAGATAATGCGAGATTTCACGTTCTACGTCGTAGACGACGCGCAGCGCCCGCTTCTTTTCGCTGAGACTGGGGAAGGACTGGACGATCTTTTCATAGAACATCGTGCCCGAGGCGAGCAGGAACAGCGACAGGACGAAGACGATGGTAACGCTGGCGCCGGCCGACAGCACATTGCCGGCGGCCTGCGAGAGAATACCGGATGGCGCCGTCGCCACCCTCTGAACGCCCGGCTCCTGGGATGTCTGTGTCAGGCCCTCGATCTGGCGCGAAATCTCCACGATCCGTTCGAACGGACGGCGCAGTTGTGCCAGACGTTCGGTAAGCTGCTGGCCGATCGTCGAGGTGTTGTTGATGAGGTCGATGACCGGGCCGCTGAGCAGATATCCCGCGACGGCGACGAGGCAGAACGAAAGCAGCACCAACAGTGTCGCTGAAATGACATCGGGCATGCCATGCTTGCGCAGGAAGCGAACGATCGGCGTCAGCGTCAGCGCCAGCAGGAAAGCCAGAATGACCGGCATGAAGAAGGCGCGGGCGAAGTAAAGCGCGTAGATCGCCATGAGGATGAAGATGCCGACGAGCAGCGAACGCATCAGATGCGCATCCGCCCGCGCCTCGACGCGCGGATCCGGGCTTTCGGCAGCGCTTGCGCCCGAAGCGTCGGGTTCGGCTTTCATTCTGACCCTCGGCGGCACACCGCGATTGGTGCAGACCGTTGGCGAAAACGCCTCTGTCGCTTCAAGGTTCCGTTAGCCGGCGTCACCGGCAAGGCCGCCTCGCGGCCTTGGCAATGAATCAGGTGACTGGGAATCAGGCAACCGGCGCCGCCACGGCGGGAACGGCCTTCGCAGTTTCCCGGCGCACGATCGGCGCCACTTTAGTGCCGTAGAGTTCGATGGCCTTCATCACCTTGGCGTGCGGCATGGTGCCGATCGCCATTTGCAGCAGGAAGCGGTCGTTGCCGAATATCCTGTGCTGGGCAATGATCTTCTCGGCCACCTGTTCTGGATTGCCGACGAACAGCGCGCCGTTTGGGCCGCGCGATTGGTCGAAATGCGCCCGCGATGTCGGCCCCCAGCCGCGCTCGCGGCCGATGCGGTTCATCACCTCGGCCTGCGGCCCGTAAAAATCGTCGGCTGCCTGGTCCGTGGTGTCGGCAATGAAGCCGTGCACGTTGAGACTGGTGGCAAGGCTTGCCGGATCGTTGCCGGCGCGCCTGGCTGCATCCCTGTAGATGTCGAACAGCGGTGCGAACCGCGCCGGCTCGCCACCGATGATCGCCAGTGCCAGCGGCAACCCGAGCACACCCGCGCGGGCGACGGATTGCGGTGTTCCACCGACGGCGATCCAGATCGGCAATTTGTCCTGCAAGGGCCGCGGATAGACGCCGCGGTTGTGGATCGGCGCGCGCAGACTGCCCGACCAGGTCACCTTGACATGATCGCGGATGGCGAGCAGCAGGTCGAGCTTCTCGGCGAAGAGCTCGTCATAATCTTCGAGATTGTAGCCGAACAGCGGAAAGGACTCGATGAACGAGCCGCGCCCGGCCATGATCTCGGCACGGCCGCCGGACAGAAGATCGAGGGTGGCAAACTGCTGGAAGACGCGCACCGGATCGTCGGAGGACAGCACGGTGACAGCGCTGGTCAGCCTTATGCGCTTGGTCCGTTCGGCCGCCGCCGCTAGCGCCACCACCGGAGCCGAGGCAGCATAGTCGGGACGGTGGTGCTCGCCGAGACCAAAGACGTCCAGCCCGACCTGGTCGGCGAGCTCGATCTCCTCGATCAGGTTGCGCAACCGCTCATGCGCACCGATCGCACCGGGACCTGGTTCCGGGCTGACGTCGGCGAAGGTGTAGAGACCGAGTTCCATAGTGTGTCATCTCAGCGTTTTGTCTTGGCGCTACACGTAGCGATCAGTCCGCCGCCCCGCCAGATGCCTGGATGGTGAACAGTGCGGGTGCCTTTCAGCCGAATTCAATCGAAATGGCGTCTCCCGGCTGCAACAGATCAGAATTTCATGGCTGGCATACCGTTTTGGCGCTTGAACTCTCGGTTTTCGCGCGTATGTAAGCCTCGCAAATTGACTTCAGGGAAGTGGACTTGGCTATCTATAGGGAAAAAGACGTTTTCGAGCGGCGCAATGCCGCAAACGAGGCAAAGAAGGCGCTTCTGGAGCGCTTCAAGGCAAAGCCGGCGGCAGATGATCCAGCGGTGCTGGCACGACAGGCCGAGCGCAAGGCGATCCTCGAGGCCCGCGCGATACGCGAGGCCGAAAAGGCCAGGCTGAAGCAGGAAAAGCTGGCGCGCGAAGCGGCCGAAAAGGCCGAGCGCGAGGCAGCTGCCGAAGCGGCACGCATTGCCGCGGAAGAAGCCGCACAGGCCGAAGCGAAGATCCGGGAAGCTGAAGAGAACGAGCGCATCGCCCGTTTTCTTGCCGACGAGGCCGAACGCAAGGCCAAGCGTGATGCGCGCTATGCGGCGCGCAAGCAGCGCACCGGCAGGACGCCGCCCGGCTTCTCCGCGCGATAGCGCTTTCCGGCGCCGATCAGCCGAATTCAAGAATCAGGGCCGCCTTGCAGCGGCCCCGAACGCGTTCGTCTGTCAGAATCGACTAAGCAGCGAGCTTCAGTCCCATGATGCCGCAGACGATTAGCGCGATGCGGGCCAGTCTGATCGCGGTCGCCGGCTCGCCGAGCAGCCATATCCCGAGCAGCGCCGTGCCGACGGTGCCGATGCCGGTCCACACCGCATATGCGGTGCCGACCGGCAGTGCCTTCAGCGCCAGGCCGAGCAAGATCAGGCTGACCATCATCGAGGCTACCGTCAGGACGGTCGGCAGCGGCTTCGAGAATCCGTCGGTGTATTTGAGGCCGATCGCCCAGCCGATCTCGAACAGGCCGGCGAGGAACAGGAAAATCCACGACATCGGAACGCTCCGTTTCGATGGCTTCCGGCCGATTGCTTGAACGCGCAAAAACTGTCTTCGCCGCATCCACAGGGGATGCGCGTGAGCTTAATGAACAATCATACCGGCCGCGTTTGCGGCCGGTCGAAATAAGCCGAAACGGTAGCTGCGGCCCTACTTGTCCTTCAGCTTCATCGCCTTCACCGGCGGTGCCTTCAGGGCCGGCGCCGGAGCGGGTTTCTTCGCGTCCTTCTTCGGCTTGCGGGCTTCCTTGCCTGCCTTCATCGCACCCTTAGCCATGATTCGTTCCTCCAGTTGATGTCTGGCGAAGTGAAACAAGAGAAAACGCTCGACTGCAAGAGGCCGCTGCCGTGCAGTCGCCCTGGCCGATGGCTGTCAACCGGTTTCTAATTCCCTCGTAAACCGCAGCGGTCCGTGCCATGGTCTTCTTCGCACTGCAGCATCAGCCCTTGCGTTTCGCCAGCTGATGATCGGGCAGGCCGGTCAGGACGACAATGCGGATCCACATCGGTTGCCAGATGAGCTTCGACTTCCCGCAGGAAACACCGCTGATCGCGATGCTAAACGTCCATTATTCGCGCGCATCCGATCTTGAGCGGCCGGACTTCCTGACGTCGAACCCGCCGGTGCCGATCGAAAGCTACCGCGACAGTTTCGGCAATTGGTGCAGCCGTTTCGTTGCGCCGGCCGGGCGCTTTGCGTTCGGCACGGACGCGGTGATCCGCGACCCCGGCTCCTTCGAGACGCGCGAGCTGACGGCGTGGCAGCACGAGGTGCGCGATCTGCCGTCGGAGACGCTGCTGTTCCTGCTGCCCAGCCGTTATTGCGAGAGCGACGTGCTGTCGAACGAAGCGTGGCGGCTGTTCGGCAGCACCCCGCTCGGCATTCCGCGCGTCCAGGCGGTCTGCGACTTCGTCCATAACCACATCGTCTTCAACTATTTCAATGCACGGCCGACGCGCACCGCCGCCGAGGCCTATCGCGAGCAGAGTGGTGTATGCCGCGACTTTGCTCACCTCGCTGTTGCCTTCTGCCGCGCCCTGAACATTCCAACCCGCTACTGCACCGGCTATATCAGTGATATCGGCCTGCCAAAGCCGTGGTCGGACATGGATTTCGCCGCTTGGATGGAGGTCTATCTCGGCGGCCGCTGGCACGCGTTCGACCCGCGCAACAACGCGCCGCGCATCGGCCGCATCCTGATTGCCTCCGGACGCGATGCCGCCGATGTGCCGCTGACCCACATTTTTGGGCCGGGCGCGCTGGCTGGCTTCAAGGTCTGGACGGACGAGGTCGTCGAATAGCCCCGCGCCGCCCTTTTGAACAACTGACCTTGTGAACAACTGGGCACTTCGGGCGTTGTGAGAGCTGTGGAGCGTGGGCGGGCGCTCCGCCAATCTCGGTGCATCAACCAAGGCAGCACACCATGGCGGCGCATGGCGGGTCGAAAAAAGTGATCTATGCGGCGCTCGCCGGAAATCTTGCGATCGCACTGACCAAATTTGCCGCTGCCTTGTTCACGGGCAGCTCGGCAATGCTCTCGGAAGGCGTCCACTCGCTCGTCGATACCGGCAATGGCAGCCTGCTGCTTTACGGCATGCACCGTGCCGCCCGGCCGGCCGACCGCACGCATCCGCTCGGCCATGGCCGCGAGCTGTACTTCTGGAGCTTCATCGTTGCGCTCCTCGTCTTTGCACTGGGCGCCGGCATATCGTTCTACGAAGGCGTGACGCACATCATGGCGCCGGAGCCGATCGCCAACGCCAAGGTGAACTACGCTGTCCTTGGCCTTTCCTTCCTCTTCGAAGGCACCTCTTGGCTGGTGGCGCTGAAGGAATTCCGCCACCAAAAAGGCAGCCACGGCTGGCTTGAGGCGGTGCAGCTCAGCAAGGATCCGAGTGTCTACACCGTACTCTTCGAGGACAGCGCGGCACTTCTCGGCCTCGTTGTCGCCTTCGCCGGGATATCGGCGGCGGAACTGCTGGACATGCCGAAGCTCGACGGCGCCGCGTCGATTGGCATCGCGCTGATCCTGGGCGGGACCGCGATCTTCCTGGCGCGCGAAAGCAAAAGCCTGCTGCTCGGCGAGCCGGCTTCGCCCGAGGTGCAAATGAAAGTATTGGACATCGTCCAGCAGGACCCGGCGGTGCAGCGGGCGAATGGCGCGCTGACGCTGCATATGGGTCCGCAGGAGATCGTCGCCGCTCTGAGCATCGAGTTCGAGGACCACTTGTCGGCGCCCGAGATAGAGACCTGCGTCGAACGCCTCGAGACGCGGCTGAAAGCGGAGATGCCGGAGGTGACGCGGCTGTTCGTCAAGCCTCAGACCACCGGTACCTGGGAACGCCGGAGCAAGGCCTTGGCGGCGTCCGGAGGGGAACCGGCCTAAGGAAAATGGCTTGAGGAAATCGATGCGCCATCGGGCAGTCCCGGCTATGATCGCAGGCAAAAGCTCCAGGAGGAACGAAGATGAAAATCGACGGCGCGTGTCATTGTGGCGCTATCACTTACGAGGCCGAAGTCGATCCGGAAAAGACCACCATTTGTCACTGCATCGATTGTCAGAAGCTAACCGGAACGGCCTTTCGCGTCACCGTGCCGGCGTCCGAGGACAATTACAGGATCACCAAGGGCACGCCGAAGATCTATATCAAGACCGGTTCGAGCGGCGCCAAGCGCGCCCAGGCATTTTGCGGTGAGTGCGGCTCGCATCTCTACGCCACGTCGGCGGGCGAGGGACCGAAGGTTTACGGTATCAGGGTCGGCACGGCACGGCAGCGCGAGCAACTGGTGCCGAGAAAGCAGATCTGGCACCGCTCGGCGCTGCATTGGCTGCCGGAATTCGAAGGCACAACCATCATCGAGGAGCAGTAGCGCCAGACCCGGACGAAGCCTCCGGTTCCGGCGCAGCTCTCAATCGTCGCCTTCGACGACCCTTAGCCTCAACTGCCCGGTTTTCGAATCGGCGACGCGCGGGCTGCTTTCCGCTTTTGCTCCGCTGCCATTCGAACCAGCGGTGTCCTCCGCCGGCTGCACGCCAAACTCCAGCGCCTCGATCTTTTGTCCGCGCCTGGTCACCTTCGATGTCGAGACCAGAATGTCGTCGATATCCTTGGCCGATTGGCCAAAATGCGTCTGCAATTTGCGCACCCGCTCGTCTAGCCGGGAGACGTCTTCCATCAGCCGGATAACCTCGCCCTGAATCAGGTGTGCCTGCTCGCGCATGCGGGCATCCTTGAGGATCGCCTGGATGACCTGGATCGACAACATCAAAAGCGATGGCGAGACGATGACGATCCGCGAGCGATGCGCCTTCTGGACAACGGCCTCGAAATTCTCGTGGATTTCGGCGAACACCGATTCCGAAGGCACGAACATGAAGGCGGTGTCCTGCGTCTCGCCCTGGATCAGGTATTTTTCGGAAATATCGCGGACATGCACCTCGATGTCGCGGCGGAAAGCCTGTGCGGCGGACTTCTGCAGTTCGGCGCCTTCGGCGGCCCGGATGGCATTCCAGGCCTCGAGCGGAAACTTTGCATCGACGGCAAGCGACGGTGCGCCGTTCGGCATCTTCACCAGGCAGTCGGGCCGGCTGCCATTCGACAAGGTCGCCTGGAATTCATAGGCGCCGTGCGGC
Organism: Mesorhizobium sp. M0701; assembly: GCF_040320365.1. Taxonomy (NCBI): domain Bacteria; kingdom Pseudomonadati; phylum Pseudomonadota; class Alphaproteobacteria; order Hyphomicrobiales; family Phyllobacteriaceae; genus Mesorhizobium; species Mesorhizobium sp. M0701. The sequence continues at coordinate 49,605 of NZ_JAMYPO010000044.1, forward strand.
AATCCGTCGGCGACGATGGCTTCCATACGCGACTGGCCGAAGGCGCCGCGCGTCTGCTTGTTGGAAAGGATCGCCTGCAATTGCACGACCTGGCCGGCCAGCGACTGGATGTTGCCTTGCGCGATATCGATAATCGCCAGCCGTTCCTGCAGCTTGGCGAGGCTCTCATGTGTCGATCTCGTCTGCTCGGTCATGGTCTGGCCCAGGCGGCCGGTCATGGCATCGAGGCGCTGGCCGATCGACTGGGTGAGTTCGGCCTGGCGCGCCCCGAACACTTCGGCGATGGCGCCCATGCGGCCCTGCATTTCCGCTTGGGATTGCAGAATGCCGGCCATCCGCGCCTCGGCGTCGCGGGCATGGTCGGCGGCTTCCGCGGCCGCTACCGCACGCGCCTTGGCCGATCGCCACAGCGCAATGACCAACGCCACGAACAGACCGAGGAACAGCATTGCACCGAAACCCAGGACATGGCCGAGGGTGAGCGTGGTGGCGCCGAGGCGGGCGACAGGTTCGGACAGGATGGTGGCCAGTTCGTTCATGTCGGCAGCATAGATGATTCGGTCTGCCGGCACAGATCAAAACGTGAACGGCCCGGAGGCGCCCCGGTTGACGCTTTTCCTGCGAGGTCTTAGGTGAGACGCCATGTCGATCAAGCCGCTTATCATCCTTCCCGATCCCGTCCTGCGTCAGGTTTCAAAACCGGTCGAGCGTGTCGACGGGGATTTGCGCAAACTGGCCGGCGACATGCTGGACACCATGTATGACGCGCCCGGCATCGGCCTCGCGGCGATCCAGGTTGGCGAACCCTTGCGCATGCTGGTGATCGACCTCGCCAAGGAGGACGAGACGCCGGCGCCGCACGTCTTCATCAATCCCGAAATCCTTGAAAGCTCCGACCAGCGTTCGGTCTATGAGGAAGGCTGCCTGTCGATCCCCGATTACTATGCCGAAGTCGAGCGCCCCGCCGCGGTGCGGGTGAAATATCTCGATCGCGACGGCAAGCTGCAGGAGATCGAGGCCGAGGGGCTGATGGCGACCTGCCTGCAGCATGAAATCGACCACCTCAACGGCGTGCTGTTCATCGATTACATCTCCAAGCTGAAGCGCGACATGGTGGTCAAGAAATTCAAGAAGCTCGCCAGGGACAAGGCGCCGGGCAAGATGGTGGGGTAGGCGTCGACGAATGCCCCTGCGTGTCATCTTCATGGGTACGCCCGAATTCTCCGTGCCGACGCTGCGGGCGATTGCCGGGGCCGGGCACGAGTTGGCAGCCGTCTACACGCAGCCGCCGCGCGCCGGCGGCCGGCGCGGGCTCGAACTGACGCCGTCGCCGGTGCAGCGGGAGGCGGAGCGGCTTGGCATCGAGGTGCGGTCGCCGGTGTCGCTGAAGAGCGAGGCGGAGCAGGAGGCGTTCCGCGCGTTGCGTGCCGACGTCGCCGTGGTGGTCGCCTACGGGCTGCTTCTGCCCAAACCCATTCTCGAGGCGCCGCGGCTCGGTTGCCTCAACGGCCATGCATCGCTGCTGCCGCGCTGGCGCGGCGCTGCCCCTATCCAGCGCGCCATCATGGCCGGCGATACCGAAACGGGCATGATGGTGATGCGGATGGAGGAAGGCCTCGACACCGGCCCTGTGGCAATGGTTGAAAAATGTCCCATTGGACCCGACATGACGGCCGGCGATCTGCACGACCGGCTGATGGTCTTGGGTGCTTCGCTGATAGTGCAAGCGCTCGAACGGCTGGAGCGGAATACGCTGACATTTACCACACAGGCGGAGGTGGGGGTGACCTACGCCAAGAAAATCGATAAATCGGAGACTCGCATAGACTGGCTGCGACCTGCCGGCGACGTGCACAACCAGATTCGCGGCCTGTCGCCCTTTCCCGGTGCATGGTGCGAGGCCGAAATCGGCGGCCGCGTGGAACGGCTGAAACTGCTTCGCTCGACGCTCTCGCAAGGCGCCGGCGAACCGGGAGGAATTCTCGATGACCGGCTGACGGTCGCCTGCGGGTCAGGCACGATCAGGCTGGTCGAAGTTCAACGTGCGGGCGGAAGGCCCATTGCCGCGCAGGAGTTTCTGCGCGGGGCCAAGCTCGAAAAAGGAATGAAATTGTCATGAGCATGATGTCCATACGCGCGGCGACGCCGCGGGACCGCGAGGCGATCCGCCTTGTCGAAGAACACGCATTCGGCCAGCAGACGGAGGCCGGACTGGTCGACGCGCTGGTCACCGGCGGTGATGCCGTCGTCGAACTGGTGGCGGACGAAGACGGGCAAGTGGTCGGCCATATCCTGTTTTCACGGCTTTTCGTGCAGAATGGCGGCAAGAGCTTCCCGGCGGTGGCTTTGGCTCCTTTGGCGGTCGAGCCGTCGTTCCACGGCACCGGCATCGGAGGTGCGCTGGTCCGCGAGGCGCATATCCGCCTGAAGGCTGCTGGCGAGACGCTCGCCGTGGTGCTCGGCGATCCGGCTTACTATGGCCGTTTCGGCTACAGCCGCGCCCGTGCAGCAAAATTCGAGAGCGACTACCAAAGCGAAGCCCTGCAGGCGCTTGCCTGGGGCGAGGCGCCGGAGACCGGCAGGCTGGTCTACGCCTCGGCCTTCGGCTCAGCCCTCGCCGCTTGATTTCGCCTCGATCCGGGAATGCCGCGTTTTCGCCTCGACATCGAATATGACGGCAGTCTCTTCGCCGGCTGGCAGCGCCAGGCCAACCAGCCATCGGTGCAGCAGGCGATCGAGCAGGCGATCGAGAAATTCTGTGGTGAGCAGGTTTCGCTGCGCGCCGCCGGCCGCACCGATGCTGGCGTCCATGCGACCGCTCAGGTGGCGCATGTCGATCTGATCAAGGCATGGCCCGGCGACAAGGTGCGCGACGCAGTCAACGCGCATCTGCAAGCGGCCAAGGTGCGCATCGCCATCCTGAAGGCCGCCGTCGTGCCGGATGGCTTCGATGCGCGTTTCTCGGCGATCGGCCGCCATTACCTCTACCGCATCGTCAATCGCCGCGCGCCGGCGGTGCTCGACAAGGGCAAGATCTGGTGGGTACCGAAGCAGCTCGATGCCGGTGCCATGCACGAGGCGGCAAAGGTGCTGCTTGGCCGGCATGATTTCACCACCTTCCGCTCGACCCACTGCCAAGCCACCAGCCCCGTCCGCACGCTCGACCGGCTGGATGTCAGCCGGGCGGGCGATTTCATTGAGGTCCGCGCTTTGGCGCGGTCATTCCTGCACAACCAGGTGCGCTCGATGGTCGGCTCGCTCAAACGTGTCGGCGAAGGCGGCTGGACTGTTGCCGACCTCAAGGCGGCGCTTGAGGCGCGCGACCGTGCGGCCTGCGGTCAGGTGGCGCCGCCCGACGGGCTGTTTCTCGTCGGCGTCGATTATCCGACGCCTGGCTGATCCGGAACGCTGATCCCGAGCAGCGCCTGCAGGCCGAACAGGACGATCAGCGACGCCACGAACATGCCGGCAAAAACGGCGCTGCCGGTAGCCGCACCCCTGCCGATCGCAACGTTGGTCATCCGCCAGGTCAATACCATCGACAGCGCGAACAACAGCAGCGACACGAGTCCGGAGACTTCGTTGGCCGACGTCAGGAAAAGCCGGATCAACGCCGATGGCAGCATCATCCAGGCGATGATCGCCGAGGCCCAATTGCTGGCCACGACATAATGGACGAAACGGCCGCCGACGCCGACCCGCGGCGCCACCAGGGCGAGGCCTATGAGCGGCAGCACCCAGGCGCCGATATCGACGGTGGCCAGGCGGATCAACATGCTGAAACGGCCGACGAATGCGTTGGGATCGCCGATCTCGTTGGCAATACCGACCCAGCCGACGATCAGTGCCGGCGCCGCGACAACGATGGCAAAAAAGGAGTTCCAGAAACCGTCCGCCGAAAGGTCGAGCAGGCGAAATCCGTCGGCCTTGCCGAGCATCAGCCGCCAGGCACCGGCAAGCGAAGCGTAGGTTTCATCCGCTGAAAGCATCACTAGGATATGTCCTGCGCAAACCAGTCTTCAACGAAGCGCAGATAAATCTGCGTCAGCGTCTCGAGGTCGGCAATCGCCACGCGTTCGTCGACCATGTGCATGGTCTTGCCGACCAGTCCGAATTCGACCACCGGACAATAATCCTTGATGAAGCGGGCATCGGAGGTGCCGCCGGAGGTGGAGAGCGCCGGCTTCCTGCCGGTCACCGCCTTGATCGAGCCGCCAAGCGTCTCGATCAACCTGTCGTCGCGTGTCAGGAAAACATGGCTCGGCCCGTCGCGCCAGACGATCTCGTAGTCGACCGGCGTCTTCTTGCCGGCGCGGTATTTCTTGCGTTTCGCCGCCCGGTCGAGGCGGTTGTGGATCTCGGCCTGGATCGTCTCGGCGGTCCATGTGTCGTTGAAGCGAATATTGAAGGTAGCCGCCGCCTTCGCTGGGATGACGTTGGTGGCAGGGTTGCCAACATCGATGGAGGTGACCTCAAGATTGGTCGGCTGGAAATCCGTTGTTCCGTTGTCGAAGACGGGGTCAAGCAAGGCGTCGACCAGCGTCACCAGGCCGCGCACGGGATTGTCGGCTAGCTGCGGATAGGCGGCGTGTCCCTGCCGGCCGTTGACGACGACCGTGCCGGAGAGCGAGCCGCGCCGGCCGATCTTGATCATATCGCCGAGCGCGTCGGGATTGGTCGGCTCGCCGACGATCGCAGCATGCCATTTCTCACCCTTGGCAGCCGCCCATTCGAGCAGTTTCGTCGTGCCGTTGATCGCCGGCCCTTCCTCGTCGCCGGTTATCAGCAGCGAGACCGACCCCTTCGGGCCGCCCTTCTGCGCGATATGTCGCGCTACCGCCGCGACGAAACAAGCAATGCCGCCCTTCATGTCAACGGCGCCGCGGCCGAACATCTCGCCATTGGCGATCTCGGCGCCAAAGGGTGGGTGCGTCCAGGCTGTTTCATCGCCCACCGGCACCACATCGGTATGGCCGGCAAACATCAGATGCGGGCCGTTGCCGGAACGCCGCGCGTAAAGGTTCTCTATGTCAGGTGTGCCGGATTCGGAAAACACCGGGCGCTCGACGGCAAAGCCGAGCGGCTTCAACATTTCGTCCAGCGCGCTCAGCGCACCGCCTTCGGCGGGCGTCACGGAAGCGCAGCGGATGAGAGCAGCCAGATTTCTGGTCGGATCGGTAGGCAGCGTCATGGGCAAAAGCGATAGTCGAAAGCGCAAGGCCTGTCACGGCCAGACATAAGGGCCAGCCATGCCGCCGACATTATGGTTTTCATGCCGTATAGTTGCGGCAAGGCCTCTCGACCAGGACAGGGCCATCGCATGATCACGCATGGCAGGACGATCGTAATCGCCGGTTCCGGCAGTATCGGATGCTACGCCGGCGGCTGCCTGATACTTGCCGGGCGAAAGGTGGATCTGCTGGCGCGGCCTCGTATCGAGAAGGCGCTGCAAAAAGGTGGATTGCGCATCACCGACCGTGATGGCCGCGACCGATCCGTCAAGCCGGAGGCATTGTCGGTCACCGCCGATCCGGCCGCGGCATTCCCCGGTGCCGATGTCATCCTGCTAACGGTCAAGAGCGGCGCGACGCAGGACATGGCCGGGCTTATTGCGGCCCATGCCCGACCGGATGCGGTGGTACTCAGTCTGCAGAACGGCGTCGACAATGCCGATAAGTTGCGAGCCCATCTCGCCGCCCGGCGGGTGCTCGCGGGCATGGTGCCGATCAACGTGGTCCAATCGGCGGAGGGCGAATTGCCGCTTCGTCTGCACCGCGCCAGCGGCGGCAAGGTGATGATCGAACAGGGTCCGATAGGCCTTGACGAACTGCTTGACGTTGAGGGCTTTGCCGTCGCCACGCATGGTGACATCGAAGCGGTGCTATGGGGCAAGCTGCTGCTCAACCTCAACAACGCGCTGGTGGCGCTTTCCGGCCTGCCGCTGGCGGCAGAGCTTGCCGATCGCCGCTGGCGGCTGATCCTGGCCGGCCAGATCGACGAAGCACTGGCGGCAATGACGGCGACAGGCATCGAACCCGCTCGCATCGCCGGCCTGCGTCCCGCGCTGCTGCCGAAAGTGCTTCGCCTGCCCGACTGGCTGTTCAAGTTCTTGGCGCGGCGGATACTTGCCATCGATCCGGCCGCGCGTTCGTCGATGTGGGATGACCTTCAGCGCCGCCGGCCGACGGAGATCGGCGAACTGCAAGGCGCGGCCTTGCGTTTGGCCGAAAACGCCGGCACGCCGGCGCCGTTGCTGAAGCATGTCACGGCACTGGTGCGCGCGGCCGAGCAGAAGAGGCGCGGATCGCCCTGCCTGTCGCCGGAAGCCGTCGCTGCGACCGTCAGATCGTAGCCCGCACAGGCGCCCAGTAACGGCCCTTGCCGGTGCGCTTGGCCTCGTAGAGCGCATGGTCGGAACAGGTGAGCAGGATTTCCGGATCGCCGCCGTCGGCGGGTGCGCATGCGCTGCCGACGCTCAAGCCGACATGGATGGCGGAGCCGACCCCGAGGTCGAAGGGCACCGAGACCTTTTCGATGGCCCGCTTTGCCAGGTAGGTGGCCTCGAGCTCCGAGGTTGCGGGCAAAAGAATGACGAATTCGTCTCCGCCGATACGGAAGACCACGTCCTCCGGACGGAAGCCGCGCTTCAATCGTTCGGCCACCTTGCGCAGCAGCACGTCGCCGACGGCGTGGCCAAAACGGTCGTTGACCTGTTTGAAACCGTCGAGATCCATGCTGAGCACTGCAAACGGCTTGCCGCCATTGGCGGCCGGCGCCGCAAGGTCGCGGCACATGTCGCGCAATTTCTCCTGCAGGAAGATGCGGTTTGGCAGGCCGGTCAGCGCGTCCTTGATGGCCAGGTCGCGATTGTCCAGTTCGGCGCGGATCATGCGGGCATTGATTGCGTGGTTCTGAAGCAGCACGATGATGACGCCGACCACATAGAACGGCGTTTGAATTCCGACGATCGGCATTCCGGGCGCCGCAGAAAACAATGCACCGACCACGTAAGGCAGGCTTACGGCCAACATGACGAATATGGCGAAGCGCGGGGTCGCCGCATTGCGTGACGACACCACGCCGACGACGCCTGCGACATTCAAGGCGGCAAGTACGGAAAGCGCCATATTCCCGCTGGCAACACAGCCATAGCAGCCGAGGCCGAAAACGACCGACCAGACGCCGCTGGCTGCCATCAGGCCCGCCAGCGGCCCTTTCGAGCCGCGCCTGCGGGCCTGCTCGCATTCCCGCATCAGCAGAACGCGGACGGTGAAAAGCATCAGGTCGGCGGCAATCCAGGCGCAGGGCCACCAATCCCCGGTGGCAAGAGCGGCGCTGACCGCAACCAACAGAACGCTGATGGTGCCGAACAGGACCGCGAATTTGCGGTCGAAGGTGGTGTCGAGAAGCCGGGCGCGGACAGCTTCCGGTTCCAATTTCATCGGCGAAGAGAACCAGGCAAACAGGCGAGCGGCGGCGCTCCACGTTTTGCGCGGCTCCTTGGTGGTCAGGGATAGGTCGCTTGCCAGTCGAGCGCTCCGTGCCGGTCGACACAGTCTTCGTCGGCATGCTGGGCCAGGGTGATTAACATTCGCTTAGAGCATCCGGCGCAAAACCGGGCTTTCGGAACTCCCCGCTCTGCCGCTCTGGAGTATCCGTGTTGGTCAAGGGAGAGATGGTGTCCAGGTCCGATTGTCCCTGAGTAGTGCGTTTGCGAGGATGATGAGCTTTCGC
>NZ_JAMYPO010000045.1:0-56682 GCF_040320365.1 Mesorhizobium sp. M0701
TGCAGACCATCGACAACCCGTTCGGCACGAGGTTGTCACCCATGTCTTAAGTACAATCTGTTACCCATGTCTCCGGGTTGGACAAGGACGGATATGGCGGAGGGAGTGGGATTCGAACCCACGGTGGGCTTGCACCCACGCCGGTTTTCAAGACCGGTGCCTTAAACCGCTCGGCCATCCCTCCAAGGTGATTTTTCAATCACTTAGGATATCGCGAGAGGAGCGGGTTCGAGCTGTCGGTACCGGATTGGCACCAGGACGTTCCCCGACCGGTTCGCGCTCCATTCCTGTAAAGCCGCATTCAACGCCAAGTCAACCGTGGCGGCCGCACCTTTCGGCGCGATCCAGCGCGTTGAGCAGCGTCATGGCGAGCTGTGTTTGTGCTGAGTGTGGAAAATCGTTTTTAAAACCCGCACGGACTATTAATCGTTGAGCGCTGATATGTTGGGCGCGTTAGGCACATGTAAGTAAATCGTATTCTGGAGTTGATTTTGGCCGTACTTGGCGCTCTCCCGCCCGGTCTTCGCTGTAGACCAGTCCGCGAAACCGACTGGGAGGGAGTGGTTGATTGCCTGTGCAGGGGCTTTCCGGCGCGTAACCGGAGTTACTGGATACACGCTCTGACCCGCTTGTCGCAGCGGCCTGTGGTTGCCGAGTTCCCACAATATGGCTTTGCTTTGGAGCATGCCGGTCGGATCGTCGGCGTTGTGCTCACCCTTTATGCTCGCTATCACGGGTCGGAGAGCGAGGAAATTCGCTGCAATCTTTCAAGCTGGTCAGTCGATGCAGATTTCCGTCCCTATGGCGCCATGTTGGTTGCGGCGGTTCTCAAGCGGAAGGACGTGACCTACACGAACATTTCGCCTGCACAAGCGACATTGAAAGCCAACCGGGCGCTAGGCTTTCGGCTCTTCTCCAGCGGACAATTTACCTTCTTGCCGGCTTTAAGTTCGGCGCAGCGGTCATGTCGCGTGGTCGAAGTGCGTCCCGATCTTCCGGAATTGGCGATGCTGCCCGAGGGTGAGAGATACATACTCTCGGAACACGCCGCGCTGGGCTGCCTGTCGTTGATCTGCATTTGCGACGGAGCAGCGTTCCCCATGGTGTTGATGCCGCGCCGAATGTTGCACGGTGTTATCCAGTGCCATCAGGTCATCTATTGCCGCTCGCTTGCGGATTTGAGCCGCTGCGCCGGCGCGATGGGGCGCTTTCTCTTGCGAAGCGGAATCCTGGTTTGCTTTGTCGACGCCAAGGAGCCGATTCCAGGCTTGGTGGGATGGTACCGCCCCAACAAGGGGCTGAAATACTTCAAAGGTCCCAGACCACCCGCACTTGGAGATCTGACGTTCACCGAACTTGTGATATTCGGTCCCTGAATCTGCGCTCGCAGCCACGCCAAGCCAGGGGCAAAGTGCGCCACGAATGGCGTTTCTGATCGATAAGCGATGATTTTCATGCCGATCAGCGAGGCGGTCCGTGCCACAATCTCGCCCGGTTCCGACCACAATCGGTTAATACGGTGATAAACAATTCCTGCGCACAAAAAGGATTGGGGTAGGGCGTCGCCGGCGTTTCTGGAGTGGGTGCTTTGGCATCGCTGACGTTCATGCTGCGGTGCCTTCGTCGATGCTATAGGGGACAATCAAAATATGCAGACCACGGCGCGCCCGCGTCTTCGTCGCGCTTCCGCTTTCGCGCTGTTTGCCTTGTCGGCAGCCTTTCTTGCAGCATGTGCCGGGCCGCAGCAAAGGGCGATGGTCAACAAGAAACCTCGCTCCAAGGAATATTTTTCCGAAGCCGAATACGGCGTGAAAGCCAGCCCGCGCGTCATGTTCAAGACGTCTCGCGGACGCGACCAGCTCGGCAAGCCCTATCAGGTGCGCGGCAAGTGGTATTATCCGAAGGAAGACAAACGTTACGCCAAGGTTGGCCTCGCATCCTGGTACGGTGAGGCCTTCCACGGCCGGTTGACGGCCAACGGCGAAGTCTACGACATGGCAGATCTGACGGCGGCGCATCCGACCATGCCGCTGCCGAGCTATGCGCGGGTCACCAACATGAAGACCGGCAGCTCGGTGATCGTGCGCGTCAACGACCGCGGGCCCTATCATGATGGACGCATCATCGATGTGTCGAAGCGCGCTGCTGAAATGCTCGATTATGCCAATGTCGGTACGGCCGAGGTGAAGGTCGAATATGTCGGCCGTGCGTCGCTCGAAGGCAATGACGGGCAGTATCTGGTGGCTTCGTATCGTCCAGGCAACAGGGCGCCGGATCCGTCGGACGGTCTGCCCAGCGGCGTCATGGTCGCGATGAATGGGCCGTCGCCAAGCCTGCCGGTGAGCGCTGCTGCCGTGCCGTTCCCCGGTCAGCTGACGAATTCCGGGCAGGGATCCGATGCACGGCCTGTCATGGCGGTGCAAGCATCTGCTTCGGGAGACATTGTACTGCCCGATTTCGGCCCGATCGTGCCGGAGCGTCCGGAGATCAACCTGCCGGCGCAATCGCCGTTCACCATGGCGTCGCTGTCTTACGCCGACGAGCGCGTGCAGCGCGCCTCCAACGCGTTTGCCGGGCTGGATCGCACCGGCATGTCGTCCGCCGAGCTTCTTCAATCGTGGAAGCGGCAAGCCCCTCCAGCCGGGTCGCCCACCGCCTATGTCGCGGCGGGTTCATTCGAGAATGCCGCCGAAGCGGAGCGTGTGGCTGCCCAGCTTTCCAGCTTCGGCAAGACCGAAATCCAGCGCTCGGAACTTGAAGGCAAGGACTGGTACTCGGTCAACCTCTTTGCCGACGGTCGTGGCAGCCTGGACGAGATGCTGCAGGCAGCGTGGTCGCATGGTGCGCCGGATGCGCTTGCGGTACGCAACTGAGTTCGGGGCTGCCTGGTTTTTTCGCGCGCGATTGATCCGCCAGGCAAAAGCCTGATAGCTTCTGCCAACTTGCAAAAGCGCCGGCTCACTGGTCGAACCTGATGAAATCTTTTCACCCTTTCACCGGGCTTGTGGCGCTCGGCCTGCTGCTGCTCTCGCTTGCGCAGGCCTCAGCTCAGCTTTTCGAGACCAAGGCCGCCCAGGCCTTCATGATCGATGCCGAAACCGGAACCGTGCTGTTTTCCAAGGACGCCGACAGGTTGATCCCGCCGGCCTCGCTGGCCAAGCTCATGACGATGGAAGTGGCTTTCGACGCCATCAAATCAGGGCGCATGACGCTCGATGACACCTTCGTGGTGAGCGAGAACGCCTGGCGCAAAGGCGGCGCTCCTTCGGGGACATCGACCATGTTCGCCAAGCTCAAGTCGACGATCCGGCTGGAAGACCTGATCCAGGGCGTGACCGTGCAGGCGGCCAATGACGGCTGTATCGTCATCGCTGAAGGGATGGCCGGGTCCGAAGCAAACTTCGCGGCGCAGATGACCGGGCGTGCCCGCCAGATCGGCTTGCAGAAATCGACTTTCGTCAATTCCACCGGTCTGCCGGCCGATGGGCAGCAAACGAGCGTTCGCGAACTCGCGCTTCTGGCGCTGCATATCTGGCGCAACTACCCGGATCTCTACCGCTATTACGGCCAGAAGGATTTTACCTGGAACAAGATTTCCCAGAGGAACCGCAATCCGCTACTGGCCATGGACATAGGCGCCGACGGGCTCGCGGTCGGTGCCAGCGAGCAATCCGGGTTCGGCATTGTCGGCTCGGTCAGCCACAACGGCACAAGGGTGATCGCGGCGATGAGCGGTCTGGCAAACGACCGTGAGCGGGCTGAGGAAGCGCGAAAGCTGCTCGACTGGGGCGTTCGCTCCTTCGAGAAGACTGAAGTATTCGCCAAGGACGAAGTGGTTGGCGAAGCCCAGGTCTTTGGCGGTGCCAAGTCCGGTGTCGCGTTAAAGGCAAAAGGACCGGTGGAGATCTTCCTGCCGATCACCAACCGCGACAAGCTCACCGCCAGGATCGTCTATGACGGACCGGTGGCAGCGCCGGTGGAGGAGGGGCAGCCGGTGGGTACGCTGCGCGTCTGGATCGGCGATACGCTGAGCCAGGAGACGCCGCTGTTTGCCGCCGAGTCGATCGGTGTCGGTTCGCTGCCGCAGCGCGCGCTCGACGCCGCCAAGGAACTGGCCGTCGGCTGGCTGCGTTAGCACCGTCGCGGTGGACCTTTTTTCCCGCCGGGACTATACGGTCCCCGAAGTATGGACAAAGGCTTTGGCGCGCGGATTTTTCATCACTTTTGAAGGCGGCGAAGGAGCAGGCAAGTCGACGCAGATCGAGCGGCTGGCAAAGAAGATGCGCGCCAAGAAATACGATGTGCTGGTGACACGTGAGCCGGGTGGCTCGCCGGGCGCGGAGGCGGTCAGGCATGTCCTGCTTTCAGGCGCAGCCGAGCCGTTCGGCCCCAAGATGGAAGCTCTGCTTTTCGCCGCTGCGCGTTCCGACCATGTCGAACAGGTCATCCGGCCGGCAGTCGAGCGCGGTTCGGTCGTACTTTGCGATCGTTTCATGGATTCCTCGCGCGTCTACCAGGGCGTCACCGGCGGCCTCGACCCGGCATTCATGGACGCATTGGAGAAGGTCGCCATCAACGGCATGGTGCCGGACATGACACTGATCTTCGACATCGACCCCGCCGAGGGCCTGAGGCGCGCTACCGCCCGGCGGGGCAGCAGTGACGGACCGGACCGCTTCGAGAAAGAAACATTGGCCATCCACCAACGCCGGCGCGAGGCGTTTCTCGCGATCGCCTCAGCTGAACCCGAACGCTGCGTTGTCGTCGATGCCTCAGCCGACCTAGATGCGGTGGAGGATGTCGTTACCGCCGCGGTCTTCGCGGCTCTCGAGAGGATGATGCCGGCGCAAAGAAAGCAGGCGGCGCCAGCATGATTTTCGAACGCATCGCGCCCGAACAGCACGACACGCTGGACGGGGTGCCCGAGCCATCCGAGACGCCGCGTCTTGTCGGTCACCTGCAGGCGGCCAACATGCTCGCCACCGCTTACCGCTCGGGAAAGCTGCCGCACGCACTGATCTTTGCCGGACCGGTTGGCATCGGCAAGGCGACGCTGGCCTTTCACCTGGCGCATCATCTGTTGAAGCACCCGGCCTTCGAGCAGGCGCCGGAAAGCCTTGCCGTTCCAGATCCGGCTTCGTCGCTGTTTCGACAGATCGCCACCGGCGCGCATCCTTCGGTGCTGCATCTTACACGCCCGGTGAACGACAAGACCAAGAGCTTCAAGACAGTGGTCACGGTCGACGAAATCCGCAAGGTCAGCCGTTTTCTGTCGCTGACCTCGCATGACGGCAGCTACCGGGTGGTTATCGTCGATCCCGCCGACGACATGAACACCAATGCTGCCAATGCCTTGCTGAAGAATCTTGAAGAGCCACCCGCGCGCACCTTGTTCATCCTCATCGTCCATGCGCCGGGCAGTCTGCTGCCGACGATCCGGTCGCGCTGCCAGATGGTGCGGTTGGCGCCGCTCGATGCCGAGAGCTTGATGACGGTTCTGGAAGGCATCGAGCCGCCGCCACCGGAGGATCCTGGGGCGCGCGCGGCGCTGGCGGAGCGGGCAGGGGGCAGCGCGCGCAATGCGATCCTGTTGACGCAGTATGGAGGGCTCGAAATCGCCGCCACCCTCGACGCCCTGGTGATGTCCAAGAAGATAGATGTCGCAGGCGCCTACCGTCTTGCCGAGGCGGTCGCCGGCCGCGACCAGGCAATCCCGTTCGAGATATTCAATCGCCGCGCGCTTGATCTGCTGTCGGCCGGCGCCAGCCAGGCCGCGCTCGCCGGCGATCTCGCGCGGGCCAAAACGCTGTCGGATACTTGGCACGAGGCTTTGAACGCTATATCTGAAACCGAGACCTACAATCTCGACAAAAAGCAGCACGCCCTGACCATGATCGACCGCCTGAATTCTGCAATGCGAATGTGACGGCCGCCGGCGTGGCTTTGAAGCCCCTGAGTATTGATCCCAATCAATCGCAGGAACTTCGAAGCCACCACATTGGCGTCGGATGGCAATTGCCGTTTCGATGCGATATCTCACCGCGACATCTTTCATTCAGACATTCATGACGGCTCATCCATGGCACGCGAAAAATACTACGTCACGACGGCTATTTCCTATCCGAACGGCAAACCGCATATCGGCCATGCCTACGAGTTGATTGCCACCGACGCGCTGGCCCGCTTCCAGCGGCTCGACGGTAAGGACGTGCTCTTTCTCACCGGCACCGACGAGCACGGCATCAAGATGCTGCAGACGGCGAAGAGAGAAGGTATTTCAGCGCGCGATCTGGCAGACCGCAACTCGGCCGATTTCGAGCGCATGGCCGTCGCGCTCAATGCCTCCAACGACGATTTCATCCGCACCACGGAAAAGCGGCACTACAAGGCCTCGCAGGCGATCTGGAAGGCGATGGCCGCCAATGGCGACGTCTATAAAGGCGGCTATGCCGGCTGGTACTCGGTGCGTGACGAAGCCTATTACGGCGAAGAAGAGACCGAGGTGCGTAGCGACAATGTCCGCTACGGGCCGCAGGGGACGCCGGTCGAATGGGTCGAGGAAGAGAGCTACTTCTTCCGGCTGTCGGCTTATCAGGACAGGCTCCTTGCACTTTACGAAAACCAGCCCGATTTCGTCGGTCCTGCCGAGAGGCGCAATGAGGTGATGAGCTTCGTCAGGTCCGGCCTGAAGGACCTATCGATCTCGCGCACCACGTTCGACTGGGGCATCCCGGTGCCGGGCGACGAGAAGCATGTGATGTATGTCTGGGTCGACGCCTTGACCAACTACATCACCGCCGCCGGCTATCCGGATCCGGCCAATGAGAGATGGTCGTTCTGGCCGGCAAACGCGCACGTCATCGGCAAGGACATCGTCCGCTTCCACGCGGTCTACTGGCCGGCTTTCCTGATGTCGGCTGGCATCGAATTGCCGAAGCGCGTGTTCGCGCATGGTTTTTTGTTCAACCGCGGCGAGAAAATGTCGAAGTCGGTCGGCAACGTCATCGACCCGTTCGCGATGATCGAGCACTACGGCCTCGACCAGGTGCGCTATTTCTTGCTGCGCGAAGTGCCGTTCGGCCAGGACGGCAGCTACAGCCATGATGCGATCGTCAACCGCACCAATGCCGACCTTGCCAATGGCCTCGGCAATCTGGCGCAGCGCTCGCTGAAGATGGTCGCCAAGAACTGCAGCGGCGCGGTGCCAAAGCGCGGCGAACTGACCGAAGCCGACAGCGCCATCCTCGACCAAGCGGTGGGGGCACTCGCCGTCGCGCGAAAGGCGATGGCGGATCAGGGCATCCATTTGGCGCTGGCGGCGATCTTCGGAGTGGTGGCCGAAGCTGACCGCTATTTCGCCTCTCAGCAACCCTGGGCGCTAAGCAAAAGCGATCCGGACCGTATGAAGACAGTTCTGTGGACGACGATCGAAGTCGTCCGGCGCGTGACGCTGCTCTGCCAGCCCTTTGTTCCGGGGTCGGCTGCAAAGCTGCTCGACCTGCTGGCGGTGCCGGCAAACAACCGTGACTTTGCGCATGTCCACGCCGACTATGCGCTGGTGCCCGGCACGGCATTGCCCGCGCCGGAGGCGGTCTTTCCGCGTTACGAAAAGCAGGACGCGAACGCCTGATGCTGGTCGACAGTCACTGCCACCTCGACTTTCCGGATTTCGCCGAAGAGCGGGCGGCCATTGTCGCCCGCGCCCTAGCGGCCGGCATCGGCCGAATGGTGACGATCTCGACGAGGGTTAGGCGATTTAACCAAGTGCTTGAGATTGCAGAGACTTTCGATGAGGTCTATTGCTCGGTCGGCACCCACCCGCATAATGCGGCCGAAGAGCTTGATGTCACTGTCGATGATCTGGTGCGGCTCTCTGCTCATCGCAAAGTGGTGGCGATCGGCGAGGCCGGACTCGACTATTTCTACGATCATGCGCCGCGCGACGCACAGGCGCAGGGCTTTCGCACCCACATCGCCGCGGCGCGCGTGACCGGTCTGCCGCTGGTCATCCATTCGCGCGACGCCGACGACGACATGGCTGATATCCTCGAAGAAGAAACGGGGAAGGGCGCCTTCCCCTTCATCCTGCACTGTTTTTCGTCGGGGCGCCGGCTGGCCGAGATCGGCGTGGCGCTTGGCGGCTACGTCTCGTTTTCCGGCATCCTCACCTTCAAAAACTCCGCCGAGCTGCGCGCCGTCGCCGCCGATGTGCCGCGCGACCGTCTGCTGGTCGAAACCGACGCGCCATACCTTGCGCCGATCCCGTTTCGCGGCAAGCGTAATGAGCCCGCCTATGTCGCGCATACAGCCAAGGTGCTGGCCGAGACGATCGGCTTCAGCGAGGCCGAGATCGCTAATATCACCACGGATAATTTCTTCCGGCTGTTCAGGAAAATGCCGCGCCCGAGCGCGCCGGGCGCCTGACGCATGAGCGACCGGTTACGTCTTACCGTCCTCGGCTGCGGCTCATCGCCGGGCACGCCACGCATCACCGGCGACTGGGGCGATTGCGATCCCGCGAACCCCCGGAACCGGCGCACGCGCACCGCAGCGCTCGTCGAGCGGATCGCGGCGAGTGGCGCCCGGACCACGGTCGTCATCGACACCGGCCCGGATTTCCGCGAGCAGATGCTGCTGGCATCGGTCAAGCGCATCGATGCGGTGGTCTATACACATCCGCATGCCGACCATATCCACGGCATCGACGATTTGCGCGGCTTCGTGCTCGAGCAGCGCCACCGGATCGACATCCATGCGGATCAGGCTACCATGCTGCGCCTACGCGAGGCGTTCCGCTACTGTTTCGAAACACCGAAAGGCAGTTCGTATCCGCCGATCGTCAACGCCCATATCATCGACCACCACAGGCCGGTGGTGATCGCAGGCGAGGGCGGCGCCCTCACCCTCGAACCGCTGCTGCAGCTCCATGGCGACATCACCTCGCTGGGTTTCCGCATCGGCGGGCTGGCCTATTGCCCTGACGTCAGCGACTTTCCGGAGGCGACCGCCAAGCGTTTGCGCGGGCTGGACATGCTGGTCATCGACGCGCTGCAATACACCGTCCATCCGAGCCATCTGTCGCTTGGCCAGGCGCTTGGCTGGATCGAAAGACTGGCGCCGAAGAACGCGGTGCTGACGCATATGCATGTGCCACTCGACTACGCTACGGTAATGGCCGAGACGCCGGCCAACGTCGAGCCTGCTTATGACGGCATGACGATCGAAATCCCTTACGAATCAGCGTGAAAGACTAAGTTTTTACGTCCTGGGTTCCCGAGTTGGATCTCGCGAGGTGCTAGCTTCACGTCACATCCAATCGGCCATGCCAGTTCCATAATCTATCTTATGCGACTACACCTATAGGATCCGTCGGCGGCGAGATCAGGCCGGTCACTCTTAGACATTCGCAACAGCGCTGTGGGGCAACGGGCATGCTAGGGTTGCGAATCATGAACACGCTTCCGCTGCTTGCAAGTCTTGCCCTCACCCTCGCCTGCGCGCTCACTGGCGCGCGAGCGCAGGACCTTGATCGTGCGCCAGGCAAGAACGACCTGGCTTTCGCCAAACGTGTTGTTGGGTTCGCCGACAATGCTGATCCGCACACCACAGCCGTGAGCTGGAATGGCCTCCAGACACTCTTCGTCGATTACCTGACCGCTGAGGACTATCCGGAACGCCCGCTCGTCGCGCTGCAACGGCTAGCCGACAACAGATATCGCGCAATCCAGGTCACGATCGGTGAACAAGAGGGCGACACACCGGACATAGCGCTCGGCCTCGCCAACGCCGACCACGACCCGGCAAAGGAACTGATCGTGATACTTTCCTGGGCTCAGATGCACTACGATGTCGAAGGGACGCTCTACGAAGTTCGCATCTTCGATGGCCCCAAGCCAGCGGCGTCGGCTGTTCAGCTGCCTTCGCTTCGCTGCCGCCAAACCCGCCGGCGATCGCGTTGCCGAGCAGCACGCCGCCCGCCACGCCCATCGCGGTCTGCGCGGCGCCGGCAAGAAAACCGCCGCCTGCCCGCTGTGGCGAGTCCTGCGGCCCTTCAGTTGCAACGGAGGCGGTGCGCCCTACCCGCGGAACCGAGCCTGAGCGCCTGCCGCCGCTGCGGCCGAAGAAGCCGCTGAGCGGTCCACCGCCGGCCGGCTGCCGCGCCTGCTCCTCCAGTTCTTCTATGCGCGCCTGAGCTGCGTTCAGGGCCTGCTCCTGAACCACGATCGTCTGGGCCATGTAATATAGCGCCCCAGGCTGCTGGGTGATCTGGTCCTGGATGAAGCGCTCTGCTTCGGCATCGCGCGGCGGCGCCTGGCGCTCGGCGCTTGCCAACTTCTCGAAGAGCTGTCCGATCGCTTGCTGATCGTTTCTGTCCATGATGTCCAACTCCGGTCTTGGTTCAACGCCGGCTATTCGCGCTCGCCGGTGAAGTTCAACAGCAGTTGGAAGATGTTGATGAAGTTCAGATAGAGCGAGAATGCACCGAAGACAGCGAGTTTCTGCTGTGATTCCGCGCCGAAGTTTTCCGCATACTGCTCCTTGATCGTCTGGGTATCCCAGGCGGTGAGGCCGATGAAGACGGCGATGCCGATCACAGAGATCGCGAATTGGAGCGCGGTCGAGCCCAGGAAGATATTGACGATGCTGGCGATCACCACGCCGATCAGGCCCATGATCAGGAACGACGAAAACTGCGTCAGGTCGCGTTTGGTCGTGTACCCGTAAAGGCTGGTCACGCCGAACATGGTGGCGGCGATGAAGAAGGTGCGCGCGATGCTGGTGCCGGTAAAGACCAGGAACACGGAAGCCAGCGACAGGCCCATGACCGCGCAGAATGCCCAGAACATCGCCTGGGCGCCGCCTGCCGACATCGCCTGCATCCGAAACGAGAACAAGAGCACAAAGGCCAGCGGGGCCAGCATCACCACCCATTTCAGCGGTGTGGAGAAGATCGGCACGTAAAGAGCGGGCGTAGAAGCCACCACGAACGCGATCACGCCCGTAACGACGAGGCCAAGGCCCATATAGTTATAGACGCGCAGCATGTGCCGGCGCAGGCCTTCATCGTAGACGGCTCCGGCTCGGGCTCCGGCCCCGATATATCCGAGATTGTTCATGTGGTTCTCCTTCTTGCAAGTCGATCAGTAAAGCGTTTTGGCGAGGGCTTCGGCCGTGCGATCGAGACCGCCGACATCGCTGCGTCCGACGACCGCGTAGGCGACCTCGCCGATCTGGAAATAAGCCGAGGAAACTTCGCCCGAGGGAACGACGGTCGGCTTGACGACGTCGAATGTTCCGGGCCTGATCGCGAACAACGAGACCAGCCCCATCTCTTTCGTCTCGACAGCCATCTCGACGCTCGGTCCGAATTGCGATGGATAGATCTGCACGTCACGGACCGTCCAGTCCGCTGGCAGCGATGGCATCACGATCGCCGTCGCGGCGCGGATTTCGTCGGCATTGTAGCCGGGTGCTTCGGGTTGCGACGACATCGCCTCGCGCACGAGCGTCGTGCGGTGCGCCCGGACCGCATCCTCCACATAGGCCGGCGGATGGGTCGAAGCGACGACTTCCGTCACCGATATCGGTCCGATGAGCCCGTTCGCAAGCCAGCCGGCAGCGACGAAGACAGCGACTGCCGCAGCTCGCTGCAAAGCACCAAGGACGCGGCCGCGCGCCAATCCCCGCTCCAGCCGCCGTGCAGCATCGGCCGTCGCGGGCCGCGCCATGCCTTTCGATCCGGCAAGCGCCACGCGCAATTCGTCACGCATCCGTAAGTCGGACATCACCCGCGCGGCCGCGTCCGGGCGGGCCGAAAGGAACGCCTCGACCTCGATGCGACGAGCCACGTCCAGCTGATCGTCGACATAGGCGTCGAGATCGGCGTCGGTCACGGGATCGCGCAGTTGGTTCATGATCCACCTCCGACGATCTTCAGATGGCCTTTCGCGCGTGCCGGCACCGCGCCCTCCATCTCGCGCAGGGCCGCACGCGCCCTGCCGATGCGCGACATCAGCGTGCCAAGCGGCACGCCACTCACCTCAGCGGCCTGGCTGTAGCTAAGCCCCTCGATGGCGACGAGATGCAACGCCGAACGCTGCTCCTCCGGCAATTCGAAAAACGCTTCGCGCACCTGCGCCAGACGGACCGAATGTTCCTGCGGAGCCGGGACATTCGCCTCGGCGAGATAGCCCGCCTGTTCGATGCGCATTGCTTCGGATTTGCGGGACCGCAGACCGTCGATGAATGCATTATGGACGATCGACAGCAGCCATACGCGAAGATTTCCGCCGGAGCGGAAGCTGCCGCGTCGCTCATAGGCACGCACCAGCGCATCATGCACCAGATCCTCTGCATCGGCGCTGTCGCGCGTCAGCGAGCGTGCATAGCGGCGCAGCGAACCAAGCTGTCCCAGAATATCGAAGCGTGGCATCGGCCGTTTCATGTCCTGTTTACGGAGCAGGTCGGGATGTTAATCCCGCTCTCCCCGAAATTTTCTTACGGCTCGCCGCGTTCTCGTCCTGGGAGATATCGGGCCCGCTCTCGCCCGCCAGATAGTATCGGCCGCCTTCGAGGCAAACCGGCGCCGAGTTGGCGCATATGAAACTGCTGGCAAAGCACGGCCGGTTTGCGTATCACTCCGCCGCCAACGGAACCTTATCGATGTTCGAAAATCTCCAGCCCGCGCCTGCCGACAAGATCCTGGCCTTGATCGGCCTCTATCGCGCCGACCCGCGTCCCGACAAGGTCGATCTTGGGGTCGGCGTCTATAAGGATCGCGACGGCAAGACGCCGGTGATGCGCGCGGTGCGCGAAGCCGAAAAGCGGCTGCTGCAGGGCCAGGATACCAAGACCTATCTCGGCCTTGCCGGCGATACCGCCTTCAACGCGGCGATGGCCAGGTTGGTGTTCGGCCCAGCCGCCGACATGACGCGCATTCGTGCGGCGCAGGCGCCAGGCGGCTCCGGCGCGCTGCGGCTGGTAGCAGAGCTGCTGAAAAGGACCCGCACCGACGCGATGGTCTGGCTGTCGGATCCGACATGGCCGAACCACATGCCGGTGATGCGCGCCGCTGGCCTGCAGACACGCGAATATCCCTATTTCGACGCTGCTTCTGGTGCGGTTCGCTTCGACGACATGCTGAATGCATTGAGAACCGCGAATCCTGGCGACGTCGTATTGTTGCATGGCTGCTGCCATAACCCGACAGGCGCCAATCTAGACATCTCGCAATGGGCTGCCATTGCCGATCTTGTCGTTGAGCGCGGCCTGCTGCCCTTTGTCGACATCGCCTATCAGGGCTTTGGCGAGGGACTTGATGCGGATGCCGCCGGCTTGCGCCTTCTGGCGGCAAAAGTTCCGGAAATGGTCGTTGCCTCCAGCTGCTCGAAGAACTTTGCCGTCTATCGCGACCGAGTCGGTGCAGCGCTGATCATGGCGAAAGGTGGCGCGCAGGCGGATTTGGCGATGGGCCAGATGCTGTCGGCGGCGCGCGCCATGTATTCGATGCCGCCGGACCACGGCGCGGCGGCGGTGCGCATCGTGCTTGAAGACCCCGTATTGCGTTCCGACTGGGAGGCAGAGCTTGAAGAGATGCGGCTGCGCATGCTGCGGCTGCGCGTCCAGTTCGCCGAGGCGCTGCGGCGGCAGTCCAACTCCGACCGTTTCGATTTCGTCGCCAGCCATCGCGGCATGTTTTCCCGGCTTGGCCTGTCGGAAGCGCAAGTCGAGCGGCTGCGCGCCGAGCATGCCATCTATATGGTCGGCGACAGCCGCATCAACGTTGCCGGCCTGCCCGAGGACGGCATGGATGCGCTCGCCAAGGCGATAGTCTCCGTGCTCGACTGATGCTTTTGCTAACTAGGATCTTCCGGAAACCGGCTTCCACTTTCGTATCATGGTCTGGCGGCCCGTCTGTGGACAAGGCGCCCTCACCGGCTGAAGCCGTTGGCCGCACAGCCGTGTACAGGATAGCGTTTCCCAGATGAAACCCTCGAAAGACATTTCCCGACTGATCGAGATCATGGCAGCGCTGCGGGCGCCGGAAACCGGCTGCCCGTGGGATATCGAGCAGGACTTTTCGACAATCGCGCCGTACACGATCGAGGAAGCCTACGAAGTGGCGGACGCCATTGCGCGCGGCGATCTGGACGATCTGCGGGATGAACTCGGCGATCTCCTGCTGCAAGTGGTCTACCACGCGCAAATGGCCGAGGAGGCCGGCGAATTTTCATTCGGCGATGTGGTCCTGGCCATCACCACAAAACTGATCCGCCGCCACCCCCATGTCTTCGGCGACGACAAGGCGCGCAGCGCCGGCATGGCCAAGGGCATGTGGGAAAAGATCAAGGCAGAGGAAAAGGCGGAGAAGCGCAGTGCGCGCCTCGCCCGAGGGCTCGACCCGGAAGACCATGGCAAGGGCTTTCTCGACAGTGTGCCGGTCGCCCTGCCCGCACTGACCCGAGCGCTCAAGCTGCAGGAAAAGGCCGCCCGCGTCGGCTTCGACTGGAGCGAGGCGGCACCGATCCTCGAAAAGATCGAGGAGGAGATCGGCGAATTGCGAGAAGCGCTGGCCAAAGGCGACAGCGCGCCGATCAAGGATGAGTTCGGCGACATGCTGTTTGCGGTCGTCAATCTCGGCCGGCACCTCAAAATTGATTCCGAAGCGGCACTCAGCGGCACCAACGAAAAATTTCGGTCGCGCTTCCACTATGTCGAGCGGACGCTGCAAGCGTCGGGAAACAGCCTTGAAGAGGCAACGCTGGACGAGATGGAAGCGCTCTGGCAGCAGGCAAAAAGCGCGAAGTAAACGCCCCTACCCATTGTTTTGACGGCGCAATCGGCTTTCGATCTCCTGCCGGGCGCTGTGCGTGGCCTTGAGCGCGATGGTCACACTGCCATCCTCATTGTCATCACGCGAGACGATGTCGCCGTTGCGGTAAAGCCAGTCGATGACGCCGAGTTGGTCAGGCTTGAGTGTGACGGTGAACGTCTCCAGTTCGCCCGACATCATCGTCTCGATGATCGCCTTCAGCGCATCGATGCCCTCGCCGGTCACCGCCGATATGGCGATCGGCGGTGCCTTCTTGCCGTCAGCACCATCGGCAAGCAGCCGCGCCCGGTTGCCCTCGTCGAGCCGGTCGATCTTGTTCCATACTTCGATGACGCGCTTGCTATCGCGGGCATCGACGCCGAGATCGGCAAGGATGCGCTCGACATCTTCGGCCTGCGCGGCCGTATCGGGATCGGAGATGTCGCGCAGATGAATGACGAGGTCTGCCTCGACCACTTCCTCCAGTGTCGCCCTGAAGGCCGCGACAAGATGCGTTGGCAGGTCGGAAATGAAGCCGACCGTATCGGAAAGGATGATCAGCGTGCCGTGCGGCAGACGCACGCGGCGCAGCGTCGGGTCGAGCGTGGCAAACAGCATGTCTTCGGCCAGCACCCCTGCTCCGGTCAGCCGGTTGAACAGAGTCGACTTGCCGGCATTGGTGTAGCCGACGATCGCCACCACCGGAAATGGCACCTTCTTGCGCTTGGCGCGGTGCAGGTCGCGGGTGCGGCGCACAGTTTCGAGCTCGTGCTTCAGCTTGGTGATCTTGTCCTGCAGCACACGCCGATCCGACTCGATCTGGGTCTCGCCAGGGCCGCCGAGAAAGCCGGCGCCGCCACGCTGGCGCTCGAGGTGGGTCCAGCTCCGCACAAGGCGGCCTTTCTGGTAGTTGAGATGGGCAAGATCGACCTGCAGCGTGCCTTCCTTGGTGCGGGCGCGCTCGCCGAAAATCTCCAGGATCAGCCCGGTGCGGTCGAGCACCTTGGCGTTCAACTCTTTTTCGAGGTTGCGCTGCTGTACCGGGGTCAGCGGATGATCGACAATGACCACTTCCGCGTGGCCCTCTTTGACGATCTCAGCGAACTCCGCCACCTTGCCGCTGCCGAGCAAGGTCGCCGGGCGTGGATCGTTGACGGTCACCACCGCCGTGTGGACCAGGTCGAGGTCGATTGCGCTGGCGAGGCCGACGGCCTCGTCGCGACGAGCCTCGGCGGAGCGGGTCAGGCGGGGGCGGTTGGTGTCGTCGTCGCCACGAGGCTGCCGGGTAAGCACCGGCACGATAACCACCGCCCGGGTCGGGCCGTTGGCCTCTGTCCCGGTCTGATGTGCTGGTTTTCCGCGAACGCTGCGGTCCGCGTCTTTCTCACGTGCCAATCAGGCGCCCTGGCTTTCCTCACCATCGAACATCTGAACCGGCTGGCTCGGCATGATCGTGGAAATAGCGTGCTTGTAGACAAGCTGGGAATGGCCGTCGCGACGCAGCAGAACGCAGAAATTGTCGAACGAAGTGACCACGCCGGTCAGCTTCACGCCGTTGATGAGAAAGATGGTGAGTGGATTTTTGCTCTTGCGAACTGAATTCAGGAACAGGTCCTGAAGATTTTGCGATCGTTCCGCCATTGTTCTTGTCTTTCGCCGATCCCCTTCGGTTTGCAGGCCAATGCGCCAAATTAGCCGGCACATGTCAAGCACGCAAACACCATCTTGCCGTCAGTAACGACAAGCAGAACGAGATATATTGATGTTCATTCCATCTGTGCGGTTATCAGGCTGGACTTTTTTCCGCAACGTCAAAAAAGGCCTGCCGTAATGAAACTGTTATCGAGCCCGGGTAGCCGTTGGCGACGGGAGCGCCATCGATCGCCACCACCGGCATGGCAATCGTGGTCGCGGAGCTGATGAAAACCTCGCGCGCGGCCTTGGCTTCAGCCACCGAAAAACCGCGCTCCTCGATCTTCAGGCCGAGCTTGGCGGCCACGTCGAACAGCGTCGTACGGGTGATGCCGCGCAGGATGCCGTGCTCGGCCGGCCGCGTCACCAGCACGCCATCCCCGGTGATGATCCAGGCGTTCGACGATCCACCTTCCTTGACGGTGCCGTCGACATCGACGAACCAGGCCTCCTGAGCGCCGGCTTCCTTGGCTTTCTGCTTGGCCAGCACGTTCGGCAGCAGGCCGACCGACTTGATATCGACCCGATCCCACCGGTTCTCCGGCACCGTGATAACCCGGATCCCGCTCTCGGCCCGCTTCGCGGCAGCTGCAGGATCGGCTTTTTTGGCAGTCACCACCAGCGACGGCTTCGTGTCCGCCGGCGGGAAGAAAAACTCGCGGCTGGCGACGCCGCGTGTCACCTGGACATAGACCAGGCCGTCGACGACATGGTTGCGGCGCACCACCTCGCGCATGACGAGCGGCAGCACGCCGCGCGTGATCGGCCAATCGATCGAGAGTTCGGCAAGTGAGCGGTTCAATCGGGCGAGATGGCGCGGCATGTCGACGATGAAGCCTCGTGCCACCTCGCAGACCTCGTAGACGCCGTCGGCGAATTGATAGCCACGGTCCTCGACATGCACGGAAGCTTCGGCGTGAGCGACGTAGCGCCCGTTCACATACGCAATGCGCGGCATGGCTAATCCCTGAAAAAAGTCCAGCTTTCTTATGCGATTCCAAGACCGCCGTAACCGATAATTGGGTGGGCCACGACTGGTTTGGCTGTCAGACGCCCAGCGACTTCAGCTTGCGGTGCAATGCAGAGCGTTCCATGCCGATAAACTCTGCCGTCTTCGAGATATTGCCGCCAAAACGGTTGATCTGGGCGATCAGATAGTCCTTCTCGAATTGTTCGCGCGCTTCCCGCAGCGGCAGCGCCATTATGTGCTGATCGGATTTGTTTGGAGTGCGCGGCATGACGTCGCCGATCTCGGCAGGCAGGAGATCGGCGGTGATCGGCGCATCGACATCGTCGCCGCGCGCCAGGATCATCAGCCGCTCGACATTGTTGCGCAACTGGCGAACGTTGCCCGGCCAGTTATGCGCCTGCAGCACCGCCAGCGCGTCGTCGCCGATGCGGCGCGGCTTGATGCCGGCCTGGCGAGCGATCTGCTTCATGAAATTGTCGACCAGATAAGGAATGTCCTCGCGACGCTCGGCCAGTCCCGGCACCATGACCGGAACCACGGCCAGGCGATGATAAAGGTCCTCGCGGAAACGGCCGTCGGCGATCATGGCTTCCAGGTTCTGCGAGGTCGACGAGATGATGCGCACGTCGACCTTGACCCGCTTGGTGCCCCCTACCCGCTCGAACTGCTGTTCGACCAGCACGCGCAGGATCTTGTTTTGCGTCTCGCGCGGCATGTCGGCCACTTCATCGATGTAGAGAATGCCGCGATGGGCTTCCTCCAGCGCGCCGACCTTGCGTTCGACGCCGTTCGATTCGGTGCCGAACAACTCGATCTCCATACGCTCAGGCGTGATGTTGGCGGCGCTCAGCGTCACAAACGGTGCACTCTTGCGCGCAGAGAGCGCGTGAATGGCGCGCGCCGCCAGTTCCTTGCCCGAGCCGGAGGGGCCGATAATCATGACGCGGCTGTTGGTCGGCGCGACGCGCTCGATGGTCTGGCGCAATTGGCTCATTGCCGATGACATGCCGATGAGGTCGAAAGTCTCGCCGCTGCGCAGCTTGAGATCCGAAACCTCGCGTCTCAATTTGGAGGTTTCGAGCGCCCGTTCGGCAATGAGGATCAGCCTGTCGGCCTTGAATGGCTTTTCGATGAAATCATAGGCGCCGCGGCGGATGGCCGAGACTGCCGTTTCGATATTGCCGTGGCCCGAGATCATCACCACCGGCAGGTTCGGGTGCATCGTCTTGATCTCGTCAAGCAAGACAAGGCCATCGAGCCGCGAGCCCTGCAGCCAGATGTCGAGGAAAATCAGCCTGGGTGCCCGGTCGGCAACCGCCGCAAGCGCGCTGTCGGCGTCAAACGCCGTGCGTGTTTCGTGACCTTCGTCGCTCAGGATACCGGCGACGAGTTCGCGGATGTCTTCCTCGTCATCGACGATGAGAATATCAGACGCCATTACCGACCTTTTCAGTTTCTTTTTCGTGTTCCGTCTTGCCCTCGCCGCGTATCGGAACGGTGGCGGCAACCGGCAGGATGATGCTGATCATTGCGCCCCGCCCATCGTGGAAGTCCGCTGGTGCATCGTGCAATTCGAGTCGCCCGCCATGGTCCTCCACGATCTTCTTGACGATAGCGAGGCCAAGCCCGGTGCCTTTCTCGCGTGTCGTCATGTAAGGCTCGAGCAAGCGCTGCCGGTTTTCGCGCGGCAAGCCCCTGCCGTTGTCGATGACGTCGATTCGAATCGCGCCATTCTGACGCCCGGCTTGAATCCGGATTATGCCGTGCGGACGATCCTCTGCATCAAGTCCGTCGATGGCCTCGGCAGCATTCTTGACGACGTTGCCGAACGCCTGCGCCATCAGCCGGCTGTCGAACGTGCCTTTGAGCGGCTCATTGCCGAAGACGCGCTCGAAGGTGATGTCGGCGCGGCTCACTTCGACCAGGAACGAGGCCTCGCGCAACGAATCGCGCAGATCGATTGCCTTCATTTCCGGTTTCGGCATGCGGGCGAACGCCGAGAACTCGTCGACCATGCGGCCGATGTCCTCCACTTGCCGGATGATGGTGTCGGTGCATTGATCGAAAACCTCACGGTCCTCGGTGATGACCTTGCCGTAACGGCGCTTGATGCGCTCGGCCGAAAGCTGGATCGGCGTCAGCGGGTTCTTGATCTCGTGGGCGATGCGCCGCGCCACGTCGGCCCATGCAGAGGAACGCTGTGCCTGGACCAGATCGGTAATATCGTCGACTGTCACGACGTAGGATTTATCCTCCGAACCGTCGTCGCCGGCTTCGATCGTGATCTGCACGTTGAAGGTCCGTTCGGTGCCGGCACGATAGAAGGTGACTTGTTCGCGATAGACCGGCTTGCCCGACTTGCGGCCGATCTCGAAGACGCGGCCGACATGCGGCAGCACGGCCGAAAGGTTCTGCCCAAGCGCTGCCGTGGCGGATATGGCCAGCATCGTTTCGGCCGAACGGTTGACGATGGTGACGATGCCATATGGATCGACGCCGATGACCCCGGCGGTGACGCCGGCAAGCACCGCCTCCGAAAAGCGTCGCCGCTCGTCGATCAAATCCTTGGCCGACAGGATCTCGTTACGCTGCGATTTCAGCTCCATCAGCATCTTGTTGAAGGTGTCGCCGAGCGAGGCGACGTCGCCGTCGGAGGGGCGGACTGGCACGGCCACATCGAGATTGCCGGTGGCGACCTCGTCGGCCGCGCCGATGAGCTGACGAATCGGCCGCACCAGGCGGTCGGCCACCGCAATGCCAGTCCAGATGGCGGACAGGATGATGATCAGCGTCAGCGACAGATAGGGAAGCGCGAAAGCCACTTGCGAGGTGCGGCGATTGTCTTCGAGACCGCGATATTCGGCGGTGTTGGATTTGACGATCTGCCGTGCCTTGATCACCTCGGGATCGACGAGGCGGATGGTGTAGAGATAGAGGCCGTCGATCTCGCGCAGCTTGACGATCGCACCCATGATGTTGCGGGTGCGCGGCTCTATCAGCACCGGCTTGCCGTCGGCAGCGCTTGCCACGGCGCCCTCCGGCGGCTCTGGCATGGCAAAGTCCGCGTCGGTCTTGGCGCTCATAACGAAGGAACCATCGGGCTTGATGAGTGCTGCGTGTGCCAGCGAACGTCCCACCGCCTCCTTGTTCATGAGATCGAGGAACCCGGTGCGATCGAGGCCGTAGAGCGTGCGCGAAGCGTCGAGGTCGTAAGCCATCGACAACGTCGTGCCCTGAAGATTTCGCGCGTTTTCCTGCACATAGGCGTCAGCGATCGACAACGACGAATTGACGATCGTCTTGGTGCGGATCTCGAACCAGCGATCGAGGCCGATGTCGAGCGTGATCGACGCGATGATCGCCACCATGATCGCGGGGATGGCGGCGACCAGCGCAAACATCGCCACTATGCGCACATGCAGGCGCGACGCAGCCTTGCCGTGCCGGCGTGCCATCAGGATGCGATGCACCTCGCGGCCGACCAGCAAGATCAGAAACAGGACGAACGCCGCATTAAGCGCAATCAGCGCCAGCGTCGTCCTCGCGTCGGGCGTGATCGGCGTCGCGCCGACCAGAATGGCGAAGGAGATCGCCGCCGTCACCAGCGCACCGGCAACGGCGATCACGCCGGGCAGCGCAAGCAGCCGGCGACCGTCTCGCGCGCCCGTATTGCTGAAAAGCGATTTGCTCAGTGTCGGTGCGTGCAGGGCCATGTCGCCGTCTAGAGCCAGTGATTGCGTCGGATGTATGCAACGCATTGTGGCGATTATGCAACAAGTGTGGCCGAGACGGAAATCTTTCCGCAATCGATCCCCTGGAAAGCGCTCGTAAAGGGATTCGTCTAGACCTGCCTGGACGATTTGTAGACGTTGACGCCGAGTTCGCGAATCTTTTTGCGCAGCGTGTTGCGGTTGAGCCCCAGCAATTCCGCAGCCTTGATCTGGTTACCGCGCGTTGCGGTCATCGAGGCGAGGACCAGCGGGTATTCGACCTCGGAGAGGATTCGCTGATAGAGCCCGGCCGGCGGCAAGTCGCCGGCAAACGAGGCAAAATAGCGCTGCAGGAAATGCTCCACCGCCTGGCCGATGGAAAGGTCGTCGGGAATGAGGTTGCCGCCACCTGGAACGACAGGCCTTTCACCGGTCTTCAACTCCGCCTCGATGATCTCGGCGGAAATCTCGTCCTGCGAATACAGTGCGGCCAGCCTGCGGATGAGGTTTTCGAGTTCGCGCACGTTGCCCGGCCATGGGTAGCGCTTCATCAGCTCGATGCCGCCGGTGGAAATGCGCTTGGTCTGCAGGCCTTCACTGGCGCCGAGCTTGAAGAAGTGGCGGACGAGGTCCGGAATGTCCTCCGATCGCTCGCGCAGCGCCGGCAGCCTGAGCGGCACAACGTTCAAGCGGTAGAACAGGTC
This sequence comes from Mesorhizobium sp. M0701, assembly GCF_040320365.1. Taxonomy (NCBI): domain Bacteria; kingdom Pseudomonadati; phylum Pseudomonadota; class Alphaproteobacteria; order Hyphomicrobiales; family Phyllobacteriaceae; genus Mesorhizobium; species Mesorhizobium sp. M0701. The sequence continues at coordinate 21,889 of NZ_JAMYPO010000045.1, forward strand.
CTCGCGGAAAAGCCCCTGATTGATCAGCGTGCGCAGGTCCTTGTTGGTGGCAGCGACGATGCGCACGTCGGTCTTGATCGGCGTGCGGCCGCCGACCGTGGTGTATTCGCCCTGCTGCAGCACACGCAGCAGCCGCGTCTGCGCTTCCATCGGCATGTCGCCGATCTCGTCGAGGAACAGCGTGCCGCCTTCGGCCTGCTCGAAACGGCCAGTGGAGCGGTTCTGTGCGCCGGTAAAGGCGCCCTTCTCGTGCCCGAATAGTTCCGATTCGATCAGGTCGCGTGGGATCGCCGCCATGTTGATGGCGACGAAGGGGCCACCACGACGACGGCCATATTCATGCAGCGCGCGCGCCACCAGTTCCTTGCCGGTACCCGATTCGCCCGAGATCATCACCGTCAGGTCGGTCTGCATCATGCGCGCCAGCATGCGGTAGATGTCCTGCATGGCCGCCGAGCGGCCGACCAGCGGCATCGTTTCAGGCGGCTCGTCGGCACGCGTATCGATCTTGGGCCGCCGCGGCTCGGAAAGCGCGCGGTTGACGATGTTGAGCAGCTCCGTCAGGTCGAACGGTTTCGGCAGATATTCATAGGCTCCGGTTTCGGAGGCCCGGATCGCAGTCATGAACGTGTTCTGCGCACTCATGACGATGACCGGCAGTTCCGGTCGCGCCTTCTTGATGCGCGGCAGCATGTCGAAGGCGTTCTCGTCGGGCATGACAACGTCGGTGATGACCAGATCGCCCTCGCCCGCCGCCACCCAGCGCCACAGCGTCGAGGCATTGGAGGTGACGCGCACGTCGTGGCCGACGCGCGAAAGCGCCTGGTTGAGGACAGTGCGGATGGCCGCATCGTCGTCGGCGACGAGAATATTGCCGCGAACGGTCATTTGCGGTCTCCTTCACCGTCGTCGTCGGTGCCAAACTGAGTTTCTTTCCACGCCGGCATCAGGATGCGGAAGGTGGTCCCGCGCGGCGTCGATTCGCATTCAATGATGCCGCCATGCTCGCCGACGATCTTTGCGACCAGCGCCAGACCGAGACCGGAGCCGTTCGGCTTGGTGGTGATGAAGGGATCGAACAGGATCGGCAGGATATCCTCGGAGACACCCGAACCGTTGTCGCGCACGCAGAATTCCAATGGCAGCGACACGCGGTCCTGCGTTCCGGGCACGGAAACACGGATGCCCGGGCGGAAGGCGGTCGACAGCATGATCTCGCCCTGCGGATCGCTGCCGATCGCCTCGGCGGCATTTTTTACCAGATTGAGGAATACTTGGATGAGCTGGTCGCGATTGGCAAAGACCGGAGGCAATGATGGATCATAATCCTCTAATATCTTGATCCTCTTGGCAAAACCGTTCTTGGCGATTGCTTTGACATGGTCGAGCACGACATGGATGTTGACAGGGTAGCGGTCGATCGGCCGCTCGTCCGAAAACACCTCCATGCGGTCGACCAGCGAGACAATGCGGTCGGTCTCGTCGGTGATCAGCCTGGTCAGTGCGCGATCCTCGTCGGACGCCGACAGTTCAAGCAGCTGCGCGGCACCACGAATGCCGGACAGCGGGTTCTTGATCTCATGGGCAAGCATCGCGGCAAGGCCGGTGACCGAGCGCGCCGCACCGCGATGCGTCATCTGCCGGTCGATCTTGTCGGCCATTGAGCGTTCCTGGAACATTACCACGACGGAGCCTGGAAATTCCGTCACAGGCGCGACGTAGAGATCGACCACCTTCTCGATGCCGAGCCGCGGCGACGACACGTCCACCCGGTATTCGTTGACCGGCGCCCGGCGCTCGCGCACCTGGTCGACAAGCGTCAGCAGCGGACTGCCGAAAGGAATGAGCTTGTGCAGCGTGTTGCGGGCGAGCATCGTGGCGCTCGACCGGAAAAAATCCTCGGCATCGGCATTGGCGAAGGTGATGAAACCTTGCGGATCGACCATGATCACCGGCCGGCGAATGGTGTTGAGCACAATATGCGCGGCGTCCGCCATATCCGTGCTCTGTGTGACGGTGGCGTTCATGCCGCACTCCGCAGGTTCGCCGCTTCGGGAGCGGTTGAAAACATGTCGCGCAGCAACGCAATGACACGCCCAGGCTCGAAAGACGTGAGTATGGCCTTGCGCCGGTCATCGCTTGTGGCGGCGTGGCGGTCGAGATACCAGCCGAGATGCTTGCGCGCCTGGCGCAATCCGCTTTCCACGCCATAGAACGTCAGCATGTCTTCGTAATGGGCAATGACGTAATCGGACAGCGCTTGCGGGCTTTCCGGCATGCCGGATACCGGCTCGGCCAGCGCGGCCGCTACAATGCTGCCGGCGGTCCACGGCGCGCCATAGTGCGCACGGCCGACCATCACCGCGTCGGCGCCGGACTGGTCAAGGATCGACGCAGCCTCTGCCGGCGAGCCGACATCGCCATTGGCAACGACCGGGATCGAGACGGCCTGCTTGACGCGTGCGATGGCACGCCAGTCGGCCGTGCCCTGATAGAACTGGCACCGTGTGCGGCCGTGCACCGTCACCATCATCACCCCGGCCTGCTCGGCGCGTCGCGCCAGCATCGGCGCGTTGAGCGCGCCTTCGTCCCAGCCGAGCCGCATTTTGACCGTGACCGGCACGTCGACCGCGCCGACTACCGCTTCGATCAGCGACAGCGCGTGGTCGAGGTCTCGCATCAGTGCCGAACCGGCATAGCCGCCCGTCACCTTTTTGGCCGGACAGCCCATGTTGATGTCGACGATGTCGGCGCCTTCGCCGACCGCGATTCGCGCGCCCTCGGCCATGTGCATCGCCTCGCGGCCGGCAAGCTGGACCATGTGGACAGGCAGCCCGGAATGACGGATGCGCAGGCCCGAGCCAGCCCTGCCCTTTGCAAGCTCACCGCTCGCCACCATTTCCGACACGACCAGCCCGGCGCCATGGACATAGGCGCGCTGCCGGAACGGCTCGTCGGTGATGCCCGACATCGGCGCGAGAAACACGCGGTTGCGGATTCTCACGCCACCCACATCCAGCGGCGAAGCCAATTTGGTCACATCAGGCATGCACAAAAACCAAGCACCTTGGGTTGCTGCACATTCTCTAGCCAGAACGACGGCAATGTGCAACGCGCAATGTCGTGACATTAAGGCGCATTTGGGAAAAAAGGATCGCCGGACAGCATCAATCCTGGGTCTTCCGAAAGCGATACCACTTTTCGGGATCATGCGCTAAGCGTCTCGGCATGAGAGATGTAAGCGAAAAGCAAGCTGCGGACGACAAGGTCGCGGTGGTCATCGTTGCCGCCGGCCGCGGCGCGCGCGCCGGACAGGCCAATGGACCGAAGCAGTACCAGCAGATTGGCGGCGGCGCCGTTATCGCACGCACGCTCGACGCCTTTCTGACGCATCCGAAAATTGGAGCTGTCGTCGTTGCTATACATGCCGAAGACGACGCGCTTTTCCGCCGCGCCGCCGGCGCGAACGCCGACCGTGTCGTCGCGGTGATCGGCGGTACGTCACGGCAGGAGTCCGTCCGGCTTGGACTGCTGGCGTTGAGAAGCCATGCGCCGAGCCGGGTGCTGATCCATGATGCGGCTCGGCCGTTTGTCGACGCGGAACTGATAGACCGCACGATCGCCGCCATTGGCGAGCGCCAGGGAGCACTGCCTGCCTTGCCCGTTGCCGATACGCTGAAGCGCGAAACGGCCGAAGGCATGATAGGCGAAACCGTGTCCAGGGCCGGGCTTCATGCCGCACAGACACCGCAAGGCTTTCCGTTCTGGCCGATCCTGGCTGCGCACGAAAAGGCTCATCATCTGGGCAAAGCGGATTTCACCGACGATGCGGCAATCGCCGAATGGGCGCATATTCCGGTGAAGATCGTTCCCGGCTCGCCGGACAATGTCAAACTGACCTGGGCACGGGATATTGCAATGGCGGATCAGCGACTTTCCAGCGCCCCACGTTTTCCCGACATCCGAACCGGCAATGGCTATGACGTGCATGCCTTCGAGCCCGGCGACCATGTCACCCTGTGCGGCGTCGCCATTCCACACGACAGGAAGTTATCCGGCCATTCGGATGCCGATGTCGGTCTCCATGCCTTGACCGACGCCCTGCTGGCCACCTGCGGCGCCGGTGACATCGGCACGCATTTCCCGCCCTCCGACCCGCAGTGGAAAGGGGCCGCTTCACGCATCTTCGTTGAACACGCGGTGAAGCTGGTGCGCGCGCGCGGCGGGCGCATCGCCAACGCCGACATCACCCTGATCTGCGAGGCGCCGCGCGTCGGCCCACATCGCGAGGCAATGACCGAAGCGCTTTCGGCAATGCTGCGAATTTCGCGCGATCGCATCTCGATCAAGGCGACAACCAATGAGAAGCTCGGCTTCGTCGGCCGTGAGGAAGGCATAGCGGCCATCGCGACCGCCAGCGTTGTGTTTCCAGGGGATGTCCCCGAGTGAGCAATAGCGATCTCGCAGATGCCCTGCTTCAGGCCTGCCAGCAGCGCGGCATCATGCTGGCGACGGCGGAGAGCTGCACCGGCGGCATGATCATCGCCGCGCTGACCGACATCGCCGGCTCTTCCGCGGTGGTCGATCGCGGCTTCATCACCTATTCCAACCAGGCCAAGACCGAGATGCTCGGCGTCTCGGCCGCTACACTCGAGGCGCACGGCGCGGTCTCGCGCGAGACTGCGGTGGAGATGGCGGCCGGAGCCTTGGCGCATTCGCCGGCCGGGCTCGCCCTGGCGGTGACTGGCATCGCCGGTCCGGACGGCGGCTCTGCGGAAAAACCTGTCGGCCTGGTCTGGTTCGGCGTTGCCGTGGCTGGCCGGCCGGTAGTCAGCGAATGCCAGCTGTTCGCCGACAAGGGCCGTGATTTCATCCGCCGGGAGACGGTCCGACATGCGCTTGAACTGGGTCTACGCGCGCTCGCCGCGGATCAGGCTGCCGATGGCGCGCCGTAGATGATTTCGGCACGTTTCTCGAACGCCTCGGAGAACATGCGGAAGGCGCGGTCGAACATGGTTCCCATGAGCGCACCCAGAATGCGGCTCTTGAACTCGTAGTCGATAAAGAAACAGACGTTGCAACCGCCGCCGTCCGCCGGGTCGAAGCGCCAGACATTGCTGAGATATTTGAACGGGCCGTCGATATATTTGACGTCGATGGCGTTCTCGTCAGGCTTCAGCAGAACCTGCGTGGTGAAAGTCTCGCGGATCGCCTTGTAGCCGATGCTCATGTCGGCGATGAGCAAGGTGCGTCCGTTGCGTTCCTTGCGCGAGCGAACCGTAAGTGCCTCGCAAAGCGGCAGGAATTGCGGATAGGATTCGATATCGGCAACCAGAGCGAACATCTGTTCCGGCGTATGCGCAACGCGGCTATGGGCTTCGAATTGTGGCATGAAACCAGTGGGTTAGGCGGACTTTTTGAGAAACGCTTCGCGCGCCGCGCGCAACCTGGCAAAGTCGTCCCCGGCATGGTGCGACGAGCGCGTCAGCGGGCTCGACGCCACCAGCAGGAAGCCCTTGGTCCTGCCGATCGTCTCAAAGGACTTGAATTCCTCCGGCGTGACGAAGCGGATCACCGGATGGTGCTTCTTCGACGGCTGCAGATATTGGCCGATGGTCATGAAGTCGACATTGGCCGAACGCAAATCGTCCATCAGCTGCAGGATTTCGTTCCGCTCCTCGCCAAGGCCGACCATGATGCCGGACTTGGTGAAGATCGAGGGGTCGAGTTCCTTGACCCGCTGCAAGAGCCTGATCGAGTGGAAATAGCGCGCACCCGGCCGAACAGTCAGATAGTTCGACGGAACGGTCTCGAGATTATGGTTGAAAACGTCCGGCTTGGCCGCCACGACGATCTCCAGCGCACCGTCCTTGCGCAGGAAGTCGGGCGTCAGGATTTCGATCGTAGTCGATGGGGTCGCTGCCCTGATCGCACGGATGACATCGGCAAAATGCTGGGCCCCGCCGTCGGCGAGATCGTCGCGATCGACGGAAGTGATGACGACATGGCTCAAGCCCATTTGCTTGACCGCATGCGCGACACGCGCCGGCTCGTCGGGATCGAGTGCGGTCGGGATGCCGGTGGCGACATTGCAAAAGGCGCAGGCCCGCGTGCAGATCTCGCCCATGATCATGAAGGTGGCGTGCTTCTTCTCCCAGCACTCGCCGATATTGGGGCAGCCCGCCTCTTCGCAAACCGTCACCAGTTTGTGAGACTTCACGATTTCGCGCGTCTCGGCATAGCCTTTCGACATCGGCGCCTTGACGCGGATCCAGTCAGGCTTGCGCAGTACGTCCTGATCCGGCTTGTGCGCCTTTTCGGGATGCCGCAGGCGCGGCGCATTGGCAATCGTGTCGAGGACGGTGACCATGTGAAACCCGGCTCATTGGCAAGCGCTTGTCCAGCGCTCGCTCTACCCACGTCATCTAGGACTTTTCGGCGAAAAGAAAAAGGCCGCGATCACGCATGCCGCGGTGGCCTTTTTCGCATAGCAAGTGCCGACAGAGGTTAGCGGCGCACCAGTCGTCCGACCGCAATCAGAATGCAGGCACCGATGAAGCCGGTGATCAGATAGGCGATCCAGCCGACGCCGAAGATGCCGATGTTCAGGGCCTGCAGGATGGCGTTCAACACGATTGCGCCGACAATGCCGAGAACGATGTTCATGAGGATGCCGGTGTTGCTCTTCATGAACATTTCGGCGAGCCATCCCGCCAGGCCGCCGATGATGATGGCTGCAACCCAGCCCACGCCGTTCATTTCCATATGCCCTCTCCTTGTATGATGGATGATGCCTGCGAAACGAATTGCTCTGCCGTCGAGTTCCTTTGTGTCTTCCGTGTGAGACTCGCCCAACTAATTTATCATGCATTCAGTGCGCGGCCATAGGCGTCGAGTACACTCTCCTTCATCATCTCCGACAGCGTCGGGTGCGGGAAGATCGTGTGCATCAGCTCTTCCTCGGTGGTCTCCAGATTCATCGCCACGACGAAGCCCTGGATCAGTTCGGTTACTTCTGCGCCGACCATATGGGCACCCAGCAACTGGCCGGTCTTCTTGTCGAAAATGGTCTTGACGAAGCCTTGGTCCTCGCCGAGCGCAATCGCCTTGCCGTTTGCCGCGAACTGAAAGCGGCCGACGCGGATGTCCTTTCCGTCGGCTTTCGCTTTGGCTTCCGTCAGTCCGACCGAGGCGACTTGCGGATTGCAATAGGTGCAGCCCGGGATCTTCAGCTTGTCGATGGCATGCACGCCGGGGAAATTGGCGATCTTTTCCACACAGACCACGCCCTCATGCTCGGCCTTGTGGGCGAGCATCGGCGGTCCGGCAACGTCGCCGATGGCGTAAACGCCCGGCACATTGGTCTTGCCGTAGCCGTCGACGACGACGCAACCGCGGTCCGTCTTCACGCCGAGCGTCTCGAGGCCGAGGTTCTCGATATTGCCTTGTACGCCGACGGCCGAGATCATGCGATCGGCGGTGATCTTCTCGACCTTGCCGTCCTTCATCTCGACATGCGCGGTGACCGAGTTAGTGCCCTTCTCGACCTTGGTCACCTTGGCTTCTAGGATGATCTTCATGCCCTGCTTCTCGAACTGCTTCTGCGCGAATTTCGAGACCTCGGCGTCCTCGACCGGCATCACAGCCGGCAGCAGTTCGACCACCGTCACCTCGGCGCCCATGGTGCGGTAGAACGAGGCGAACTCGATGCCGATGGCGCCCGAGCCCATCACCAGCAGCGATTTCGGCATCTCTTTCGGCACCATCGCCTCGAAATAGGTCCAGATCAACTTGCCGTCAGGCTCGATGCCGGGCAGCGCGCGCGGCCTGGCGCCGGTCGCCAGGATGATGTGCTTGGCGCTATAGGTGCCCTCGCCCTTGACGCCCTTGGGCGCCGGCGGCTGCGGCTCCATCGGCTTCTTCGACGATTTCGACACGACGATCTCGCCGGGTTTCGTCAGCTTGGCTTCGCCCCAGATGACGTCGACCTTGTTCTTCTTCATCAGGAAGCCGACGCCGCCGTTGAGCCGCAGCGAGACCTTTCGCGAGCGATCGACGACGGCGGCTGTGTCGACGCCGACCTTGCCATCGATCTTCAGGCCGTAGTCCTTCAGATGATCCGAATAGTGCATGATCTCGGCGGAGCGCAGCAGCGCTTTGGTCGGAATGCAGCCCCAGTTGAGGCAGATGCCGCCCAAGTGCTCGCGCTCGACGATAGCCGTCTTGAAGCCAAGCTGGGCCGAACGCACTGCAGTGACATAGCCGCCGGGGCCGGAGCCGATGATGATGACGTCGTAGTTCTCAGCCACGGCTTTCTCCTTCACAATTCCAACATGAGGCGCACGAGCGGCGCCAGCGCTTGCCCGACGTTCCGCGTGTTTTCCGCGTCCAGGTGGACGCCGTCGAGCGGCGTGGTTTTGGCCACCGTGCCGGCATCGAAGAAGCCGCAGCCGGCCTCGTCGGCAAGGGCGGAATATTGCGGCGCCAGCCGCTTTGACGCGTCATCGCCGCCGGCGAACATTTCCTTGAACTCGGCGTTTTCCGTGCGGCTGACTACGGGCGGCGCGACGATCAGGATCTGCGGCGCCGGCCAATCGAACGGGTAATCGTGACCGCACACGATGTCGATCAGGCGTTGCATGCCTTGTTTGGCCGCGACCGGATTACCGTGAATCCACGGCTTCATATCGTTGGCTCCGAGCATGATGACGATCAAGTCGATCGGTGCGTGCGTCGTCAGGATTGTTGGCAACAGCCTTGCGCCATTGCGGTCCGCCCCGGCCAAGTGATCGTCGAAGGCGGTGGTTCGGCCATTCAGGCCTTCGGCGATGACCTCGACGCCGCTGCCCAATGCTGCCTGCAGCACGCTCGGCCAGCGATCCGCCGGCGGATGACGGCCGAGGTTTGCCGCGTCATAGCCCCAGGTCAGCGAATCGCCGTAGCAGAGGACCGTCTTCATGTGCCTGCCCCGCCGAAACCTGGTTGCGAGCGCGCCAATCGCCAGCGCACGAAAAGCCACTGGACCAGCACTGTAGCGATGCCCGGCAGAACGAGACCGGCGACTATGGGAAGATCGCCCGACCACTGGCTCCTGCCTGGGGGCTGGGAGAAAGTCCAGCCGATCAGGGCAACTCCAACGAGCACAAAAAACGCTACCCCTATGATCGCGGTCAGTTTTGTTGCCCGTCGTGGGTCCGACATGAATTGTGCGATGAAGAATGCGAGCGTCGCGAAGATGGTGACGAGAGCCGAGATCATGAGTACAAGGATGTACTCCACGTCGGCCTTGGTGGCGACGGCGAGCCACTGCGCCACCAATCCGCCCGCCAAACCGGAAAGAAAGAAGGCAAAAAGGCTGGTGAAGAATTTCCGCACCGCCCTGTTCCCTTCTCTTAAACCAGCATGCCCATCGGGTTTTCGACCATGCGTTTGAAGGCGACGAGCAGCTCGGCGCCGAGCGCACCGTCGACGGCGCGGTGATCGGTCGACAACGTCACCGACATGATCGTGGCGATCTTGATCTCGCCGTTCTTGACCACCGCGCGTTGCTCGCCGGCGCCGACCGCCAGGATCGTCGCATGCGGCGGGTTGATGACGGCAGAAAAATCCTTGATGCCGAACATGCCGAGATTGGACACCGCCGTGGTGCCACCCTGATATTCTTCCGGCTTCAGCTTGCGGCTGCGGGCGCGGCCGGCAAGATCCTTCATCTCGTTGGAGATGACGGACATCGTCTTTTCGTCAGCACGCCGGATGATCGGGGTGATCAGGCCGCCGGGGATCGATACGGCAACGCCGACATCGGCGTGCTTGTGCTTGATCATGGCGTTTTCTGTCCATGACGCATTGGCATCCGGAACCGCCATCAGCGCCATGGCAAGAGCCTTGATGACCATGTCGTTGACCGACAGCTTGTAGGCCGGCGTTTCGCCCTTCTCGGTCTTCTTCACCGGCGCGGCCGCATTGATCTGCGTGCGCAGGGCCAGAAGTGCGTCGAGCTCGCAGTCGAGCGTCAGATAGAAATGCGGGATGGTGGTCTTGGCTTCGACCAGCCGCCTCGCAATGGTCTTGCGCATATTGTCGTGCGGGATCAGCTCGTAGGAGCCTTCGGCAAACAGTTTGAGCACCTGCTCGTCCGACATCGCCTTGGGTGCTGCGGCCGCAGGTGCCGGAGCGCCGGCGGGCGCCGCTTTTGCTGCTGGTGCCGCCTTGGCGCCGCCACTGGAAATTGCGGCATCGACATCGGCCTTTACTACGCGGCCGCGGGGGCCGGAGCCTGTCAGCGCCGCGACATCGACGCCGGCTTCCCTGGCAATGCGCCGGGCCAGCGGCGAGGCGAAGATGCGCTCACCGCTTGCGTGGCCGTTGGCGACCGGCACCGCTTCCGCCTTAGGCGCAGGTGCGGCAGGCTCCTGCTTCGACGCTTCGGGCTTTGATGTTTCAGCTTTGGGGGCTTCCGCTTTCGGAGCCTCAGCCTTGGCCGGCGCAGCGCCATCACCGCTTTTGGCGGCAGAAGCAGCATCCTCGCCCTCGGCAGCCAGCACCGCGATCAGCGCATTGACCTTGACGCCTTCTGTGCCGGCCGGAACCACCAGCTTGGCGACCGTGCCCTCGTCGACGGCTTCGACTTCCATCGTCGCCTTGTCGGTCTCGATCTCGGCAATCACGTCGCCGGGCGAAACTTTATCGCCTTCCTTGACCAGCCACTTGGAAAGATTGCCCTCTTCCATTGTGGGCGACAGCGCCGGCATGGTGATGTTGATCGGCATTTTGTCCTCCCGCCCTGCTCAGCGATACGTGACGGCTTTGACCGCCTCGACGACCTCGCCGACATTGGGCAGCGCCAGCTTTTCGAGGTTCGCCGCATAGGGCATCGGCACGTCCTTGCCGGCAATTGTAATGACCGGTGCATCGAGGAAATCGAAGGCGCGCTGCGAGACCTGATTGGCGATATGGTCGCCGACCGAGTTCTGCGGAAAGCCTTCCTCGACCACCACGAGGCGATTGGTCTTTTTGACCGAGGCGATGATCGTGTCGAAGTCGAGCGGGCGGATGGTGCGCAAGTCGATGATCTCGGCATCGATGCCCATGCCGCGCAACTCCGCCTCCGCCTTGAGCGCGTAGGTCATGCCGATGCCGAACGAGACGATGGTCACGTCCTTGCCGGATTTGTGAATGCGCGCCTTGCCGATCGGCAACACGAAATCGTCCATCTTCGGCACGTCGAAGGAGTGGCCGTAAAGGATTTCGTTTTCGAGGAAGATGACCGGGTTCGGATCGCGGATCGCCGCCTTGAGCAGACCCTTGGCGTCGGCGGCGGTATAAGGCATCACCACCTTCAATCCAGGAATATGGCTGTACCAGGCGGCATAGCACTGCGAATGCTGCGCGGCGACGCGGGCAGCAGCGCCGTTCGGACCGCGAAAGACGATCGGGGCGCCCATCTGGCCGCCGGACATGTAGAGCGTCTTGGCGGCTGAATTGATGATCTGGTCGATCGCCTGCATGGCGAAGTTGAAGGTCATGAATTCGACGATCGGCTTCAGGCCGGCCATCGCCGCGCCAACACCAACGCCGGCAAAGCCGTGCTCGGTGATCGGCGTGTCGACCACGCGTCTCGGACCGAATTCCTGCAACAGGCCCTGTGTGATCTTGTAGGCGCCCTGGTACTCGGCGACTTCCTCGCCCATGACGAAGACGTCGCCGTCGCGGCGCATTTCCTCCGCCATTGCGTCGCGCAAGGCTTCACGCACTGTGGTCGAGACCATTTCGGTGCCGGCCGGGATGTCCGGATCGGCGGCAATTTCCAGCTTGGGCGAGGCGGCAACAGGTGCTGCCGCTTCGTTCTTGGCCGGAGCAGCCGCGGGCGGCGGAGCCGCCGCGGGCGCTTCCGCTTGCGACTCAATAGCCTCCTCGCCGATACCTTCGCCTGCCTCGTCGATGTCTTCGCCATCGACGGCCAGCACAGCGATCAGTGTGTTGACCTTGACACCCTCGGTGCCGGCAGGAACCACGATCTTGGCAAGCGTGCCGTCGTCCACGGCTTCGACTTCCATCGTTGCCTTGTCGGTCTCGATCTCGGCAATGGCGTCACCGGCCGCAACCTTGTCGCCCTCTTTCTTCAACCACTTGGAAACGTTACCCTCTTCCATGGTCGGCGAGAGGGCGGGCATGAGAATTTCGATCGGCATGTCCTTGCCCTCTCGTTAAAGTACGATGTCGGTCCAGAGCTCGGACAGATCCGGCTCCGCGTCGTTCTGGGCAAATTCTGCGGCGTCGGCGACAACGTCGCGGACTTCCTTGTCGATGGCCTTGAGCTCGTCCTCGCTTGCCCATTTCTTGTCGAGCAGCCGCGCTTTGACCTGCTCGATCGGGTCACGTTCGGAGCGCATTTTCTGCACTTCTTCCTTGGAGCGGTATTTTGCCGGATCCGACATCGAATGGCCGCGGTAACGATAGGTCTGCATTTCGAGAATGAGCGGCCCGTTGCCGGCGCGGCACCATTCGGCGGCGAGGTCGCCGGCTGCCTTTACAGCGCGCACATCCATGCCGTCGACCTGGATGCCTGGAATCTTGAAGGACGCGCCGCGGTGCGAGAAATCCGTCTCGGCCGACGAGCGCGAGACCGAGGTGCCCATGGCGTAGCGGTTGTTCTCGATAATGTAGATCACCGGAAGCTTCCACAGCGAGGCCATGTTGAAGCTTTCGTAGACCTGGCCCTGGTTCGCCGCGCCATCGCCGAAATAGGTCAGCGTCACATTGTTGTTGCCGCGATAGCGGTTGGCGAAGGCAATGCCGGTGCCGAGCGACACTTGCGCGCCGACGATGCCGTGGCCGCCGTAAAAATGCTTCTCCTTGGAGAACATGTGCATGGAGCCGCCCTTGCCTCTCGACAGGCCGCTACGGCGCCCGGTCAGTTCGGCCATGACGCCGCGCGGTGACAACTCCATGGCCAGCATATGACCATGGTCGCGATAGGCGGTGATCATCTGGTCGCCGTCGATCAGCGCCATCTTCATGCCGGTAACGACCGCTTCCTGGCCGATGTAGAGGTGGCAGAAACCGCCGATGAAGCCCATGCCGTAAAGCTGGCCGGCCTTTTCCTCGAAGCGGCGGATGAGCAGCATGTGCCGGTAGGCGGCAAGCTCCTGGTCTTTGGTGAATTCAACAGGCTTCGGGGTGGAAAGGCCCGGCATCTTGCCGTCTGATTTGGATTTGGCAGGCGCTTTTCTGGTGGCGGTGGCCATGCATCACTCCCTGTTGGCGTCTCTTGGCGGACAGCGAGGGAGATCAGTTCTCCCACCGATTTGAGACAGGCTAACATGCAGGGAAGGCTTTCGCCATGCCGAAAACGCATGGCTGTCATGCATCTAAGCAATTAAAATCGTTGCAAATATCGCTGATTAACTGAGATCAGGTTATCTTGCGACCGGCAGCATGATGGTGATCTCGTCGGCGTGGGACAGATTAAGCGCCTTGCGCGCCTGCTCGTCCAGCATGTCCTTCTCCAGCGTGCCCTCATGCATCAGCTGAACGCGGCGCTCGAGATCGATCCGGCGCGCCCTGACGGCATCGAGCCTGCCCTGCAATTCGGCAGTCTCAGCTTCGAGCTGATACTTGGAATAGATGCCGAACTCGCCATGATAGGCATGGAAACCGAAATAAGTCAGGAACACCACGCAGAGCGAGGGGATGATCAGCCGGCCGGTGTTTCTTTGCTTGTGCTGGCGTGTCCACATGGTCCGAATCCTCTACGCCGCCTTTGTCGCCCGATTGTGCTTAATGGACGGTTACAGCCTGTTGGATTCAGAGCCTGGAAGCAAAAAAGGGCGGGAATGTCCCCGCCCTCGTCGCCACGGTTTTTCTCTCGAAATCAGATTTTCACGATCGACTTGCCGGCATATCGCGCCTGCTTGCCGAGCTCCTCCTCAATGCGGATGAGCTGGTTGTACTTGGCCATGCGATCCGAGCGCGACAGCGAGCCCGTCTTGATCTGCCCGCAATTGGTGGCAACGGCGAGGTCGGCGATGGTCGAATCCTCGGTCTCGCCCGAGCGGTGCGACATCACCGCGGTATAGCCGGCCTTGTGCGCGGTCTCGACGGCGTCGAGCGTTTCGGTAAGCGAGCCGATCTGGTTGACCTTGACCAGGATCGAATTGGCGACACCCATGCGGATGCCGTCGCGCAGCCGCGCCGTGTTGGTGACGAACAGATCGTCGCCAACCAACTGCGTTTGCTTGCCGATGAGATCAGTCAGCATTTTCCAACCGTCCCAATCATCCTCGGCCAGGCCGTCCTCAATGGTGATGATCGGGTAGTCGGCAGCGAGTTTGGCCAGATATCTGGCCTGCGCCTTCGGGTCGCGGGTTTTCCTCTCGCCTTCATAGACGTAGTTGCCATCCTTGAAGAATTCGGTCGCCGCGCAGTCGAGGCCTAGGGCAACCTCCTCGCCGGGCTTGAAGCCAGCCTGCTCGATCGATTCCATGATGAAGTCGAGCGCGGCCGGCGCGCTCTTCAGGTTGGGGGCAAAGCCGCCCTCGTCGCCGACATTGGTGTTATGGCCGGCGTCCTTCAGCTTCTTTCGCAGCGTATGAAAGATCTCCGAGCCCCAGCGCACGCCGTCGCGCAGCGTCGGCGCGCCGATCGGCAGGATCATGAATTCCTGGAAATCGATCGGGTTGTCGGCATGCGCGCCGCCATTGATGATGTTCATCATAGGCACCGGCAGCACATGGGCCTTGGTGCCGCCGACATAACGATAGAGCGGCAGGTCGGCCGCTTCGGCTGCGGCCTTGGCCACAGCCAGCGACACGCCGAGGATGGCATTGGCGCCGAGCCGGCTCTTGTTGGGCGTACCATCGAGCTCGATCATGGTCTGGTCGATATGGATCTGATTCTCTGCCTCCATGCCGCCGATCGCCTCGAACAGCTCGCCGTTCACCGCCTCGACCGCCGTGAGCACGCCCTTGCCGAGATAGCGGGGGCCGCCATCGCGCAGTTCGACCGCCTCATGCGCGCCGGTCGAGGCGCCGGACGGCACCGCGGCGCGACCCATCGAGCCGTCTTCAAGCACGACGTCGACCTCGACGGTCGGATTTCCGCGGCTGTCCAGGATTTCACGCCCGACAATGTCGATGATGGCCGTCATTGCGATGTCCCCGATTGATCGATTGAAGCGTCGCGCACCTCTTAGCCAAAGCGCCGCAAAACGCAATCGGGGCACTTGCAAATATTGCCCGTGCGCTACGGGATTCACGAAGCACGAAGCGCTGTCATCATTTGTCATACGCGGCATGCCGGTTTCTGATTTATGGCTGTTGTCGCGCGGGGCGAAACAGGAGGAGTTTCGCCATGTCCCAGTTGAGCGGTATTGTGAGTTTGTTCCTGATCGCGGCTGCGTTCCTGACGTCGTGCGACAATCAGCAACCCCCGCAGGGATCGTCGCCTTTGCCGGCCCTGCAGATTGCGCAGTAGCATCCCGCCACATCGAAAGGCCCCCGATTTCCAGGGGGCCTTTTTGATTCCAGGAGACTTAGTCAGTGCCAGTAAGGTCAGTGCCAGTAAGGCTCGACCTTGTAGTAGTTGTATGAGGCGTCACGCGCGGCCTCGCCGTCGGCGCCGGTCAGCTCGTTGATCGAATAGGAAGGAGCGGCCATCAGCTGGTCTTTGGTGAACGGCACGACATAGCCGCCTTTGTTCTCATCGTAGTCAAGGCTCGCCCACGGAATGGCGTGGTATTTCTCGCCGATGCCGAGAAATCCGCCAAAACCGATCACGGCAAACATGATTCCGTTCGACAGTTTGTCGAGCATGACGTCCTCGATGTCGCCGATATGGGTGCCTTCAGTATTGTAGACCGATGTGCCGATAACCCGCGAAGCGGCGATGGCTTCGGTGTGTCCCGTCTGGGTCGTCATGGTGTGCTCCTCGTCGTCGTTGACATTAGATTTTGACAATGAGGGCCGCGGGCTAAGGTTCCAGGCGGGTTCGAAATTCTTCAAAGTTTTCTTGGCCGCGCTGCTGTGGCGCAACTGCTGGTTCAACCCACGCTTTTGGCAATGCGATCGAACGCCATCAGCCGTTCAAGCAATGCGGGAAGATCCTTTAGCGGCACCATGTTGGGACCGTCGGAAGGCGCGTTGTCGGGGTCCTGGTGCGTCTCGATGAAGACGCCGGCGACGCCAACCGCGACGGCCGCGCGCGCCAGCGTCTCGACAAAGCGCCGGTCGCCTCCAGACGAACCGCCCTGCCCACCCGGCTGCTGCACGGAATGGGTGGCATCGAAAATCACCGGCGCGCCGATCTCGGCCATGATCGGCAGCGCCCGCATGTCGGACACCAGGGTGTTGTAACCAAAGGATGCGCCGCGCTCGGTGACCAAGACATTGGCGTTGCCGGAGCCGATGATTTTGGCGACGACGTTCTTCATGTCCCACGGCGCGAGGAATTGCCCCTTCTTCACATTGACCACCTTGCCGGTTCTTGCCGCAGCAATCAGCAAATCGGTCTGGCGGCTGAGGAAGGCAGGAATCTGCAGGATATCGGCATGCAGAGCGACGATCGCGCATTGTTCCTCAGTGTGGACGTCGGTCAGGATCGGCAGCGAAAAGTTCTTGCGCAAGTCGTCGAAGATCGGCATTGCCGCTTCAAGTCCCGCACCGCGCGTGCCGCCGAGCGAGGTGCGATTGGCCTTGTCGTAGCTGGTCTTGTAGACGAGTCCGATGCCGAGCCTTTCAGTCAATTCCTTTAGCGCACCAGCCATGTCGAAAGCGTGCTGCCGCGATTCCAGCTGGCATGGACCGGCGATCAGCGATAGGGGCGCGCTGTTGCCGAAAATGACCTTGCCGATCGCAATGGAAGAATTTGGCATCAGAGGATTGAGCTTGTTCATGCGATCTCCCGGAAAATGAAGGCTGCGCCCTGCCCTGGCGCCGGCGGCACGATGGTATCACCGCCGCGCATGTGGTGTTCGACGGAATTGGCTGCAAGCAGCTTGGCGACGGCATCGCCGTGCCTAATCGAAAAGACGATCCCAGCAAAGCGGAGTTCAGATGGTGCGCCGGCAGGAATGCCGAAGCGTGCCGAATAGGCTGCAGGATCCAGAACGGTCACGACGGCATTCGGCAGCTCATAGACAGTGCCGCCGCCCTGCGCCTCGATTCCGGCTGCGATCGAAATCAAACGGCCTTGTTCGAAAGGTTCGCCAGTGACTGCCACGACTTCGACAATGCCGGTTGCGCCATTAGCGTGGGCCTGCAACGCAGTGCGGTCGACGTTCGGCGCATTGATCCGCTCGCAGGCGAAGAGAAAAGCGTCCGTTGCCTTGCCTGTAGCCGCGAAGGCCAGTTTGAACGATGCGGTGTCGCTCTTTCCCGTCGCATCGGTGAAGGCGCGCGAAAAGCTTAGCGCGTCTCCCGCCGACAGACCGGCTTCCATGTAGCGCGCGTGGTCCGCGGCGGCGCTTTCGGTGCCCAGCGCCACGGCAGAAAATCCTTCATCGCCGTTTTCTTCGCGATACGTGCGATCACGCACGACAAAGACATTGCGGTTCGCGATCGCCGTCGCCGCGGCCTGCCGGTCAGCGACCGCGAGCGGCTCGAGATAGGTGCCGTCGGTGAGAAAGACACAGCAGTTTTCCGTTCCGAAGGGATGGATACCCGTCGGCGCAACGGTAAAGCCGAGCAAGGTCAAGCGCGCCCGCGCAACATCGAGGCTCGCGGTCGGCAACACCAGGTGATCGAGCGGATGAGGGCTTGCGGAGGTGTTCTCGGTCATGTCCCGCGCGGTGTGCCTCATTCCTTAAAATCGTTCAAGGGCTTGGCCGGCGCCTCAGCGGAAAGACCACATCAGCGCGTAGGAGACGGCGGGTCGTCAACTTGCCACGATATCGGCCGAATAACGCAATTCGCGCAGCGGTTTTACCCGGCTGGTGGTCTCTGCATAGAGCGGATGCGCCTTGTAGGCGGCGAGCGCTGCCTCGTCCTCGAACTCGGCATAGACGACCACATCGATTTCATCCGAGAGTGGGTCGACCTTGGTGTTGAGCATCACCTCGAAATGGCGCGAGTGGGGTATCTCGCCGAGCGCCAGCAGACCCGTACGCACTGCCTCGACGTCCGCTTTACGCCGCGCGCTGAAGAAAACGATATGCCGGATCAACCCAGCCTCCTGGACCGTTGGACCGGCGTTCTTTTGTGTCAGCGGGAGCGTGCCGTCAATCGGCAGGATGTCGCGTCGCGAACCGTGACGAAGAAGAGAAACTACACCATGCTGGTTACATAGTGCACGACGCGGGTCACCTCCCTGATGGTCCTGTCGAGATAGCGGCCTTGGTTGTAAATGCCGTCCCAGATCAGGAAAAAGGTGACGGTCGTGATGATGATGACATAACGCATGGCTAAAACTAGCGTATATGGATGCTTGCAACCATAGTGATTCCGGCCCTGCTGGGACCCTCCCCGAATTTTAACGGCCTTTGGTCTGTCCGCTGCGATGCTTGCTGGCCAGAATGGCGCTACCGCTGCAGGGCGCCTTGGAAAGATAACCCCGCTCGGCTTCGACGACCGCTTCCCGCCTCGATCGACCAACTGCCACACGATTATTCCGGTGGGATTTCGACGGACGCGCTGGATCTGGTCATGCCGCCGTCAAGCGGCGTTTCGCACCACCTGCTTGAAGAGGCCCCCTGTCTCAAACGGATTGGCCGTATCGGGACAGTATCTTAACGCTGAGACAGTTTCGAGCCGACGCTCAAATCCTTGCCTCAAAGCGTGATGCGGTATTTTGCAAAGCCCGCTTCGCCCTCGCCCGCCGGCTCGATCTTCAGCGACTTCACTTGCGCAATAAACTCCTTCGCCTTGGCGCCGGTCTCGAATACGACGCTGGTTCCCGGTAGTGGCGCAAACGACCAGTTGGCGTCCGCCGACGGGTTGATGGTGCCTTTGCTGACGATATAGCGCACGATCACGTCGCGGTTGGTGTCGGGCGCTTCGTAGATGACTTTCGAGGCATTGATCTCCGGGAAATTGCCGCCGCCGCCGGCTCGGTAGTTGTTGGTGGCGACGACGAATTTCCGCATGGGACCAATTGGTTTGCCGTCGAACATCAAGTCAATGATGCGGGTCGAGCCGGTGTTCACCAGCCCGCCCTTCGAATCATATTTCGGTGGCTGCGACAGATCGATCTTGTATGTGACGCCGTCGATCACGTCGAAATTATAGGATGGGAAGTCAGTGTTGATGAGCGCCTGGTCGGCTTTGCCCGGTTCGATCCGGTTGAAGATGCCGGCCGACATTTCCAGCCATTCCTTCACCTCTGCCCCGGTGATTTCGACGGCGCGCACCGTGTTTGGATAGAGGTAGAGGTCGGCGACGTTCTTGATGGCGATATCGCCCACCGGCACGTCGGTGTAATAGTCGGCGCCGTTGCGCCCGCCCGCCTTGAACGGTGCCGCCGCCGACAACAGCGGCATATCCTTCCACTCTGTGTTCTTCAGGATGTCCTTCAAGTACCAGGTCTGCGCCTGGCTGACGATCTGCACCGATGGATCGTCGGCGACCAGCGCAAAATAGGAATAGAGCGGCGCCGAGGTTTTGCCGACCGGCCGGCGCACATAGGCAAGCGTCGCCTCGTGGTCCTGTTTGAGCGCGTCGACGATGCGCTGGTCGTCCGCGACGGTCGGCTTGTTCGTCTTGTCGACCCGCTCAAAGATCGGCCTGGCCTCAGAGGTCGTCGAAACCACGTTGATCCGTCGCGCTCCAGCAACAGATCGATCAGCCCCATGTGCGAGCCCCAGAAGCCGGCCATGACGGCGGGCTTGCCTTGCAACGTGCCTTTCGCCGTATCGACGGCGCCCAGCGACTGAAAGTCCTTCTTGCCGGGGAAGACCAGATGCTGGTGGCCGGTGAACACCGCATCGATACCTTCGACACCGGCAACGAAGAAGGAGGCGTTCTCCATCATGTCGCTTTGCTTCACGTCGATGCCGGAATGGGAGAGCGCAATGACGATGTCGGCGCCTTCTTCCTTCATTTGCGGCACCCACGCCTTGGCCGCCTCGACGATGTCGCGCGTCTTGACGCTGCCCTCGAGATTTTTCAGGTCCCAGACCATGATCTGCGGCGGCACGAAGCCGATGATGCCGATCCTGATCGGTTGCTCGGCGCCCGACCCGTCTTTGATCTTCCTGTCGAGGATGACGAAAGGCTTGAGATAAAGCTTGTCGTCGCGCGGGTTCGCGGCGAACTCCGTGCCGCGGATCAAATTCGCGCAGACAAACGGGAAATTGGCACCGGCCAGCACCTTGTCCATGAACGACAGGCCATAGTTGAACTCGTGGTTGCCGAGCGTCGAGCATTCGTAGCCGAGCAGGTTCATGCCCTTCATGACCGGATGCAGATCGCCATCCTTCATCCCCCTCTCGTAGGCGATGTAGTCGCCCATCGGGTTGCCTTGCAGAAGGTCGCCATTATCGATCAGCATCGCGTTGGTTGCTTCCTTGCGCACGGCTTCAATCAACGATGCCGTTCGCGACAGCCCCATCGTGTCGTTAGCTTTGTCGGCGTAGTAGTCGTAAGGCAGCACATTCACGTGGATGTCGGTCGTCTCCATAATCCTCAGATGCGCCTGATTGGCTTGAGCCCGGGCGGAGAACGGGTGCAGCATGATCAGCGCTCCGCTGGCGGCAAAGCCGGCGAGGAAATCGCGGCGTGAGACGAGGTGGCGCAATTGGGACATTCGTTTTCTCTTTCTTCCACGACGTGACAAGTCCTGCCCGAAGCAAAGCTTCGCGCCGAAATCCAGCCGAGTCCAGAAGCCGATTCCATCAAGAGGAGGTGACGCGCCGATGAATGTCCGGCAGCGAACAATCAGCCCTTATCGTCGTCGCCCTGCGTGATCAGCCGCGCGCTGCGCTGACCGGTGAAGTAGATCCATAGCCAACTCAGGGAAACCGCAAGCCGGTTACGAAAGCCGATCAGGAAGTAAATATGCGCCAAGCCCCATAGCCACCAGGCAAGCCGGCCGGTAAGCTTGATCCAGCCGAAATCGATGGCCGCCGCGCGCTTGCCTATCGTCGCCAAATCGCCGTCATGCCTGTAGCTGAAAGGACGCGGTGTCGCGTCACCGGCAAGCCTTGCCTTGATCGCCGTGGCGACGTGCCGTCCCTGCTGCTTGGCGGCGGGCGCGACGCCCGGCACCAGCCGGCCATCCGGTCGCAGGACGTGCGCTGCGTCACCGATGACGAAAATCTCCGGGTTTCCCGGCACACTCAAGTCGGGCTCGACAAGCACCCTGCCCGCGCGGTCCGCTGCCGCGCCGAGCCATTCGGCGGCCGGCGAAGCGGCGACGCCCGCCGCCCACAGGATTGTCCTGGCCGGCAAATGTGTGTCGCCGAAGACGACACCCTCGGCATCGCAGCGCGTAACCGCCCGGCCGAGTTCGACGGTCACGCCGAGCCGTTCGAGCGCCTTCATTGCATAATCGGAGAGTTCCGGCGCGAAATTGGCAAGAACGCGGTCGCCGGCCTCAATCAGCACCACACGCGTCTGCCGCGTGTCGATGTTGCGGAACTCGCCGCGCAGCGTGTCATGCGCCAGTTCGGCAATGGTGCCGGCCAATTCCACGCCGGTCGGCCCGCCGCCGACGATCGCCAGCGTCAGCAATGCCTGGCGCTGGGCGGGATCGGTTTCCCGCTCGGCCTGCTCGAAAGCCAAAAGAATACGCCGTCGAATGGTGGTGGCGTCCTCCAGTGTCTTCAGGCCCGGCGCGAACGGCTCCCATTCGTCATGGCCGAAATAGGCGTGCCGCGCACCGGTGGCCAACAGCAACGTGTCGTAGGCGACCGCTCCGCCATCCTGCAGCAGCACGCGCTTGCCGGTGCGGTCGATGCCAGTCACGGTGGCAAGCAGCGTCGTCACGTCCTTGCGTTTGCGCAGGAGATGGCGGATCGGCCAGGCGACTTCGGAGGTTGCCAGCGCCGTCGTCGCCACCTGGTAGAGCAGCGGCTGAAAGAGGTGATGATTGCGCCTGTCGATCATGGTGATGCGCACCGGCGCGCCGGTAAGTGCGCGGGTGAATTCGAGGCCGCCGAAACCGGCGCCTACGACGACGACGTGATGGTTGGCTGTATTCATCTCACTCATCCCTCTCGCCAAGGGTGATGTAAGTATCCTTGTGCAGTGCAGCAATGCCTGCGCTGCAACTGCGTGGGAGTCGTCGCTTGATGTCGTGAATACGCATGCTGCAGACTCATTCCCGGATATAGCTTACGTCCCAGATACGACTTGGTTGGAACAGTATATTGCAGGTGAAGCATGGCTAGGAATGAAGATGAAGACCCAGCGCAGTACGCCTCGCCGCCTTGTTTTATGCACGAGCTTGATCCGGAGTTCCAAGCGCCGCTATCCGACTGGACCGACGTAAGGCGCTGGCGCAAGGCCGAGCGCGAGCGGTTGATCGTATCCCGCCTTGCCGTTTCGGCCGACACGCGCGCAGCCATGTCGCAGCGCATTGCCGAAGGGCTCGACGCGGTGATCGGCGACATCGCCGGCCGCATGGTCAGCCTCTATTGGCCGTTTCGCGGCGAGCCGGACCTGCGCCCATGGATGGAAACCGTTAACGCGCGGGGCGGGCGCACGGCGTTGCCCGTCGTCGTCGAGAAAGACCGGCCGCTTGTCTTTCGCGCCTATACTCACGGAGACCGGCTGGAGAAGGGCGTCTGGAATATCCCGATACCGGCTGACGGCGATCCGGTGTTGCCCGACATCGTCATTTCGCCGATCGTCGGCATCGATCCCGGGCAGTTTCGCCTGGGTTATGGCGGCGGCTTCTTCGATCGCACGCTTGCCGCGATGCCCTTCAAACCGCTGGTCGTCGGCGTCGGCTATGAACTGCAGCGCATCGTCACCATCTACCCGCAGCCGCACGACATTCCGATGGACCGTGTGGTGACCGAGGCAGTCAACACCTAGGCGAGTTCGGGGCCTAGGCGAGTTCAGGCTTCATTCCCACAGCCGTGCGATCGACGATTTCGCGCAAGGCAAAAGACGAATTGATCTTCGTCACATGCGGCATTGCCGACAGCCACTCCTTGTGGATGCGTTCGTAGTCGACGAGATCCTTTGCCGCGATGCGCAGGATGTAGTCATATTCGCCCGACATCAAATGGCAGGACAGGACGTTCGGGCAGCGCTTTATCGCTGCCTCGAAATCCGACAGCGTCTTCTCGAATTGCCCGGACAGCGATATATGCACGATCGCCGTCATCTGGTGCCCAAGTGCAGCGTTGGACAGCCGTGCGTGATAGCCGCGGATGGTTCCGGATTTCTCCAGATTGTCCAGCCGCCGCGAACAGGCCGACTGCGACAGGCCAACCTTCTCGGCGAGCGCAGCGTTGGGTATTCGCCCGTCTTTCTGCAACGTCTCGAGAATGGCGATATCAATCCTGTCGAGCGGCATTTTTGCGGGTTCCTGCGAGAATTCTAGTGTTTTGCGCAACGATTATCGAACAGTGGCCTCTCTGGCAAGCGCATTCGCAAACACTTACCGAACGATTCGTGGTTCACTATCTCTAGACAGGGAACGAGCCCCAAAGGGCCGGATCAGGAGAAAAAAGATGCGCGTCGGTTGCCCCCGGGAAATCAAGAACCATGAATACCGCGTCGGCCTGACACCGGGTTCGGTCCGTGAATATGTCGCGCATGGCCATGAAGTGCTGGTCGAGACCGGCGCCGGCGCCGGCATCGGCGCCGACGACAACGCGTATCGTGCCGCCGGCGCCACGATTGCCAAAACGGCCGCCGACGTTTTTGCCAAGTCTGACATGATCGTGAAGGTCAAGGAGCCGCAGCCCAACGAATGGGCTCAGCTCCGCGACGGCCAGATCCTCTATACCTATCTGCATCTTGCTCCGGATCCGGAGCAGACCAAGGGTCTGCTGGCCTCCGGCGTGACCGCAATAGCTTACGAGACCGTCACCGACGAGCGCGGCGGCCTGCCGCTCTTGGCGCCGATGTCGGAAGTTGCCGGCCGCCTGTCGATCCAGGCGGGCGCAACGGCGCTGCAAAAGGCCAATGGCGGCCGCGGCGTGCTGCTTGGCGGCGTGCCCGGCGTGCTCCCCGGCAAGGTAACCGTGCTCGGCGGCGGCGTAGTCGGCCTGCATGCTGCACGGATGGCCGCCGGCCTTGGCGCCGACGTCACCATCATTGACCGCTCGATCCCGCGCCTGCGTCAGCTCGACGACATCTTTGGCGGCCGCGTCCACACCCGCTACTCGACCGTCGAGGCGCTGGAGGAAGAATGTTTTTCGGCTGACATCGTCGTCGGCGCCGTGCTGATCCCAGGGGCAGCAGCGCCCAAGCTGGTGACGCGCGAAATGCTGTCGGGCATGAAGAAAGGCGCCGTGCTGGTCGACGTCGCCATCGACCAGGGCGGCTGCTTCGAGACCTCGCACGCCACCACCCATGCCGAGCCGACCTATGAGGTCGACGGCGTCATCCACTATTGCGTCGCCAACATGCCGGGTGCGGTGCCGGTCACCTCGGCCCACGCGCTCAATAATGCGACGCTGCATTATGGCCTGCAGCTCGCCGACAGGGGCCTCAAGGCGCTGGTAGACGACCACCATCTGCGCAACGGGCTGAACGTCCACAAGGGCAAGATCACGAATCGCGCAGTGGCCGACGCGCTCGGTTACGAGCTGGTCGAGCCGAAGGCCGTTCTCGCCGCCTGAGCTGTCCGAATCTGCCTCTCCAGTGCCCGTCGGATTCGTCCGACGGGTTCTTTCTTATGTCGAAAGACTGAAAAGTGTCGGGCGCGCGGAATAACCGGACAACAAAAAAGCGGAGCCAAAGCCCCGCTTCCTCGGTTGTCGAAAATTCCCGCCGGTTCATCCGCGGTCGGCAAATCGATCGACAGTGTGTTTCTACCGCTTGTATGCGACGGGAGTACGACAGCCCCAAGCCGGTGCAGCCTGTCCGGTTACGCGCGGTCGATCCGGCACTGATAGCAATTGTTGCGCGCCGAGCGGATGTGGACGTAAGCGATGTCGTCGCGTTCGAACAACGTCTCTGCCCGTGCGGCAATGGCGTCGGTCGGAATGACGCCGCCGCTGCCGTAAACGATGCGGTCGTCCTTGCCATAACCGCGCACAATGTAATCGCTGCTTTCGAGCATTTCGGGAAGCATTTTCCCCTCGGCGGCGCGTTCGCATTCTTTCGCATGCAGAAAGATCGGCCCCGTTTCGGCATAAGGCTGCAGCTCCGGAAAAGGCCGATAGGCCAAAACAAGATAGGCTTCTCCCACAGCAATATTTTTCAAGCAATGACGGCAAGGCACGCCGTCGCCATCCGAAATTTGCCGCTCTGGCTTCAAGCCATAAGCATCCGGCCCGCCGCGCTGAAGTGCCCGGACAGCATTGGTTGGCAAGGCTTTGAATTTTAGCGTCATGGCAAAATCTCCGGTGTCGTTGACCGGAAATTATGCTCGCAAGACAGAGCTTCCCACCCGATTCCTGCCGAAATGGATCAATCCATCAGCGCGTCGAGACCACGAACCAGACCTTTGACCTGCTGTACCCGTCTGATGGCGAGCAGCGTGCCCGCCACGTAAGGCGCCGCGGACGAGCCGGCGTCGTGGCGTATGGTCAGCCGCTCGTCTGGCAGACCGAACAGCGCCTCGCAGGACAGGATGTAGGACGGCAGGCGAAGCGCGTGCACTTGCACCCCCTCGCCTGCGCCGACCGCACCACCGCGTGTGGCCGGCACGCCGGAGACCTCGGAGACCGGCTTTGCCGTTGAGGCCTTGCGGATGTCGGCCAGCGCTTCAGCAAGCTCTCGTGCGGTTCCGGAGGGCGCGTCGGGCTTCTTTGCACTAGCATAATCGATGACCTCGACATCCGGCACGTATTTTGCCGCCATAAGTGCAAACCGCTTCATCAGCGTGGCGGTGATGGAAAAGTTGCCAGCGGCAACAACGCCGACGCCATTGGCGCGCGCCGCGGCGTCGATCTCGGCATAGTCGGCAGCTCCCAGTCCCGACGTGCCGATCACCGTGTGCCGTCCGTTGTCGATGGCGAGCAGCACATGGTCTTTCACGACATGCGGCTTGGTGAAGTCGACCAGCACGTCCGACGGCGCCTCCAGCGCCTCGGCCAGCGAGGCCGAAACGGCAATACCATTAGCCGGCATACCAACCAGCAGACCGGTATCCTGCCCCGCGCCGCTGCGTGATACAGCCCCGGCCAGCGCCATGTCGCCTTGCGCCCCGATCGCCGGAACCAGCGCTTTGCCGACCCAGCCGGTCGCGCCGGCCATTACCACGCGTATTGCCATCGTGCGATCCTCCATCACCCATCGGTTTTTAGACGATAGCGATATGGAAAGAGCCAAGCTCATTCAAGTCGGGCTCGCCTTTGAGTGTTGATCCAGAGACTCTGGGACATTGCAAAGACAAGCTGAAGCTCGGATGAACGGGCCTGAAAATCAGGGCCGCATGACGCTGGCCGCGCGCTCGGCAAAAGACATCGGATGTACGACCTCCTTTTTTTGCGCCACTGGCGTAAAGCCGAGTTTTTGATAGAGCGGCAGTGCTGCTGGGTGATCGAGGGTGCAGGTCTGCACCGTCACCCGCTTTGGCCCGTGCGACCAGGCTGCGGCGATTGCCGCACCGAGGAACCAGCGGCCGATGCCTTGCCCGGTCGCGTGCTCCATCATTCCGAAATAAGCGAGTTCCACTTCCTCCGGCAAATGCGGCTTGAGGTCGAAGAAGCCGGCCGGCGCACCATCCAGATAAAGCACCCTGATGTCGCGGTCCTCGCGGTGGATGCCCGCCGCAAGCTCCTCGTCGCTCAGCCTCAAAACATTGACCCAGTGCCATTTGCGGCCGACCCGATCCATCAAATAGCGGTAGAAATGCAGGGGAATGTCTTTGGTCTTGAGCAGCGCGATCTGGCGGTTGTACGGCAGCGGCGGCGAATAGGCAGGCGGCACATGCATTTCGAGAAACGTCACGGTGACATCGATGTCTTCCAGCGATCCGTCTTCCATCACCGTCAGTCCTTGCCCGTCACGACAGGCGTGTCGGAAAGCCCGCCCCATTCGGTCCATGAACCGTCATAAAGCCTGTTGTCGGCATGGCCAAGCGTCTCCAAAGCTAGCGTGACGGCTGCCGCGGTGACGCCCGACCCGCAGGAGGTGACGACCGGCTTCGACAGGTCGATGCCGGCTCCTTCGATCACTTTGCGCAGCCTGTCCTTCGGCAACAATTCGCCGTTTTCCGAAAGCGCCGAAAACGGCACGTTGTGCGCGCCCGGCATATGGCCGGAGCGGATGCCGGGGCGCGGCTCCGGCTCGGTGCCGGCAAAACGGCCAGGCGAGCGCGCGTCGGCGATCTGGCTCTCCCCCGTCTCGACGATCCGGCGCATGTCGGCAAGGCTGGCGACGCGGGCGGCATGGAAGTTGGCATAAAACACGCAAGGCGCGATCTTCGTCGGCTCCGCAGTCACCGGCCGTCCGGCGGCTTTCCAACGATCGAAGCCGCCGTCGAGTATATAGACCTGGAACACGCCCATGACGCGAAACAACCACCAGGCGCGCGGTGCAGAAAAGAACCCTGGCCCGTCATAGACAACAATCGTGTCATCGGCCGAAATACCCATCGCGCCGACATATTGCGCGAAATGCTGCGGCGACGGCAGCGTGTGCGGCAGAGCCGCGTCGGGGTCCGAAACCGCATCCTGGTCGAGGAAGCGGGCGCCTGGAATATGCGCTACGTCGTACTCGGCGCGCGCGTCACGCTTTTGCGCCGGCAGATACCAGGACGCGTCGACAATCGTCAGGCCGGGTTCGCCGAGCCGCTTCTGTAACCAATCGGCATCGATGGTGAAAGGACTGTCGTCGGCCATCTTTTCTCTCCTGTCCCGTCCGTCGCAGTCCTATATCAGGCTGGCGGCATAGGACCAAAGCGAATGCGGAAGCGCCGGTTCTCGCGGCCCTTCTTCTCGATCTTGCCGATATGGATCTCGCCGATTTCGCTGGTGCTCTTTACATGGGTGCCGCCGCAAGGCTGGCTGTCGATCGAAGCGTTCTCGCCGATGCAGACCAATCGGATCCTTCCCGTGCCGGCCGGGGGCCGCACATTCTTGGATTTCACCAAGCCCGGATTGGATGCCAGTTCCTCGTCGGAAATGAGCCGGGTGAAGATCGGGTGGTCGGCTCGCACCAGCTCCATCAGTCTGGCCGTCACGTCTTCCTTGGTAAAGCCGGCGTCCGGGATGTCGAAATCGATACGGCTGTCGTCCTCGGAAACCGCGGCGCCGGTGATCGGGAACGGACAGACGACGGTAAGCAGGTGGCAGGCAGAATGCATGCGCATCAGCAACTGCCGCCGCGGCCAGTCGATGGCGAGCCTCATGCGCTCGCCCACCTTTGGAACTGCCTGCTCCGGCGCCGGCACATGGATGATCTCGTCCTTGGTTTCGCCGGTGATCGTAGCGGCAATCGCTATGCCGGTGCCGTCGGCGCGTTCGAGGCTGCCGGTGTCGCCCGGCTGCCCGCCCGATGTGGCGTAAAACACCGTCCGGTCCAGAATGATGCCGCCGCGATCATTGACTGCGACGACGGTGGCGTCGGCCGTCCCCAGATAGGCGTCGTCACGAAACAGCGCTTCGGTCTTGTGCGCCATCACGCAACCCTTTCGAACGGTACCGAAATCGTGCTCTGTTGCTCCATCCAGCCCGGCACCGGCAGCTTCTTTTCGCGCAGGAATTCAGGATTGAACAGCTTCGACTGGTAGCGCGTGCCGTAGTCGCAAAGCATGGTCACGATGGTGTGGCCGGGGCCTAGCTCGCGCGCCAGGCGAATGGCGCCGGCAATGTTGATGCCCGTCGAACCGCCAACGCAAAGCCCCTCCTCCTGGATCAGGTCGAATACGATCGGCAGCGCGTCCTCGTCGGGGATCTGGAAGGCAAAATCGGGTGTAAAGCCTTGGAGGTTGGCGGTGATCCGCCCCTGCCCGATGCCTTCGGTGATCGAACTGCCCTCGGATTTCAGCTCGCCGCTGGTGTAGAAGGAATAGAGCGCTGCCCCCAGCGGATCGGCCAGCGCGATCTTGACCTGGTTGTTTTTGGCCTTCAGCCCGAAACCGACGCCTGCCAGAGTGCCGCCGGAACCGACCGCCGACACGAAACCATCCACCTTACCGTCGGTCTGGTTCCAGATTTCTTCGGCCGTGGTGCGGATATGGCCGTCACGGTTGGCGACATTGTCGAACTGGTTGGCCCAGATCGCGCCATTCGGCTCGCTCTTCGCCATCTGCTCGGCCAGCCGGCCCGACAGCTTCACGTAGTTGTTCGGGTTCTTGTAAGGCACGGCGGGCACTTCGATCAGCTCGGCGCCGAGCAGTTTGATTGTATCCTTCTTCTCCTGGCTCTGGGTGTCGGGAATGACGATCACCGTGCGGTAGCCGAGCGCCTTGGCAACCAGTGTCAATCCGATGCCGGTATTTCCGGCCGTCCCCTCGACGATGACGCCGCCGGG
The DNA here is from genome assembly GCF_040320365.1 of Mesorhizobium sp. M0701. NCBI lineage: Bacteria > Pseudomonadati > Pseudomonadota > Alphaproteobacteria > Hyphomicrobiales > Phyllobacteriaceae > Mesorhizobium > Mesorhizobium sp. M0701. The sequence goes on from NZ_JAMYPO010000045.1 coordinate 51,423, forward strand.
CCGCAGCAGCCCGCGCTGCTCCGCATCGCGGATGATAAACAGGCCGGCGCGGTCCTTTACCGACTGCCCGGGATTCATGAATTCGGCCTTGCCCAGGATCTCGCAGCCGGTTGCTTCCGAGGCCTTGTTGAGGCGGATCAGGGGCGTGTTGCCGATCACGTCGATCACAGAACGGGGCATGGAGATTCCTTTGTGGGTGCGGCGAAACCCTAGAAACCCGAAGCTTCGGTTTCAAGGCAAGAATTTGCCTGGTCCAGTCGCATTTCGCACACTGCAATTCCTGCAGCCAGGAGCGCCCTACCGGTATTCATTTCAACCATGTACCGAAAAGCACTCTTTTCATTCGATTTCTTCACCGGTAGAGCACAGGCTAAGAAGAGCCGGCGGGGCGCAACATGACACTCTATCGGGCCAATCCGAAGCATGGCGTCGCCTGGATTACGGGCGGCAGCAGCGGTATCGGCCGTTCGCTGGCCAAGGATCTTGCCGCTCGGGGCTATGTCGTCGCGGTGACTGCGCCAGATGACCATCCGATCGATACTCTCATCGTCGAAACGGCGCAGATGGCGGGCCGTGTCGCAGCCTATCCTTGCGACGTGACCGACGAAAAACGCATGGCGAAGACGGTTGCAGCGATCGAGAAAGATCTCGGTCCGATCGTGTTGGCAGTGTTCAACGCTGGAAGCTATATCGCAACGCCGGGCGAGGATCTTGTGGCGCGCAATTTCCGTCGGTCTTTCGAAGTCAATTATTTTGGCATCATCAATGGCCTGCTGCCAGTCATCGAACGCATGCGCGTGCGCTCGCGCGGCCATGTCGTGCTGATCGGTTCGGTTACCGCCTATTTCGGCTGGCCCACCACCGCCGCCTATGGCGGCACCAAGGCGGCGGTCAATATCCTGGCCGAGTCGCTGAAATACGATTTCGACAAGATGAACGTCCGCATCCAGGTGATTAATCCGGGCTTTGTCGACACGCGGCTGACCGAAAAGAACTTCCTGCCGATGCCGGGCTTGATGCCGGTCAATCTGGCCTCGCGCCGCATCGCGCAAGGCATCGAATACGGCGGCTTCGAAGTCACTTTCCCACGCCGCCTGAGTTGGACGCTGAAGTTGCTCAGGATGCTGCCGAGGCCGTTCTGCCGATGGGTGATCAGCACGGTCACCCGCTGGAATGCGCGGCCATTGAATTTCGACCGCAAGCCGCCAGTCGAGTAGGATCGGTGATGGGCGAGCGATCGTGTTTGCGGGTCGCTGGGGCGCCGCACATGAATTGGTGCCGGTCGACGATACCGGCGACCCGGACAACCACGTCATTGCCGGCGACGCGCTGTCGCATCGACCACGGCTTTCCTCGCGCAGCGGATCGTCGTGTCGATCGAGGCGGTGGTAAGGTGACCCAAAGGCCCCCAAGCAAGAGGGCGACCGAAGCATCGCTCCGGTCGCCCTCTTCAATCGTGTGTGACCAAGCCAGGCTTGGCCGACCGCAACACGGTCAGATTATGCGGCCCGCGCTGCTGGCCGCTTGCCGCCGAAGCGGCGCTTGTTATTGCCCTTGAAGGGCTTGGCGCCTTCCGGCTTGCGCTCGCCCGCAAAGGCCGGCTTGTCGCCGAACCGCTTCTTGCCGAAGCCGTTGTTTGCGCCGCTGGGCCGCCTGCCGTCGCGACGGCCATTGTGGTCGTTGCGATCATTGGCCGGTTCGAAGCTGCGCTCGTTCTTCTCGGCGGGATTGCGCTGCGGATCGGGGCTGCCGAGATGGTCGGCAACGATCGGCAGCTTGGTGCGGATGATGCGCTCGACCTGACGCAGCTTGCTGTTTTCAGACGGGTCGCAGAGTGTGATGGCGATGCCGTCCATGCCGTTGCGGCCGGTGCGGCCGATCCGGTGGACATAGCTCTCCGCCTCGTCCGGCAGGTCGAAATTCACCACATGGCTGATGCCGGGCACGTCGATGCCGCGTGCCGCAATGTCGGTCGCCACGAGAATGCGCACCGAACCCTCACGGAAATCGTTGAGTGCCTTCTGACGGGCATTCTGCGACTTGTTGCCGTGGATGACAGCGGCCTTGAAGCCGTCGCGCTCGAGATCCTTGGTCACCCTGTCGGCGCCATGCTTGGTGCGCGAGAAGATGATGACGGACTTCATCGCCTCACCGGCAAGCATGTTGGCCAGCACCTGGCGCTTCTGCTTGGTGCGGGCAAAGACGACACCCTGCACGATTTCGGCTGCCGCGGTGCTGTGAGGAGCGACTTCGACGCGGATCGGGTTCTTCAGCAGGCCTTTCGCCAGTTCGGCGATCTCGGCCGGCATAGTCGCCGAGAACAGCACCGTCTGACGGTCCGGCGCCGTTGCCCTGGCGATGCGCTTCACGTCGTTGATGAAGCCCATGTCGAGCATGCGGTCGCCTTCGTCGAGCACCAGCCATTTGGTGTCGGCAAGCATCAGGTCGCCTTCACGCACAAGGTCGGTCAGCCGACCGGGCGTTGCGATCAGGATGTCGACGCCGGGCGCAACCTTCTTCACCTGGCTGAAGCGCGAGACGCCGCCCAGCACGAGCGCGGTCGATACATGCGCGCCCTTGGCGAGCAGCTTGATCATCTCCTCGATCTGCACCGCGAGTTCACGTGTCGGCGCCAGGATCAGCGCGCGGGCCGTCTTCGGCCGGCGCTTGGTGCCAAGTGCGATGATCTTCGACAGGATCGGCAGCGCGAACGCCGCCGTCTTGCCCGAGCCGGTCTGGGCGATGCCGAAAATGTCGCGGCCTTCGAGCTGCGGCGGGATCGCCTGGGCCTGGATCGGCTTCGGATCGGTAAAGCCGGCGGCATTGGTGGCCTTGAGCAGTGCGCCGGTAATTCCAAGTGCGGCGAAACCGTTCAGTTCCCCAGTGTCCTTACCGGTCAAAGTGTTTTCATTGGTCAAAATATTCTTCTTTCATGCGGCTCCTGGCCGCAAACATCAATGGGCGGCAGGGCGCAACCTGCCGTCGAAAATTGTCATGAAACGACAAGGCGGGCGGACATTATCGTCCGCACGGCTGCGCTGTCGTGCCCGCAGGCATCATGCCACGGGGCTTTTTCGCCGCCTTGCCGATCTGTCGGGAAGAGGGAAAACAGACGCAACCAGTCTCATTCGTCGAGAAGGCCGGATTATCCCGGCCCAAGCGCCTATGCCGCCGCATATGGCCCAGTTCCCATCGAAATGCAAGGGGCCCGATGCTGCAGCGCAGCAAAAGCCATGAGGAAGCGGCGCTTGCGCTCTCTCGCGGGCATGATTACCACAATGCAGCTTTCCGTTTCGGGGACCGGTCATGAAGGACGTGCTGAAGGAACTCGAGCGCCGCCGCGAGATCGCCCGCATGGGCGGCGGCCAGGCCCGCATCGACGCCCAGCACAAGAAGGGCAAGCTGACCGCCCGCGAACGCATAGACGTCTTTCTCGACGAGGGCTCGTTCGAGGAGTTCGACATGTATGTCGAGCACCGCTCGACCGATTTCGGCATGGAGAAAACCAAGATCGCCGGCGACGGCGTCGTTACGGGCTGGGGCACCGTCAACGGTCGCCCGGTCTATCTTTTCGCCAAGGATTTCACCGTGTTCGGCGGCTCGCTGTCCGAGGCGCATGCCGAAAAGGTGGTCAAGGTCCAGGAGATGGCGCTGCGCAATCGCGCGCCGATCATCGGCCTTTACGACGCCGGCGGCGCCCGCATCCAGGAAGGCGTGGCGGCGCTCGGCGGCTATGCCGAGATCTTCCAGCGCAATGTACTGGCCTCCGGCGTCATCCCGCAGATTTCACTGATCATGGGCCCCTGCGCCGGCGGCGATGTCTATTCGCCGGCGATGACTGACTTCATCTTCATGGTTCGCGAAACCTCCTACATGTTCGTCACCGGGCCGGATGTGGTGAAGACCGTAACCAACGAGACGGTCACCGCCGAAAGCCTCGGCGGCGCTTCTATCCACACGACGAAGTCCTCGATCGCCGACGGAGCCTACGACAATGACGTCGAGGCGCTGCTGCAGATGCGCCGGCTGGTCGATCTGCTGCCCGCTTCCAACACGGCGGAAATTCCCGAGATCGAATGCTACCAGTCGGTCACCGATCACGATCTGTCGCTCGACAGGCTGATCCCCGACAATGCCAACAAACCCTACGACATCAAAGAGTTGATCCTTAAAGTTGCCGACGAGGGTGACTTCTTCGAGATCCAGCAGAATTTTGCGAAAAACATCGTCACCGGCTTCGGCCGTATCGAGGGCCGCAGCGTCGGCTTCGTCGCCAACCAGCCGATGGTGCTGGCCGGCGTGCTCGATTCGGATGCCAGCCGCAAGGCGGCTCGTTTCGTGCGCTTCTGCGACTGCTTCTCGATCCCGATCGTCACCTTCGTCGACGTGCCCGGCGTACGGCCCCGCACCGCGCAGGAATATGGCGGGTTGATCAAGCACGGCGCCAAGCTTCTGTTCGCCTATGCCGAAGCGACCGTGCCAAAGATCACCGTCATCACCAGAAAGGCCTATGGCGGCGCCTATGACGTCATGGCGTCAAAGCATTTGCGCGGTGACATGAACTATGCCTGGCCAACGGCGCAGATTGCGGTGATGGGGGCCAGGGGCGCGGTCGAGATCATCTATCGCAAGGACATCGGCGACGCGGAGAAAATTGCAGCACACACAAAGGCTTACGAAGATCGCTTCCTGTCGCCCTTCGTTGCCGCCGAGCGTGGCTATGTCGACGAGGTGATCATGCCGCATTCAACCCGCCGCCGCATCGCCCGCGCGCTCAGGATGCTGCGCAACAAGGATATGCAAAACCCCTGGAAGAAGCACGACAACATTCCGCTGTGAGGGGTTGATGTCGCGCCTGGTCTTCTACATGGGAGCGCGCTTCGGCAGGTTTGCCGTCCTGCTTTTCGCTCTGCCGCTGTTCTGCCCAACAGTCTTATGGTTCTGGTTTCTCGACCGGCATCCGCTCGCCGTCATCGCGGCTGGCGTTGTTGCGATCCCAGCTGCGATGCTGGGCATGGTTCTGTTGATCGGGACATTGTTCGCCGGTTTTCGACCCAGCAAGGTGGACGGGATTACTCGGGAATCAGCCCCGAAATTATGGGCCATCTGGGAGAGTATTGCCGGCAAACACCGCGCCAGCCGGACTACCATCGTGCTGAGCCCCGATCTCAACGCTAGAGCGGTTCCTGATTTGACGGAATCGAAGGGGATTCCGGATCAGTCGGTTTTGTGATTCAAGATGCTGGCTGGAGTGGAGGCC